>CAZPCC010000084.1:0-5246 GCA_964584905.1 uncultured Gemmatimonadaceae bacterium | reverse complement strand
GAGCAGAGCCGCGGCGAAGTCGCCAATGAGAAAGGCGACCGGACCGACATTCAGCGTGGCCTCTCGCCAGGCATCCGTAGGCGTCATCGCCTCGATGATCGGCATTATGAAGGCCCGAACGAGCGCCTGCACGAGGTCGTTGGTCGCTGTGCCGACGACGACGGCTAGCGCCAGCGCGAGGATGTTCTGCTTGAGCAGAAACGCCTTGAATTCGCGGAGCATTTTGGTGGGGAATCGGGAATCGGGAGTTGGAATAGGCGTTCACAATGCCATTCCCCGCACCCGAGTCAAGATCCAGGTCTTCCGGCTTTACTGCCAACCAGTCGTCGGTCGCACAGCCTCTAATGAACCTCGCAATGCTAGTCGCGCCAACCAAACCAGAGCGACCAACTAGAAGCCCTGAAGACCCCCGATTCCCTATTCCCTATTCCCGATTCCCGACTCCTGAGCCTCTCCCGTTCCCCGTTCCCCAATTCATTGCTACCTTTAAAGGCTTATGTTCGACGAACTCAGCGAAAAGCTCGACGCCGTTTTCACAAGGCTGCGCGGACGGGGTGTCCTCAACGAGAGCGACATCAAGGAAGGGCTGCGCGAAGTGCGTCGTGTACTGCTCGAGGCCGACGTCAACTTCCAGCTCACACGCGAATTCCTCGAGCGCGTAGAGAAGCGAGCAGTCGGCGTTTCCCAACTCAAGACCGTTTCTCCGGGGCAGCAGCTCGTCAAGATCGTGCACGACGAGCTGGCCAACATGCTCGGCGAGCGACGCGAGGGACTGCGCGTAAGTTCCGTTCCGCCGACAGTCATCATGATGGTCGGTCTCCAGGGGTCGGGAAAGACCACCACGGCTGCCAAGCTCGCGCGCCGGCTCAAGGGCGAGGGACGATCGACGAGGATGATTGCCGCCGACGTCTATCGGCCGGCCGCCATCGACCAGCTCGAGACACTCGGCAAGCAGCTCGACATCCCGGTGCATAGCGAGCGCGACTCCAAGGACGTGGTGCGCATCGCGAAGCGCGGCATCGATCAGGCGACCCGCGCGCGTGAGCGCGTCGTCATCGTCGATACCGCCGGGCGGCTGCAGATCGACGAAGACATGATGAACGAGCTCCGGGCGCTGAAGGAGGCGATCCGCCCGGATGAGATTCTGCTCGTCGCCGACGGCATGACGGGACAGGATGCGGTGCGAATTGCCACCGGCTTCGACGAGGCGTTAGGCGTCACCGGGGTGGTTCTGACCAAGATGGACGGCGATGCCCGCGGCGGCGCGGCGCTTTCCATCTATGGCATTACCAAGAAACCGATCAAGTACATCGGCGTCGGCGAGAAGCTGGACGCGCTGGAGGAGTTCCATCCGGAGCGGATGGCAGGCCGCATTCTCCAGATGGGCGACATCATCAGCCTGGTCGAGAAGGCGCAGGAGAACTTCGATGAAGATGCCGCCAGGAAGCTGGAGAAGAAGGTCCGCAAGGATGGGATGGATCTCGAGGACTTTCTTGTCGCGATGAAGCAGATGCAGAAGCTGGGGCCGCTCGAGTCGATCCTCGGCATGCTTCCCGGGGTCAACAAGAAGATGCTGTCCCAGGCCAAGATCGACCCGAACCGCATGCGGCACCTCGAAGCGATCGTATTATCGATGACGCCCTCGGAACGCCGCGCCCCAGGCATTATCAACGGGTCGCGCCGTCTCAGAATCGCCAAAGGCGCCGGGCGCCCGGTGAGCGAAGTGAATAAATTACTGGATCAGTTCCGCCAGATGCAGAAAATGATGAAGCAGTTCGGTGCAGGTGGCGGCGGAGCCGGGGGCGGCGGTAGAATGGGACTGCCGCCGGGGATGATGGGAGGACTGATGAGGTAGTTTGATCGGGAATAGGGAATCGGGAATCGTTTCTGGGCATTCGAGATCTCATTCTGATCCAGATCGCGACGTCGCAGGTAGTAAATCGATCGAGTGAAGTTCCGATTCCCCATTCCCGATTCCCGATTCCCGAAACCGGGTGCGCCGTTTGCGGAAACTCCGCCGGTCGCGATGAGCCCGGAGCAGGACCAGTCACCTGACGAGAGGAGTAGCTCGAATGTCCGTTCGTATTCGTCTCCGCCGCGGTGGGCGGAAGAGAAGTCCGACGTATCGTATCGTGGTCGCCGATTCGCGCAGTCCGCGCGATGGCCGGTTCATTGAGACCATCGGGCTTTACTATCCCCGTCAGAAGGAGGGTGGGCTGTCGGTGGAAGCCGACCGCGCCAACTACTGGCTGGACAATGGTGCGCAGCCATCCGATACGGTGCGCTCGCTGCTGCGCCGCGCCGGCGTCCTCAAGCAGCGTCACGAGGCGCGGGTCGCCGCCAAGCGCGCCGACAGCGCTGTTCCCGTTCCCGAAGAGGGCTCGGCGTCGTAATGCCTGACGCGCCCGCGCACCTGATCGTTGGGCGCGTGCGGCGGGCACATGGCCTCCGCGGCGACATCGTCGTTGAAGTCCTCACCGACGCGCCGGACGCGATACTCGCGGCCGGCCGTCGTGTTTTCGGGGGGACGACTGACGGCGGGATCGGCGATGGGGTGCCGGTCGAGATCGAGAGCGCCTCGCCATTCAAGGATGGACTGCTGATCCATCTGCAGGGACTCAGTGACCGCGATTCTGCCGAGCGTTGGCGTGACCGCTACCTTCTCGTTCCGGGTGAAGAGGTAGATCCGCCTGGCGATTCGGAAGCGTATCTGCACGAGCTGGTCGGCATGCGCGTCGATCTCGTCGATGGGACGTCCGTGGGTGAGGTGCTCGACTACTACGAGCTGCCACAGGGCTTGATGGTCGAAGTCGATCGCAATGGCAAGCGCACCGCGATTCCGCTCATCGATCCCTTCGTCCGCAACATTCATCGCGACGAGCGCCGCATCGTAGTGGAGCTCCCCGACGGGTTGCTCGACTGAGCATGTTACGCATCAACATCGTCACCATTTTTCCCGAGTACTTCACCACGCCACTCGGGTTGAGCATTCCGGCGCGTGCGGCGTCGGCAGGCTCGGTGAGCTATCATGTCGTCGATCTGCGGACGTTCACCCACGACCGGCACCGTACGGTAGACGACTATGCATTTGGCGGCGGCCCGGGGATGGTGATGAAGCCGGAGCCGTTTTTCGAAGCGGTAGACATGATTGGTTCCGCCGCCCCGATCGTGCTGCTCTCCGCTCGAGGCCGTCGCTTTGGGCACGCCGATGCCGTGCGGTTCGCCTCGGTGAGCGAGCTCACGCTTCTGTGCGGCCACTACAAGGACGTGGATCAGCGTGTGGCAGACCATCTCGCCACGGAGGAGCTGTCGCTCGGGGACTTCGTGCTGTCGGGCGGGGAGCCGGCGGCGCTGGCGGTGATCGATGCGACGGTGCGTCTGTTGCCCGGCGCCATGTCGGACGCCGAGAGTGCGCGTACTGACTCTCATTGGGAAGGGGGATTGAGCGCGCCTAGCTATACCCGTCCGGCGGTGTACCGGGGCCATGCGGTCCCCGAGGTCCTGCTGTCCGGGGATCACGCCCGGATCGCTGCCTGGCGGCGCGAGCATGCGGCGCGGCTTACCAGCGAGCGCGACACGTAACGATCGATCTCCAGGCGTCAGTCATGCAGTGGAACTGAACGCGGAGGACGTATGCGCGTTGCGTGCATTGGCGGCCGCTGCGGTTGGTGTCGCGCCGAAGAAAGTTCGGATTTATTGATACTGTCGTGATTCGCGACTGCCGTAAGGCTGGTCGATCGGGCGTTCTGTATTTGTCAGATCGTTCCTCAACCCTTGTCGAGTGGCATGGCCATAAGCTCACATAACCCGGCGACCGGCGAGACGCTGCGGACGTTCGCGGCGCTCGAGCCTGCTGAGATCGAGGAGCGGATTGCGCGGGCGCGGCGGGCGTTCGAGCGGCACCGGCGCACCTCGTTCGGTGAGCGAGCGGCGGCGATGGTGCGCGCGGCTGAGCTGCTCGAGCGGGAGGATGAACGCTGGGCGAGGCTGATGACGATGGAGATGGGCAAGCCGCTGGCCGCGGCGGTGGCAGAGGCCCGAAAGTGCGCCGCGGCCTGTCGTTACTACGCGCATAACGCCGAGGGCTTTCTCGCCACGGAAGAAGTGGACGTCGGTTCGGTGCAGCGGGCCGAGATCCGCTATCAACCGCTTGGGGTGATCCTGGCCGTGATGCCCTGGAATTTTCCGTTCTGGCAAGCCATGCGCTTTGCCGCTCCGGCACTCATGGCAGGCAATGTGGGACTTCTCAAGCACGCCTCCAACGTGCCGCAATGCGCGCTGGCGCTGGAGGAGATCTTTCGCCGCTCCGGGTTTGGAGAGGACGTGTTCCAGACACTGCTCATTGGCAGCGGCGAGGTGGAGCGCGTCCTGCGTGACAGGCGCGTCGCAGCGGCTACGCTGACGGGAAGTGAGGGGGCAGGGCAGAGCATAGCCAGCATTGCCGGCGATGAAATCAAGAAGACTGTTCTCGAGCTTGGCGGCAGCGATCCTTTCATCGTTATGCCGAGTGCGGATATCGAGCCCGCGATTGCCACGGCGGTGAAGGCTCGCGTCATCAACAATGGCCAGTCGTGCATAGCTGCCAAGCGATTCATTATCCACGAGGCGATAGCAGATGAGTTCATCCGCCGCTTCGTGGAAGCGCTGGAGGCGCTCACGGTAGGGGATCCAATGCACGCGGAAACGGACATCGGCCCACTTGCGTCGGAGAAGATCCGCGAGGATCTCGTGAGGCAGATTGAGGAGTCCGTGCGCGCAGGTGCGCGCCTGCTCATCGGGGGAACCATTCCCGAGGGCGCTGGCTACTTCTTTCCTCCTACTGCGCTCACCGACATAGCGCCTGGTTCTCCCGCGTACGAGGAGGAGCTGTTCGGGCCGGTGGCGGCGATCTTCCGCGTGGCAAATCTGGGTGAGGCGATCGCTCTCGCGAACGATACCAGCTTCGGGCTCGGCGCCGCTGCGTGGACGGGCGACGCCGCGGAGGCCGAGCAATTGGCGGCGGAGCTCGAAGCGGGACAGGTATTTCTGAACGGTATGGTTGCGTCCGATCCCCGGTTGCCATTCGGCGGGGTCAAGCGATCGGGATACGGTCGCGAACTCGGCGTGCTCGGCATCCGGGAATTCGTCAACATCAAGACGGTGGTGTTTGCGGAGGGAGGGGCTAGGGGCTAGGGACTAGGGATCAGGGACTAGGGGTGGTGTGCATCGATTCAGTGGGAGGAGCGTCTTAGATCGACGCACACATT
>CAZPCC010000083.1:0-5128 GCA_964584905.1 uncultured Gemmatimonadaceae bacterium | reverse complement strand
CATTTACCGCGTGGACCGCATCGACGGCGTGGAGGGGAGCACGGTCGGATCGCTCCCGTTCTCGCTCAAGATTCTGCTCGAGAATCTGCTCCGGAACGAAGACGACGCCTTCGTCAAGCGCGAGGACATTCAGGCGCTGGCGACGTGGGATCCGCGCGCCGGCTGTCAGCAGGAGATCGCCTTTCGCACCGCGCGGGTACTGCTCCAGGACTTCACCGGTGTACCGGCCGTCGTCGACCTCGCCGCCATGCGCGATGCCATCGTCAGGCTCGGCGGCGATCCCAAGCAGATCAACCCGCTGCAGCCGGTGGATCTGGTGATCGATCACTCGGTTCAGGTCGATGAGTATGGCAGCGACGCGGCCTTTCTGATCAACGTGGAGCGCGAGTTCGAGCGCAACCACGAGCGCTATGTCTTCCTCCGGTGGGGCCAGTACGCGTTCGACAACTTCCGGGTCGTACCGCCAGGCACCGGGATCTGCCATCAGGTCAACCTCGAGTACCTTGGCCGCACCGTGTTTGCCGGGGAGGAACACGGTGAGAAGGTCGCCTATCCCGACACTCTCGTCGGTACCGATTCGCACACGACGATGATCAACGGGTTGGGGGTGTTAGGCTGGGGCGTCGGCGGCATTGAAGCCGAAGCGGCGATGCTCGGACAGCCGCTCTCGATGCTCGTGCCCGAGGTGATCGGCTTCAAGCTGCACGGCAAGCTGCCCGCCGGCGCGACGGCGACCGACCTCGTCCTGACTGTGACACAGATGCTGCGCGCCAAGAAAGTCGTCGGAAAGTTCGTGGAGTTTTACGGCGCCGGCCTGTCGAACCTGTCGCTCGCCGACCGCGCGACCATCGGGAACATGTCGCCGGAGTACGGTGCGACGGTCGGCTTCTTTCCCTGCGACGCCGAAACGCTCAAGTATCTGCGATTCACCGGGCGGAGCGAGCATCACGTGAAGCTCGTCGAGGCGTACTGCAAGGCGCAGGGCCTGTTCCGCACCGACGAGACGCCCGATCCGATCTTCGCCGACACGCTGGAGCTGGACCTGGGTACGGTCGAGCCGAGTCTGGCGGGCCCCAAGCGGCCGCAGGATCGCGTGCCCCTTCGCAAGGCAAAGGCGATGTTCCGCGAGGCGAGCACGTTAGAGCTCGCCCGCGCTGGTACGCCAGCCGCGGCGGCGGCGATGAAACGGGCACAGGCCGTATCGGCGGAACCGGAGCTTGCCGCAGCGGCGATCGCGCTCGAGCAGGAGGATCAGACGCACGCACATGGTGGCGTCAAGGTCGAGATGGATGGACAGACGGTCACGCTGCGCCATGGATCCGTCGTGATCGCCGCCATAACGAGCTGCACCAACACATCCAATCCCAGCGTCATGCTTGGCGCCGGCATTCTGGCACAAAAGGCCGTTGAGAAGGGACTTCGAACCAAACCCTGGGTGAAAACGAGCCTGGCGCCGGGATCAAAGGTCGTAACCGACTACTATGCCAAGGCTGGCGTGCAGGAGGCGCTCGACACCCTCGGCTTCAATCTCGTCGGCTACGGATGCACCACCTGCATCGGGAACTCCGGCCCGCTGCCTCCCCCCGTCGCAGAAGCGATCGAGGAACACAAGCTGATCGTGGCGTCAGTGCTGTCGGGCAACCGCAACTTCGAGGGCCGGATCAACTCACTGACGCGCTTCAACTACCTCGCTTCGCCGCCGCTGGTCGTGGCGTACGCACTGGCCGGCCGAATGGACATCGATCTGATGACCGAGCCGTTAGGTGTGGGAACCGACGGCCCGGTGTTCCTGCGCGACATATGGCCGAGTCCGACCGAGGTACAGGACCTGATCCTGAAGGCGGTGAAGAGCGAGATGTTCGAGAAGCAGTATGCCAACGTCTTCGATGGCGATGAGCAATGGCGCGCGCTCGACGTGCCGGAGGGGCAGACGTATGCTTGGCAGGACGACTCTACCTACGTCAAGAATCCGCCGTTCTTCGAAGGCATGACGCGGGATGTACCATCGGTGCAGCCGATAACCGGCGCGCGCTGCCTCGCACTGCTGGGCGATTCCATTACGACGGATCACATCTCGCCGGCCGGGTCCAT
This sequence comes from uncultured Gemmatimonadaceae bacterium, assembly GCA_964584905.1. Taxonomy (GTDB): domain Bacteria; phylum Gemmatimonadota; class Gemmatimonadetes; order Gemmatimonadales; family Gemmatimonadaceae; genus JALZIF01. The sequence continues at coordinate 3,037 of CAZPCC010000083.1, read as the reverse complement.
CCCCGCCTCCAGTCCCGCCGGCAAGTGGTTGATTGATCAGGGCGTCACGACTCGCGAATTCAACTCCTATGGATCGCGGCGAGGGAACCACGAGGTGATGATGCGGGGGACGTTCGCGAACATCCGGCTGCGGAACGAGCTGGCGCCGGGGACGGAAGGCGGCTGGACCCAGACATCGCCCGATTCGAAGCCCGTGCCTATCTACGATGCCGCTATGTCCTACATCGCCTCGGGCACGCCGCTCGTCGTCATAGCGGGCAAGGAGTATGGCACGGGGTCATCGCGCGATTGGGCGGCGAAGGGGACTCTGCTGCTCGGTGTCCGGGCGGTGATCGCGGAGTCGTTCGAGCGCATTCACCGGTCGAATCTGGTGGGAATGGGGGTGTTGCCGCTGGAGTTCATGGACGGGGCAACGCGCTCATCGTTAGGGTTGAAGGGGTTTGAAACCTTCGACATCGAAGGGGTTGGCGATGGAATGAAGCCTCGGGCGGTCCTCCGTGTCCGGGCGGTATCGCCTGACGGGACGGTCAAGACGTTCAATGTCAGGTCCAGGGTGGATACGCCCGAAGAGGCGACGTATTATCGGAACGGTGGGATATTGCAGTACGTGCTGCGGGGGTTGGTGGGGTGAACCTCGAAGGCCGCACGTACGCTCGGTCCTCCGATGCCCTGCGCTTTCTCGTCCCCGCACTCCTGGCCGGCACTGCGCTCGCGTGTGCGCCGCGTAACGTTTCTGAACTGACTCGGCGCATCGAACGCGACAGAGCCGAGCAGGAACTCGTGCGGCCTTTCGGCGTGCCTGTTTGTCCCGACACGGCCATCGCGGCCGATACCGTGTACGTGGGGCCTGGCGACGTCGATGTACCGGCAATGGCAAGCGCATCGAGCGCCTATCCGGCGTACCCGCCGGAGCTCCGCGAGGCAGGCATTCAAGGCGAGGTCATCGTGCAGTTCATCGTCAATACGGCTGGATGTGTAGAGCCGGCATCCATACGCATTCTTGCTGCAACGAATCCCGGCTTCGTACCTAACGTGCAGGCGGCGCTTCGTCGAGGACGATACGTGCCAGCGCGGCACCGCGGAAAACGCGTTGCACAGATGGCGCAGCGGAGCTTCACGTTCACTATTAATTACTGAGACCTTGGCCCTGGCGCTGGCGACAGCGTTGAGACGACATTTGTCTTCGCGCGTGGTGATGTTCGTCCATCACGCGAAGACAGGCATCGAGTTACAACGACCCTCTCAAGCCTTACGAACCTTCATCGTATACTTGCCCATGCCGCTCGCCCTGTTGTAATGGCGCACCTGGGCGACATACTCACCGGCGATCAGCGGCAGCGTGATCCGCGCGTTGGTACCCACGCCGGAATCATCGTCCTCTGCTATTAAGGCCGTGGGGTTGTCAGGGCCGAAGAGTTTCATTACGACGTCGGTCGGCCCGCGCGTGTCGATTACGTGGACGCCCTCCGACTTGACGGTGAAGCGGAACAGGTCTTCTTCCCCGAACTTTCCAATCGAAGCGGGTGTGCGGCGCTTGGCGCCGACCTCGAGAACGGTTGCGCTCGATACGGTCGGTCCTTTCTTGGGGTACATCTTCTCGCCGGCGATGAACTGCTGGTCCAGGTGCGAGAGGATCTCGTTGGCATTCGTTCCGATTCCGGAGACGGTCCAGGAGCCCGGGAAAAAGTAGAGCATGATCGACTTACCGTCGAACTGCGTTCCCTTGATCTGATCGACCCGGTACTTGCGCAGGATGTTGTGCCGGGTCGTCGCCTCGTCCCAGAAGTTGGGCGATCCCGCCATCGCGCTGATTACCACGTCCTCCTTCCACTCGATGCCGCCACTCGGGCTCTGATGCTCGTGGGCGAGCCCTATCGCGTGGCCGAACTCGTGCGCGGCGGTGCCGCCATCCAGAAAGCCGAGATTCATCGTCGGCTCGTTCAGCGGGATCTGGCTGCAATCGGTGCCGATGTATGACCAGGCTCCATCGTTCGAATCGAACGCGATGCGAAGCTCTGCGTTAGGGGCATTTCCGAAATCGAAGGCGATGTTGGCGACGTCGCTCCACCACTTGGCCTGCGAGCGCGCCGTCTGCTTCTGCGCTTCCGTTCCTCCGATGAAACGCACCTTCAGCCTGGAGCCGTTAGGCCATGTCTTCCCGATCGGCGCTATCGCACGTGCCCTGCCACGACTCTGGCCGGTACCTCGTGTGGTCGGTTGCAGGCGCATCAGGTCGCGAGGCAGAATTCGGTCGATGCATACTTTGGCGTTGTTGGACATTTTGCGGACCTCCTGGATGTGCGATTAATGCGTGTAATCAACGGATCTCGTACGCTCGAAGCGTTTACCGTCCCACCGACGCGTTATCCCACGACCTACCGCCGATCGAGGTCGTCGAGTGCCTTCCACGCCTTGGGTCCGACTATGCCATCCGCCACCAACCCCTTCCTTCGTTGAAACCGCCTGACAGCGGCTTCGGTGATGGCCCCGAAGTCGCCATCCTGCTTCAGCTCCAGCTTCTTCTGAACCTCGCGCACGAGAGCGCCTGTCGATCCTCGACGAAGCGTCGCCCGCGGCGAACCGTTCCCCCGGGGCGCCGTCTCGATGGCTGGGATGAGCGTTGGCGGAACCGCCGTACCGTCCATGATCGACGACACCGAGTAGCGGAAACCGTCCATGTCGAGCGTGGGGTCCGGCTTTCGACCCCGCGGCAGCGCCCACTCGCGATGGCCTGCGCAACACTCGACGCCGCGGCCAACGTGCTTCAGAATGGCGGCCACGCCCCTGTGATAGGCATCGACCTGCACCGCCGGCCACGGAAAGTCGTTGCTGCGGCCGGTGTTTTCCGCCTCGATTCCGATGAAATCAGAATTGCCGGAGGTGAACTCGAGCCACTTTCCCGGGCCGGCGTGATTCGACCTGCCCGCGGCCACGACGTAGTAGGTACCGTCACGCCCGAGGCCGAGCTGGGAGAGCGGTCCGGGCAGGTCCGGCCGTCCGTCACGGACGATACCCAGACTCGGCATGTTACCCACTC
>CAZPCC010000082.1:0-1861 GCA_964584905.1 uncultured Gemmatimonadaceae bacterium | reverse complement strand
GGTATCCTCGGTAAGGACGTCGGGCGTGTTGGTGACGAGGATCGATCGCGCCCGAGCGGCCTTGAGATCAATATGATCCACTCCGGTCCCGTAGTTGGCGATCAGCTTCAGCCGCTCGCCGGCGGCACCGATACGTTGCTTGTCGATTCGGTCGGTCACCGTCGGCACCAGCACATCAGCGGTGCTCATCGCCTCGCCAAGCTGTGCCGAAGAGTAGGGCTCGTCGCGCAGATTGAGGCGGACGTCAAAAAGCTCCATCATTCGCGTTTCAATCGCGTCAGGAAGCTTCCGGGTCACCACGACCACCGGTTTTTCCTTCGCCATCGCGCTCCTCGCCCGGGACTTTGCCAGCAATCGGCGATAGCATCTGAGCGCCGCGCTGTCCAGGGTTGGCCCATGCTTGACCCGAAGCAAACCCAGCACCCGGGCGTCCGGCTTGATTTCGCGTGTCGTCGCTTGTTAAATGCACAAGGTGTTGTACCCCCTGTTTGGAGCATTGAATCGCGCAGATGAGGCCACGTTTGCACCTTTGGCTCGTCATCCTCATCGTCGTGTTCGCGCTCGGCGAGGGACTTCCCGCCGCAGCGGCAACCGAGGGCAGCGGCCTGCCGCTGCCGCGCTTCGTCAGCCTGCGCTCGGATGAAGTCAACCTGCGCACCGGACCGGGAACGCAGTATCCGGTCACCTGGATCTATCGCCGTCAGTTGCTGCCGATCGAGATCATTGCGGAGTACCGGAACTGGCGAAAAATTCGTGACTGGCAGGGCGACGAAGGCTGGGTCCACAAGAACATGCTGAGCGGGCGGCGGAGCATTATCGTGGTGGGAGACGCCCGAAGCATTCTTGCCGCACCCGCTGCATCCAGCCCGGTCCTGGTACGCGCCGAAGCCGGCGTGGTCGGACATCTTGTCGGGTGTCCCGATGAGGGACCGTTCTGCCGGGTGCGGATCGGAAGCCGGGAAGGCTGGCTTGAACGCAAGGGGTTCTGGGGCACCTATCCGGGCGAGGTCGTTCGGTAGCGGCAGGTGGGCCGGTTCAAGCGCAAGCCCGTCGTGCCAAGTGACAGTGCCGGGCCACGGTATTGGACCATGGTATTGGGCGCTATTCGAGATCTCGCGACAATTCGGCGACCACGGATGGCGGCAGCGCCGACATGTGGTCGTACTTGGAGTGGGAAATCGCCAGAACGACCCGCGCGTCTGACGCGGTGAACGCCTTCGTATGCTCCGGCGTGAACGGAAACTTGAGGAAGTGAACCGATGAGGTCTTGCCTTCCGCCGTTGTTCGTTCCACGTCGCCCTCGGGCACGGCACGCACGCTTTTCCCGCCAAACTCAAGCGTCACACCGTCCTCGATCCCGCCGAGTTCCGCCAGGACACGGGCACGGCGCGCCGGCTCCTCAATCTCGATCATCATCGTCGCCACCAGGGTGTGACCGTCCGGGATCAGCGGATTGTAGGCGCGCAACTCGTCCTCGATCTGAGCCTCGCCGCCCTTCTCGATGCGCAACATCTCGTGGATCTGGTGCCACATGCTGGCGTAGTTCTCGAAGTAGAACGTGACGTCCGGCCCGACCGAAACGCGCCGATTCTTCTTCATCGACGTGATGACGCGGCGGCGCTCGTCGCGCACGCGCTCGTACTCGTCGAGTGGCATGATATCGTCCCGCGTGATCTGTCGCTTGGTCACCGCGTGCTCCTCCATTCGTTCATCGTCTGCGGCCGCGCCTCAAAGCCCGTAAGCGCGCGCGAGCAACTGGACCGGGTGCTGCGCCGGCTCGACAGCGGGGGGCGTTCCTTCATTCAAGCGCTCCATCCCCTGAATGATGTGGTCACGCGCGAGGGGACACTCGGAGACGACA
>CAZPCC010000081.1:0-5982 GCA_964584905.1 uncultured Gemmatimonadaceae bacterium | reverse complement strand
TGAGCAGCCACAGGCTGCGCGAGTGGCAGCAGAGCCGAAATGACCAGGGCAAGAACGATCGACTGTTTGCGGTGCACGGGATTCTCCTCAAATGTCCTGCCGCCTCACGCTGGAGCGCGATGCGGATCCATCCGATTCCAGTAGATCCCTGATTGGTAGTTGCCGATTCCCCATTGAACCTATCCGGACGGGGTTCTTTGCCTGGCCAGCAACTCTCCGAGGGCGTCGAGCCGCTCGGACCAGTACTGCTTGAGACGTTCCGCAGTCTCGCGGTCGGGAAGCTTGGTGTGCGCCAGGGCCACCGAACTCCGGGCGGCGCCCTTCGCCGTGAACCAGACCGCAACGATACTTCCATCGGTCCAGCCTAACCTCATCGATTTCGGCGCGGTTGCGGTGCGCACCTTCACGCCTTCGCCACTCAACCAGCGCCGGCGCAGTTTCGAATCCGCCCAGGCCTCGAACAGAATTGCTATCGGCACATCGAACGTCCGCGACTTGCTCGCTTCGTAGCTGCCATCAAGCCGCTGCCCGCGCGCGCGCAACCCCTTTATGCGCTCGTATCCGACGGTGACCGCCTGCGACCACCATCCTCCGATCTTGTACTTGGAGTGAACGAGCGCGGCGATGTCGCGGTGCGACATCTTTTCGGCGCCCTGCCCGTCGAGAGCGGTTACCCATCGCTCCCAGGTGCAGCCCGTCTTCTCCTTCAGGGTCGCATCACTGGTTCCGGCCAGCGTGGCGTAGTCTTCCGGCTTGGGTGCGGCGGTTCGGGTGGGGCGGGCGACCGTGGCATCATCGTCAGGCGAGGCTTTCCCGGCTCTGGGCTTCCTAACGACTTGCGCGCGGGCGGCGGTGTACGCTTCACCCGTCCTGGTCATGCGAGCGCGAACGAGGCGCTTGAGGTCTTTCTGGCGGGGCATCGTCATGTCTCCTTTGGATGCACCACGGGCCACCCCCCAGCAGCGCGCCATGGTGACGCAAAGGACCGACGATACGCATCCGGGAGTGTGCCCCCCTTTGCCTCACAAAAGGACTCCGGCTGGGGCGGAGTCTCGAGAGGTTGGGCGCGGATCGTCGCCCGCCATCATCATGCGTCCTTCGGGTGATTACGTCAAGGTGGGCCGGCTGGGATCCTCAGACGAGCGCCGCTTGCGCGGGGTCGACGAAGCGATACGCGCCGGACGCGACGCCGAAATCCGACATCCGCGCCGCCGTGCTCACCTCGTCGGCCAACTCGGGATCGATTCTCGCCGCGCCGGAACTGACTCGCGCGAGGTAGCTCTCCAGAATCACGACGTTGCCTGCCTGCGTCCCAAGGCGGTGGCCTTCCTTCCCAAGGAAACACCACGCGACCGCGTTCGAATGAAGCGATCGGCCACCGGTGAGCCGGACATCGCCAGAGACATCCTGCTTGTTGTAGTTTCGCTCGCGCACGACCAGGCGTTGAACCTCGGAGCTGCTCGCCTGAAACATCGCCGCCCGCGTCTTCGAGGCCGGCTCGCGGATCAGATCGAGGAACGCGGCTGTCGTGGAGCGCTCGCTGGTTCCGATCCGAACCTGTTCCCCTATCGACCAGCTGCGCTTGAATCCATTCAGCGTAACCGGAATCAGCTCGTCCGGCGAAACAGCGCGCCCCAGCGCCGCCGACACGCTCGCCGGATCCATCAGCGATCCGTATCCGACTACATACTCGACGTTGCGTTCCGACGACCGCAACTGCCGGTGCATTTGCCGATAAAGATGCTCGAAGCGCGCGTACAGCGTCGGGCTCAATCGCGCGCGATAGTCGTAGATCCAGAAACGGAGCTGCTCCCAGTACATCACCACCAGTGCATCGAACAGGATGCCCACCGTCTTTCTGTGCACGACGCGAAACTGGTAAGCGGCGCCCAACTCCTGAAAGAGGTTGGCGAACTGCCGCACCTGGGTAAGAAGGTGCGGATCGTTCTCGAGCGCTTCGAGACGCGCCGAGGTCGTTTGGTGGTCGCGCAACCACCGATCGACGGCTACCCGGCTCTCGAGCATGTCACGGCCGTTGAATCGCTCGATGTACGCCGATGCCCGCGTACGACTGAACTGATATGCGGTCAGATATACCGCGCCGAGCAGAAGCCCCAGCTCCAGCAGACCGGCTACCGCCGCTATCCATCCGCTGTTCTCAAAACCTGACATATCTCTCGCCGGGTTAGCGCCACTCCAAACGGACTAAAGCTCCTTCACTTCCGCGGCTGCGTCCAGCACCACGCTGATCTCGCGCGATAGCGCTCGCGCCTCCTGAGTCGCCGTCGACACATCGGCGAGCGCCGACTGGAGCCCCGACGAGCGGAACTTGATCAGGTCCAGACGAAGATTGCCTAGCGCAAGTCCGGCATTGTCGAGCTGGCGCGCGATTTCGGCGCGCCGCTCCGAGAGCTCCGCCAGCGTGCTCCGCTGGCGGCGGAGCAGACCGAGTCGCCGCTGCCCTTCCCCGGACCTGCTTTCGCTCTCCTGCTCCACGCGCGGGATCCGCTCATCCAGCTCATCGATCATTCGAGGGTCGATGCTCTGATCCAGCCGGTGGTACATCTTCGCCAGGTGCGCGACGCGATCGACCAGTGCATTGACGGTCGGCTCTATGTCGGGAAGCAGCGCGCGGTCCGGCTTGGGCAGACTGGCAACGATCGCCAGAATTGCAAGCCTGTCCTCCGCAGCGCGGCGAACAGCGGCGCCTTGCGAGCTGTCGAGTATCTCGCGTGAGACGAGCTTTGCCAGCTGCTGCTCGGTCGGCACGGGAGGTGGCTTGGGAAGCACCCACCGCGATCTAGGCGACAGGAACACGCGCCGCAATTTCAGGCCACTCGCGCGAAGCGATTTTCCCCGGCGCCACATTTTCATGGACATGTACACTGAAACGACCGGCCCAAATATGAGAGGCGGAACTTCCCCGGCGCCGGCTAGTCCTCCAAAGCCCAACCCCACCGCGCCAACCGTCAGCAGCAGGTAGCCGCGCGCGGCTCTTATGCGATCGAGCAGGTTCACGCGGCCGTGCCACAGCCGGAGATCGGCACGCTGCTCAGGCGTTAGTGAGGCAAGGTGCTCGGGCTCCATGACTATCGTGCCACGCTGCCCGTGATTCGCCGGCAGACTCGAGCGGCTCTCCACGGCCGGTAAGCCGCGGCGGGGCGACGCAACGCGCGGATCCGCGGATGCACTTTCGCGAAGCTTCTCCCGGCGCGCGTTGTCGGGGATGGGCGACGAATAGCGCACCGGCTCCCGGCGTTCCGAGCGCCAGGAGGCGGCGGGCCCCCTGTCCGAGATGAGGGCATCGCGGAGCGCCGCCGCGCTAGGCCAGCGATCCTCCGGCGCCTTCATCAGTGCACGGTCGACCACATCCCGCAACGCCTTCGGCGTCTCTGGACGCAGTTCGGCGATCGGGCGCGGCCGCTCGGAAACGTGCTTGAGCAGTAAAGCCATCGAGTTACCAGCGGCAAACGGAACCCGCCCGGTGAGCATCTGATACCCGATCACGCCTAGCGAGTAGATGTCGCTGCGGCCGTCGATCTCACGCTCGCCCATGGCCTGCTCTGGCGACATGTAAGTCGGAGTGCCTATCGCGTTGCCTGTCACCGTAAGACGGGTACCCGCGGCAATAGCTCGCGCGATCCCGAAGTCGGTGACGAGCGCCCGCCCGCTGTCTTCTTCGAGGAGAACGTTGTCGGGCTTGATGTCGCGATGGATGACCCCGCGAAGATGGGCATAGGAGAGCGCGTCCGCGATCTCGAACAGAAACCGGCGCACCTCATCGATCGGTTGGCGTGGCTCATGTCCCAGAAGCGTTGCCAGATTGCCGGCGGTGATCAGGGCCATCACGAAATAGGCGATGCCGTTCTGCTCACCCACGTCGTAGATCGGCACTATGTGCGCGTGCGAGAGCTGCGCCGATGTCTGCGCCTCTCGCGTGAAGCGAGTGCGGATCGCCGGATCGTACGCAAGCTCAGGGGGCAGCACCTTCACCGCGACCGGACGGTTGAGCCGGAGATCGCGGGCACGATAGACGACCGACATGCCGCCGCGCCCAATCTCGCTCTCGATCTCGTATTGATGGCCAATGGCGGCCACCACGCGCTCCTGCAGAGACTCGCTCATGCACTAAGCTCGCAGGGCTTCATGGCGACAGCGCCCTCACTCGTTGTCTTTGGTAGAAGCCCTTTTGAACATCGCGCACCTGCTAAGTGGAGTCGCATCACACTCTTCAAACCGCTGCCTGGCTCTAAACAGCCACCGCGGGCAGCAGGCCGAGTCGTGAGTCTGCTGGCCGAGTGCCTGCAAAACGCAGCGAAAGGTTAGGCCGCCGAGCGGCGTCAATCAAGCCGCGTGGGTCACGGCAGTGGAGCATTGGTGCCCTTCCGGCAGCCTCGTCCTTACGCAGCGAGCTGCAAAAGGATTCCAGGATCCGGATTCCTTCCGGAGCTGCGCGGCCTCTCTTGTCGAAGCTGCCGAGCGGACGTAGCGTTCAGGGAGCGCCGCGTGGGGCGGCCAACGGTCCGCGTAAAGGGTTCAACCCACCCCTGCCTTTCGACAAAGACTTCTATTCCTCGCCCCACAATGCGGACACCGGGCGGCTGAAGGGCTCACGCCCTCTCAAAGGAATGGAGGTATCGCATGTCCGCACAGGCCCCTGGGTCCGCATCCGATCCGCTCGCACTTCCCGACAATCCCAGCCTGGACTGGCTCCGCAAGCAGGCCAAGCGGCGACTCGAGGAGCTGCGCCGTACTGATCCCGCTGCTCGACTTGCCGCTGCACAGTTCGAGCTTGCCAGAAGGTACGGATTTCCGAGCTGGCGCGCGCTAAAGGCGCACGTCGATACGCTGACCGTCGAGGGTCAGCTGTTCGAGGCCGCCAGGAGCGGCGATGCGAACCGCCTCGCCGCATTGCTCGACGAGCATCCCGCCAAGCTGAACGCGCGCAACAGGCCTTACGAGCACACTCTGCTGCATCTGGCGGCGCATAACGGGCACCTGGCCGCGGTGGATCTTCTTCTCGCGCGCGGGCTGGACGTGAACGCGCGCGAAAAGGGCGACAACACCTACCCAATGCACTGGGCGGCGGCAGCCGGCCACCTTGATGTGGTGCGACGGCTGGCGGAGGCCGGCGGCGACGTGGTCGGACACGGTGACGACCACGAGCTGGAGGTCATCGGTTGGGCAACGTGCTGGGAGGGTTGCGATGATGCAGCGCACCGCGCCGTCGCCGATTTCCTCGTCAGCCGTGGGGCGCGGCACCACATCTTCTCGGCGATCGCGATGAACTTCGCCGGCGAGGTTCGGCGCATCGTGGCGGCTGACCCGCTTGCGCTGAGTAGAGCAATGAGTCGCAACGAAGGGCACCAGCGGCCGCTTCACTTTGCCGTGCAGATGAACCGCGCGGAGATGGTGGAGCTGCTGCTGGAGTTAGGCGCGGATGAGTCAGGAAGAGACGACTCGGGATATCCGGCGGTGATGTATGCGATGTCTCCAGACGTCAACAGAGACGTGATTCAATCGCTCGCCCGCGGCGGCAACACGGACCTGCTCAGCGCCCTGGCACTAGGCGATTGGGATTCCGCCGAGCGTCTACTGCATGAAGGCGATGGCGAACGAAGCGGTTTGAACGCGGGCGCGCTGCATCTGATGGCCAAACGGGGCAGTGCGAGCGCGGTGAAATGGCTTCTCGATCATGGTGCGGACGCCAACGCGATGTGGGCGCACTTTGACGCCGAGGTGACTCCTCTGCATCTGGCGGCCTGGGGAGGCAGCGCGGAAGTGGTGCAGCGGCTCCTTGCGGCCGGCGCCGACCCGAGGGTCCGCGACAGTAAGCACGACGGGGACGCATTGGGCTGGGCGGAACACTTCGGACACCCCGACATCGCGCAACTGCTGCGGGATCATTCCGCGGAACCCTGACGGCATACGGACCGGCGATAGGACCCGTACACGCGGCACCGTCCTATCGCGGCCATCCTT
>CAZPCC010000080.1:0-7974 GCA_964584905.1 uncultured Gemmatimonadaceae bacterium | reverse complement strand
GTCTGCCGCCCGAGCCTGCCGCTGGCGCCTGGCGTCCTGGTCCGGGCCGCTTCGGTGTCCGGCGCCGGCGCCGGCAAGGGGCTCCTGGCACGCTGCATGTCGGTCGTCGCCTTCGGGCGCGAGCCGCACGCGGTCACCGGCGGATCGAGCCACGAGGAGATGGAGAAGCGGATCTCGGCGGAGTTGATGGGCGGCAGCCCGATGCTGTTCCTCGACAACCTCAACAACTTCTCGGTCCGCTCCGATCTCCTTGCCAGCGCCAGGCTTTGCGCGATCTCGACGAGCAGGTCGTCCGCCTTGTCGACCCGCAGGGACGCGGCCGGCAGTACGTCGCCTCCCAGTTCGGGAAGCTCGCCGGCACGAGGATCGCGGGGCTTGTGCTCAATCGGCAGGCGGCCGCAGGCCACTGGGGCGCTGCCACGTATCGAATGGAACGAACGGACGACCCCGAAAAGCCCCCCGTTCCGAATCCGGATGCGGGATGGACGGAGGTGGTCGAATGACCGCGGCCACCGCCATCGCGTCCGCCGTCGCCGCCGGGATCACGATCAAGGTCGACGGGACGCGGCTGGTGCTCTCGGCCCCGGAGCGGCCGGACGATCACCTGCTCGAAGGTCTCCTCCGCGAGAAGCCGGCGATCATGGCGTACCTGCGCGAAGTCGCAGCCTGGACGGAGGAGGACTGGCAGGCGCTGTTCGACGAGCGGGCCGGGATCATGGAGTACGACGGCGGTCTGCGGCGGGAGGAGGCGGAGAAACAGGCGAAGGAGGAGACTGAGGCGCTTCGGAAGATCGTCACGGATACGTCCGATGGATGAATGGACCCCGACCCGCGTCGAGGAGCGGCTACGCAAAGCGGTGGCGCTGCGGGATGGGCTGCCTAACTCCGACACTGAGTTCGTGCCAGGTGCCGAACGCATAGGGATCATAGGGGTCATAGTGGTGAAAGCGGCATGCGACACGGTCGTCGTCGAAGCGGCGGAGGCGCTGTTATGGCTCAGCTGGCTCGATTCCGATGACGCGGGCATCGTCCTCGCGCGCATTGAAGGCGCCCGTTGGAAGCTGATCTGCTGGCGCTTCGGCATCAGCCGAGCCACCGCTCATCGCCGGTGGCGCCGCTCCTTGCGGTTCATCGCAAGGCGTCTTTCGGAGGATCTTCTAGGAGCTGAGGCGGTCTAGTGGAGTTCCCGCGGCTCCCATCAATCGGCCAACATACGCACCGATTTAGGTTCGAACTCGTACCAATATCCGCCCCTGCACATCGCCTCGAAGGATTGCATCCGCGAGATCCGGAAGTTGCTCCAACGTGACCTCTCTTGAAAGATGCTCCGTGTCCGCCTCGGTCACCAGCTCGGAAAGCCGCCCCCAGGCTTTGTCCCTCAGCTTCATCGGGCAGTGAACGGAATCGACGCCAAGCAGCGCGACGTTCCGCAGAATGAAAGGGAAAACCGTTGCGGGCAGGTCGCTCCCGCCAGCCAGACCGCACGCCGCGACCGCCCCGCCATAGCGGATTGACGTGAGGACGTTGGCAAGCACCGTTCCGCCAACGGTGTCGACGCCAGCGTCCCATCGTTCTTTCTGTAGCGGCCTGCCTGCAGACTGGAGGTCGGCGCGTGCAACGAGCGAAGATGCACCGAGGGAGCGCAAGAATGGCTCAAGTTCCGCACGCCCGGTTGCCGCGGTCACGCGATAGCCGAGGCGCGACAGGAGCAGAATGGAAACGCTGCCTACGCCTCCGGCAGCGCCGGTTACAACGACTTCGCCGCCAGGCTCGATCCCGTACCGTTCCAGCGCAAGGACGCACAGCATCGCTGTCAATCCGGCCGTGCCGATCGCCATCGCGCTTCGCGAGCTAAGAGAGCTTGGCAGCGTGGTGAGCCACTCGCCGCGTAACCGTGCGCGCTCGGAGAAACCGCCCGAGTGCTTCTCTCCGACCCCCCAGCCGGTCAGGACCACCTCGTCTCCGGGGCCGAACCGGGAGTCGGTGGATGCCGCGACGGTGCCCGCGAGGTCAATCCCCGGGATGATCGGGCGGTGGCGAAGGATGCCGTTCAGCCCCTTCAGGGCCAGTCCATCCTTGTAGTTTAGCGACGAGTAGGCGACGTCGACGACCACGTCCCCCTCAGGCAGATCGTCGTCGGAAAGCCGCTCCAGCCCGACGGACTGCCCGTCCGGCGCATCCCTGGCGACGAGAGCGCGAAAGGTACCGGCCGTCAAGAAGCCGGTCCTTCAAGGAACGTCACCGACTCGCCCTTATCCGCCTGCTTGGCGAGGATGTGCGCCTGGCGCGCCTTGTCGGCGGCAGCGTAGCGCTCCCGGGTATAGGCCATCAGGTCATTCACCCCCGCGACCGCGGAGCCCGCATCTCCCTTCTCGAGCGCCTGCACGATACGTTCGTGCAGACCAACGATGATCCGCCGGTCGCGCACCCGGAAGATGATCATGTTGCTTACGGGCAGCAGCGCCTCAACCACGGCATTCATCAGGAAGTCCAGCAGCCGGTTGCCCACGGCCTCCACGATCACGCGGTGAAACCTGACCTCGGAGGCGCAGAAGTCCTGGTCGGAGATGGACGGGTTCTTCTGGACTTCGATTTCCTCCCAAAGGGCGGCGAGATGGTCGTCTTTGCGAAGGGTGGCAGCCAGCCTGGTGCACATCGCGCCCATTTCGGCGCGCGCGGTTGCGACTTCCTCGAGCGTCACGCTGCCGACGGCGACAAGAAGCGTCGCGGCAGTCCCGATGCTGTTCGACATCTCTTGCACGGAGGGGCCGTTCACGAAAGTGCCCCCGGAAGAGCCTCGGCGCGAGCGAATAAGATGCCGGGCCGCCAGGCGCTTCATCGCTTCGCGAACCGTCGGCCGCGACACGCCGAATCGGTCCGCCAACTCCTCCTCTGTCGGAAGGCGATCATCGACCTTCAATTGACCGTTGAGAATGGCCCGCTGTACGATCTCGGCGATCTGGTCAGCGGCGCTCGTGGTTACAATCTGGCCTTCCGCGAAGCTCATCTTGCTGTCCCTTTCTGAAGCGGGTAGCAAAAAAATAAAGGTTTGACAAATGGGGCTAACGGATGAACCGTCCCGGGCCGAATGACGAGGGACATTGATGAGTAAGCTGCCGAATCTCGAGGATCTGGTTGCGGGATCGGTTCTGGCACGTCAGCGTAAGCTCTCACCTGATCGACTGGCCCTGGGATACGGGGACGAGCGGCTTACCTATGCAGCGCTCGACGATGTAGTCAATCAGACGGCGAACGGGCTGGCAAAACTTGGGGTATCCAAGGGCACTCATGTCGGCTTGATGATGAACAATCGCCCAGAGTTCGTCATCTCAGTCTACGCCCTAGCGAAGCTTGGCGCCGTCTGTGTTCCGTTCAACACAACGTTGTTTGGTCGGCTCCTGTCCTACTTCGTCGAGGATTCCGGAATTGCTTTCGTCATAGCCCACTCGACCCATGCCGAAACCCTCGCGAAACTCGACGTAGCGCAGAAGGCGATTACGACGTGGATCGTCGCGGAGCCGGGCGGCAAAGCGATCAGTGTGGCCGGCGCTCTCTGCACGACCCTCGACGAGGTGCAGGCGAGCGGAAGCAAAGAGCCTCCGGGCGTCACCGTGCGTCCGTCGGATCCGCTGGTGATCATGTATACGTCCGGCACGACCGGTCCTTCCAAGGGGGTGGTGTCGTCCCACTCGCATGTCCAATGGGTAGCGGCCGGAAATGCAGACCGTTGGCTCAACCTCGGCCCGGACGATGTCTTCTATTCCACCATGCCGCTCTTCCATGCCGGGGCCCTCTGGTACTGCGTCGGCGCGTGCTTCTGGGTGGGAGCGGCGGTCATCCTGAAGGACCGATTCTCGGCGAGCCGGTTCTGGGATGACATCTGCGAGCTTGGCGCGACGGCGACGATGATACCGATGACGATGTCGTCCGTCCTGGAGAAGGCGCCACCAAGCGAGCGCGACAGGACCAATCCGCTGCGCATCGCATGGGTATCCCCGCTGCCGGTGGACGTTCGCCGATTTGAGCAGCGCTTCGGGATAAAGGTCGCAACGCACTTCTCGATGACGGAGATCAGCCCGGCATCCGTGGGCATGCCCGGGACAGTCTACGACAAACCGACTGGATGCGCAGGGCGGCCGACCGAAGAGTGGGACGTCATCGTTGCCGATGAGCTCGACCGGAGCGTTCCGGCCGGGACGATCGGCGAGATACTCGTCAGGCCGCGCCGTCCCGGCATTATCTTCTCCGGCTATCACCGCAAGCAGCAGGCGACCGTCGAGGCGTGGCGGAACCTGTGGTTCCACACCGGTGACCGCGGCTATTTCGACAAGGACGGATTCCTCTACTTCGTCGACCGGGCGAAGGACACCATCCGGCGGCGCGGCGAGAACATTTCCGCCTACGAGATCGAGAAAGCGCTGGTCGAGTACGAAGGCATCCGCGAGGTGGCGGCCGTACCCGTTCCCTCGCCGCTCGGCGAGGATGATCTGTGCGTCTACGTTACCTCTGATGCCGGGCCGTCGTTCCAGAGCGAGGCGTTCATCCATCACGCCGCGGAGGTCCTCCCGTATTTCATGGTGCCGCGCTACGTGGGGGTGGTCAAAGAGCTTCCCCGGACTCCGAGCGGAAAGGTCCAGAAATACATCCTCCGCCAATGGGCGGAGAAGACCGAGAGCCTATGGGACCGGGAGAAGCACGGCATCGAGATCGGACGTCCGCATAACAATGCGCCCGAGCGCAAGGCGGAAAGGGAGCCCGCCAAGCAGGAATAGCGGAGGATGCGGGTCGGTCGATCGGAGGAAGAGCATGAGTAAGCCACACCCGGCCGGATCAGGGCCTCACTGGAAGAGCGCGGTCAGCGTCGTCGAAGACGCTGCCATCTACGTGCGAGGGTACGACCTCACGCAGGTGATGGGCAGCCTGCCTTTCTCGGCAGCGACCTTCCTGCTCATTCGTGGAGTGCTCCCGACACCGTCGCAAGCACGAACATTCGATGCCGTGCTGACGTCGATCCTCGACTACTCGCTACAGAAGCCTGCCACCACGGCGGCCCGCTACAATGTCTCCAGCAATCCGCACATGGTGCCGGGACTCGCGACGGCGGTGCTCGGCGTCGGCGACTATGCCATAGCCCCGGAACATACGGGCCGGTTCATCGCCGAGACCTATCGCCGCTTCAAGGAATCCGGCGAAGTCGCCGGCAGCTTCGCGGAGAAGCTGATCGCGGAAATGCGCGAGAAGAACGAGCGCGTCCCGGGACTGGGTCATCCGATCTTTCGTAAGGTCGATCCCCGGGCGGAGAGGTTGCGGGTCATAGCGACCGAAGCGGGCGTGTGGGGCGACGTCTGCGATTGGTACATGGCTGTGCACAGGGCATTCTCGAAGACGGGGCACGCCGACATTGTCATCAACGACGTGGGCATGGTGGCGGCGATCCTGTCGGAGCTAGGGTTCACGCCGCCTGAAATGACGGGGGTCACCGTGATCTCCACACTGCCCGGGACCATCGCTCACATCTCCGAGGAACTGGCCTCCAACATCCGATTGCGCAAGGTGCCCGACGAAGACGTTGAATACGACCGCAGCAAGCGCGACCTCCAATCCGACCTTGCGCTGGCAGGCTGGTGAGGGAGAAGCATCGGAAGTTAAAAGAATCAATGTTTGACAATTGAGGCTTCTCTGTTACGGTTTGTTCGGACTGTCGGAACGGAGGCGTCGGTGTTTGCTGGCTTAAGCGCCCGGCCCGGAACCACAGCAAGGCAGCTTGGTCCACGGCTTCAAGAACGGGGCGAGTTCTCGCTCCGGAAATGCTGAAGGCCCTGGACCCTTCTATTCGTAAGTCCCCGGGGGCGTTTCATCGGGGATGCGGAGAAGGAATGCTCAGGGAGGAACATATGAAAGCATTTCCATTGCCCAGCACCGGTCGCGGCGCATCTCGCGTATCAGCGCTCGCGGCTGTAGCCATCGCAATGGCGATTGGTTCGGCTTCCGTTGGCACGGCGCAGGCGCCCATTCAGACGCGTCTTTCGATCGGCGGCGCCAACGAGGAGCACGTCTTCTATTTCGGCGCCCAGAAATTCAAAGAAGCGCTGGAGCGCGAGACCGGCGGACGCATGGTCGTCGAGATCTTCCCGAACGCATCACTGGCGGATGAGGCGGGAAATGTGCAGCTCATGCGCACCGGTGCCCTGCAGTTCAGTACGCACAGCTCGTCGCTCGCCGCCTCGGCGCTGAACCAGCCGGTGTTGCAGGGCTGGACGCTGCCCTTCCTCTACCCGAACGAGGAGAAGGCCTACCTCGCATGGGATTCGGACGTGGCGCGCAATGCTTACGCAGCCTTCGAGAGTTCCGGCATTTCCTGCCTTGAGAGATGGGACGCCGGCTTCCGTCAGATCAGTGCCAACAGAGCTATCGAATCGATCGAGGACCTGAGGGGGCTCAAGATCCGTACGCCCGACGGGGGTGTCTATATCGATGCGGTGCAGGCGCTGGGCGCAGATGCGACGCCGCTTGCGTTCAACGAAATCTATACTTCGCTGCAAACAGGTGTGATCGATGGAACGGAATTGCCGGCGCAGGCCATCTTCGCAATGAACTTCCACGAGGTTCAGACAAGCCTCGCCATCGTGAATTATCTGAACGAGCCCATCTGCTTCTCCGCGTCCACCCAGTTTCTCAACTCGCTGGAGCCGGACCTGCGGGCCGCGGTCGATGTGGCGGCCAAAGAAGCAGCTGCGGCGGAGCGGGAGGATGCACAGCGGCGCCTTCAGATCGCGCTCGACGGAATGGAAGCCGCGGGCATCACTTTCACCTACCCGGACGCCGCGCAGTTCCGTGAGGCGGTCAAGCCTGTCTACGAGAAGTACTATGAGAGCGCGGGCGATGCCGGCCGGCAGATGATCGAGGAGGTCTTCAAGATCACACTCGACTGAGTGTCCAGGTTTCGGGGCGTATCGGATCTCGTGTAGATACTCCCCGTGCCTTTTAGGGACTTTGGGGCCGAGAGAATGTTCTGGGCAAGGGTCCGGCAGCTACCCGCCCTCATTGTCGGAGCGCTGATCGGGGGGATCACGCTCCTCATCATGGTTGGTGTCGTTGGCCGCTACAGCGGACTGTTCTCCTTTCCGTGGATCGAGGAGACAGTCCGCGGCATGTTCATCTGGCTGATCTTTCTGGGCGGTAGCGTCGCCGCACAGCGGAATGCGCATTTTCGCCTGGCGCTTCTGGATACGCTCGTCTCGCCCCGCCTGCGCCCCCTGCTGCAGGCTGCGGCTCAGATTGCGCTGATCGCACTTGGAATCTGTCTGTTTGTATTTGGAAGCGTCCTGGTCCGCCAGGTGATGGGACAGTCCACCACCTCTCTAGGAGTGCCGCTCTCCGCGATCTACTCTGCCATACCGATCAGCGGCGTTCTGCTTGCAGTCTTCGCGTCCGGGCATCTGCGAGCGTGCATGGCGGAATTTCGATCCATCCGATGAGGAATCGCTCTCCAAGCCGGTTCGGACCAGGTGAATGAACGCCATAATCCTGTTCCTGGCGTTCCTAACGCTCGTGCTCATAGGCGTGCCGATGGTGGTGTCGCTCGCCGCCACTGCCGGCGTCGCATTCCTCATGACGCAGGGAATGCCGGCAACAACTCTGGTTCAGTCGGCCATCTTTGGCGTCAATTCCTACGTTCTGCTGGCGGTTCCGCTTTTCATCCTGACCGGAGAGCTGATGAATGCGAGTGGTATCGCCAGTCGGCTGTTCAACCTTGCTTCGGCGCTCGTCGGGCACCTCCGTGGGGGGCTGGCGCAGGTCACGGTACTCGCTGGCGTATTCATGGCCGGAATATCGGGTTCGGCAGCGGCGGATGCTGCGCTTTCCACCAAGATCATCCTGCCGCCGATGATCAAACGCGGCTATGGACCGGGCTTTTCTGGCGCCGTAATCGCTTCGTCGGCAATCCTCGCCCCCGTTATCCCTCCGAGCATT
>CAZPCC010000079.1:0-3506 GCA_964584905.1 uncultured Gemmatimonadaceae bacterium | reverse complement strand
GCTGCTGGATGCGCGCAATCCCGCCCGCGTGCTCGCCCGTTCCCTGGAACCTATCCTCGAGCCCGAGGCGCCCTACGAGGTTGAAGGTTTTTTCGGGAAGGTCGTAGTTACCTGCGGGCTGCTGGCCGAAGGAGATCTCGTTCGGATCTATTACGGAGCCGCCGACGGCGTTACGGCGGTCGCCGACCTGTCGCTCGATCAGATCATGGGGGGGTTATCGAATCCCTGACCACCGAAGCGGACGAGGTAATCGCTCCCCTCGAGCGGTTCGCCGAGAATCCGCTCATCCACCCTTCCCGAGTCTCCTTCACACGGTCGAGCGGCACCTTCAATCCCGGCGTGGCCATCGATCATGCCAGCGGCTGCGTCGTAATGCTCGTACGCGTCTATGAAGAGGAAACTCGGCGGTCGTGTCTCGTTCTCGCAACCTCCGCTGATGGCGAGCACATCGACGAGATCAGAGACGCACCGGCCGTTGCTCGCGAGGCACCATACGAAGAGTGGGGCGTTGAAGATGCTCGCATCACCTGGCTGGAAGGGGAAGAACGTTATGCGATCACCTACACCGGGTACTCGCCAGGCGGTCCGCGTGTCTGTCTCATAACGACGGACGATCTTCTCGCGCCGGAACGGTATCGCCGCCACGGACCGCGCATTGCCGGCGACAACAAGAACTGCGTGGTATTCCCGGAAAAGATCGACGGTCAGTACATAATCCTGCACCGGCCCATGCCGAACATAGTCTGCTGCAGAGTGAACTCACTCGAGGATGAATGGCCGCCAGACGGGATTCCGCTGGTGGGACCCCAGCCTGGCGGCTGGCGCAGCTCCCGGGTGGGGGCCGGAGCTCCACCCATCCGTACGGCGGCAGGCTGGCTCTTTCCATTTCATGGCGCGACGGCGATAGAAGAAGGAAACGTGTACTCTATGGGATGGTGCGTGCTGGACATCGAGCGCCCCGAAACCGTCCGCTACGTTTCCACTGCTCCCGCCCTCACGCCGGAAGCACCGTACGAGATCGAGATGGGCAATATTCCTCAGGTCGATCCTACCAATTTCACGACTGGAGTACGCGTGGTCTTCCCGCAGGGCCTCGTCGAATCAGGCGGCGACCTGCTGGTTTACTACGGCGCCGCCGATGTGTCGGTGGCCGGTGCACGGGTGAAACAGAGCGACCTCGTAAGGTCCCTTGCTGCAGCGATCGAGCGAAGCCAGGGCGGCGTGGCTCGATGATGCCGCGGCGCTTACGGTTTCTGCTTGCGCTCACGATAATTTCCGCCGCCCTCGCTGGCTGTGGTGGCGAGGCGGGGTCGGTCGCGGAGCCTGCCGGCCCTGCTCCGCTCAAGGTCAACCTGGATCATCTTCGGCATCTCGGGATGGACGCGACGGTGAGCGGGAATCCGGTTCGAGTCGTCGCCCTGTATGCCGAGGCGCCTGACTACAGTCCCACGCCTTCGCCCGAGCGAGATGGCTCCGAGGGTATCGCCGCCGTCGATGACGTTGCGCGAGCTGCGGTAGTTTACCTGCGCGCGTACGAGATGACGGGCGACGTCCGCGAAAGAGATGAGGCACTCAGACTGCTGGCGTTCGTCGTGGCGATGGAGCAGGAGGACGGTGAATACTTCAACTTCATCGATTCGCGGGGCACTCCCAATCGGCTGGCGCCGAGCAGCCGCAAGAGCATGTCTTACTGGGCGGCCCGAAGTCTGTGGGCACTCGGGGAAGCAGAGCGCGTACTCGGCCCCCGTGACTCCGCGAGCCTTACGAGTTTTCGACCGGCGCTGGATCGCACCGTCGCCCGCATGGCGCGGGAGGTGGACGCCGGCCGGCTGATCGGGGGGTCGGCTACCGCCACCGCCGAAGCCCTGCTCGGACTTCTGGCACTGTACAGCGCCGAGCCTTCGGACCAGCTGGCGGCGCTGTGCGCTCGGACGGCGGCGCTGCTCGTGCCGCTCGCGTCAGGCAGCAGCGACTCCCCGCCGTGGGGCGCTCGCGTGGACCGGCCGGAGGCGGCCTGGCACGCGTGGGGCAGCCGCTCCACCGAGGCACTCGCTACCGCTGCCTTCGTGCTCGACCGCCCGGAGTTCGCCGCGGCTGCCCGGCAGGAAGCCGACGCCCTGTGGGGACGATTTCTGCTGGCCGGCCGGGTCCCGTGGGAAATTTCGCCAGACGGATCGGCCCTCTGGTTTCCCCAGATTGCTTACGGAATCAGCCCGATCGTGGGGGGCTACCTGGCGCTCGCCGAAGCGACCGGCGACAACCGGTACGCCGTTTTCGCCGGCCTAACGGCGGCGTGGTTTCTCGGCGCCAATCAGGCCGGTACAGCAATGTACGACGAGCAGTCCGGCCGCACTTTCGATGGGATTGACGGCCCCTCGCGCGATTCCGTGAACACAAACTCCGGGGCCGAGTCCACGATCGAAGCGCTGCTCGCGCTGCAGGCTGTAACGAGCAATCCGGTAGCTGCCAGGTACCTGCGCTATCGTCCGGCTGGCGAACCCTCCATTTCGCTGGCGGACATTCCGGACCGGCGTGAGTTCGCCGATGAGGGTGGCGAGAGTATCGTCCTGAGGCGAGGAGCTTCGGGAATCGAGATCGCCGACAGGACCGACGCCACCACCCCGATCACACTCACCTATTGGCCCGCGGCCAATCCGGTGGAAGTGCGGCTCGCAATGCGCCTGACAGAGGAGTGGAACGCCGCCAATCCCGGAGTGCAGGTGCGCGTGCAGCCGTTGCCCGCCGGCCGTTCCTCCGAGGAAGTGCTGCTCGCTGCGATCGTCGCGAAAGCGACTCCCGACGTCAGCTCCAATGTCTCATCGGCGCTGTTGGCCCGTCTGGTCCGCGCTCGGGGCGTCGTGCGCCTGGATGATCGCGTGGCAACGGCGGCTCGGCTGCAGGAACGCACCAACGGTGCAATGCTGGAGTCGCTCCGGCTGCCGGATGGCGGAATCTATGCATTTCCCTGGAAGACGAATCCAATGATGTTGATGTACAACGTCGATCTGCTGGCAGGGGCGGGGATCGGGCCGCCGCGCAACCACACCGAGCTTCTGGATGCCTTCCGTCGCCTTACGCGGGACAGCGACGGCGATGGCCGCGTGGACCGTTGGGCGCTCTGGGCTACGCTCAAGACGACCTGGTTCGAACGTTTCTACGATTTCTATCCGCTTTATCTGGCGAGCTCGGGGGGACGCACTCTCATAGGCGACGGCCAGGTCATTTTCGACAACGAAGCGGCAGTAGCGGCATTGGATGTGCTCCGGCGCGGCTTCTCCGAGGGTACCCTGCCCCGCTCGAATTTTGCGTTAGGCCGGGACCCCTTCGCGGACGGCACCGTAGCGATGAAGATCATCGGGCCCTGGTTCGTTCGCGAACTGCACGAGATTAAGGTTACCGGACTTCGCTACGACGTTGCCCCGGTGCCGGCGTCGGACGGAACAGACCCGAACGACCGCTTTGCGTTCGCGGACTTGCGGAGCATAGCGATCTTTTCGACGACCCGG
>CAZPCC010000078.1:0-11236 GCA_964584905.1 uncultured Gemmatimonadaceae bacterium | reverse complement strand
CGCGCTATGCGCGCCGCTTTTCGTTGGAGGGACTGTTACGCGAAGTCCTCCCCGCGCGTTTCGATCCTGACACCCACGACCCTCGACCCTCGACCCCCGACCCCCGAGGGACTAACTTTCTCGGCTGCTCCGAGATCTCCCTTAATCAGCATTCACGGACTTTCTTTGCGAATCACCATCATAGGAACGGGTTACGTCGGTCTCGTCGTCGGGGCATGTCTCGCCGAGACGGGAAATGATGTCATTTGCGCCGACGTCGATGAAAAGAAGATCGGCGGCCTGAAGCAGAACGTTCTGCCCATCTACGAACCTGGACTCGAGACCCTCGTCGAGCGCAATCAGGCCGATGGACGACTTTCCTTTACTACCGATGTCGCCGACGCCATTGCCAAGGCGAACGTTGTCTTCATCGCCGTCGGCACTCCACCCGATGAAGATGGATCGGCGGACCTGCGTCATGTGCTCGCCGTAGCCGCGATGATCGGCAAGCACATGACCAGGGAGCTGGTCGTCGTCACCAAGAGCACGGTGCCGGTCGGCACCGCTGCCAAGGTTGCCGATGCCGTCGGGAAGAGCGCCCAGTTCCCATTCCACATGTGCAGCAACCCCGAGTTCCTGAAGGAAGGGGCGGCAATCGATGATTTCATGAAGCCCGACCGCGTCGTCCTCGGTGTCGATACCGACCACGCACGAAGCGTCATGGCCGAGCTGTACGCGCCGTTCGTTCGCACGGGCAAGCCGATCATCTTCATGGACATCCCGTCCGCCGAGATGACCAAGTACGCGGCGAATGCCATGCTCGCCACGCGCATTTCGTTCATGAACGAGATCGCGCGGCTGTGCGAGCGCGTCGGCGCGAATGTCGACTACGTCCGGAAGGGCATGGGCACCGACTCGCGCATCGGTCCGTCGTTCCTCTTTCCCGGACCGGGTTATGGCGGTTCGTGCTTTCCCAAGGACGTGAAGGCGCTGGTGCGCACCGCCCGGGATAACGACGTGCCCCTGGGCGTGCTCGACGCGGTCGAGGACGCCAACGAGCGGCAGAAGCGCCGCATGTTCGAGAAGCTTCAGCTGGTGCTCGATGGCGGTGTGAAGAATGCGCGCGTCGCCGTCTGGGGGTTGGCGTTCAAGCCTCAGACCGACGACATGCGTGAGGCACCTTCGCTCGTGCTCATCGAATCCCTGCTCGAGGCCGGCGCCTCGGTGATCGCGCACGATCCGGTGGCAATGGAAGAAGCCCGCCACCGCATGGCCGATCGAATCGAGTACGCCGAGTCCAACTACGACGCGCTCGATGGCGCCGACGCGCTTTGCGTCGTCACCGACTGGAACGAGTACCGTCACCCCAACTTCGAGCGGATGAAGACGTTGCTCAAGCGCCCGGTCGTGATCGATGGACGCAACCTTTACGACCCCGCCAAGATGCACAAGCTCGGCTTTACCTACATGTCCATTGGGCGAGGCACCGTGTGAGAGTACTCATCACTGGCGCGGCGGGATTCCTCGGATCGCACCTCACCGACAGGTTTCTCGCCGATGGTCATTCGGTCGTCGGGCTCGACAACTTCATCACCGGCAATCCGGAGAACATCGCGCACCTGATGAACGACCCGCGGTTCGAATTCGTGCGGCACGACATCTCCACCTACACGTACGTCTCCGGCGACCTGAATGGCGTGCTGCACTTCGCATCGCCGGCGAGCCCTATCGACTACCTCGAGCACCCGATTCCCACGCTCAAGGTCGGCGCACTCGGCACCCACAATGCGTTAGGGCTGGCAAAGGCCAAGGGGGCCAGGTTCTTTCTCGCCTCCACTTCCGAAGTGTACGGCGATCCGCTGATCCACCCCCAGTCGGAAAGCTATTGGGGAAACGTCAACCCTGTGGGGCCGCGTGGTGTCTACGATGAAGCGAAGCGCTTCGCCGAGGCGATCACCATGGCCTATCACACTTATCACCAGCTCGACACCCGCATCGTTCGAATCTTCAATACCTACGGGCCACGGATGCGGCCGCGGGATGGACGCGTGGTGTCGAACTTCATCGTCCAGGCGATCAGCGGCGAGCCGATCACCATCTACGGCGATGGCTCGCAGACGCGCAGCTTCTGCTACGTGTCCGACGAGATCGAAGGGATCTACCGCCTGTTCATGAACGGCGACAGCAACCCGACCAACATCGGGAATCCTGACGAGTACACGGTCAGGCAGCTCGCCGAGATGGTGATCGAGTTGACCGGATCGAAGTCGAAGATCGTGCATCAGGAGCTTCCGACCGACGATCCGAAGGTCCGGAAGCCGGACATCACGCGCGCTCGCGCGATGCTTGGCTGGGAGCCATCGGTGCACGTCCAGGACGGCCTCGCGCTGACGATCGAGTATTTTCGCGAAGCGCTCGCCGAATCGGCCATCTGAACCGACACTCTGCTTCCGGGTACCACTGCAGTCATGGTTTCTTCAAGGTCACTCCGTATAATGGGCGTCGCGCTGGCCTCCCTGGTCGCACTGTCCGGGTGCCGCGCATCGTTTCAGCCGCGGCAGTTCGGGAACGATCATGCGCGCCTCTACGCCGCGACCGTCGAGCAGTTCGAGAAGGGGCGCTGGGACAACGCGATAGCGGGCTTCGAGCGCCTCACCATAGAGCTTCCGGCACGCGATCCGCTCCTGCCGCTGTCTCTCTATCACCTGGCGGAGACGCACCTCGAGAAGCGCCAATACCTGCTGGCCGCACAGAACTTCGTGCGGGTAGCCGAATCCTTTCCGCTGGACACCCTGGCGGACGAAGCGCTGCTCCGCGCGGGCCGCTCATATGCCGAGCTCTGGCGCAAACCAGCGCTGGACCCGCAGTACGGGGAAACGGCGCGTGCAACGCTGGAGTCGATGCTCGCGGTCTATCCCGAGTCGCCGCTGGCGGAGGAAGGGAGAAGGGAACTCGCCGCCTTGAACGACAAGTTCGCCCGTAAGATCTATAACAATGGCATGTTCTACATGCGCCGGAACGGAAATCACTCGGCGGTCATCTACTTCCGTGAGGTCGTTGACACGTACCCCGAGACGCCGACCGCCAAGGCTGCCCTGCTGCGCATGGTCGAGGCCTTCCGCGAAGAGAACTGGCGCGAGGATGCCGAGGAAACGTGCGCCGCGCTGCATGGCAAATACCCGGCTGACCAGGCTGTACGGGAGCTGTGCGGCGCCGCGGCCACAACGGCCACGACCCCGGAATAGCGAACGGTGCGGCTAGGACTGTTCGGGGGAACGTTCGACCCTCCGCACGTAGGGCACCTGCTGGCGGCGAGCGACGCCTTCGAGGCGTTGCACCTCGACACGCTGATATGGATTCCGGCTGGGCAGCAGCCGTTCAAGGGCCAGGACATTCATGCGTCCGCACTCCAGCGGGCCGAGATGCTGGAGCACATGGTTGCCGGAGATCCCCGGTTCACGGTCGATCGACTGGAAATCGAGCGAGGCGGGTTATCTTTTACGGTCGAGACGCTGACCGAGTTTGCGCGGCAGCACCCCGACGCGCGTCGTTTTCTCCTCATCGGTGCCGATCTGGTAGAGCAGCTGCCGCAGTGGCGTGAGGCGGAGCGCCTCCCGGAACTGGCCGAAATCGTCGTGCTGGATCGCGGCGCCGGGGAGGAGTCGGCGCCGCCCGTGTTTCCGGCGGTTCGGCTGCCGAGCCGCCGGGTGGACCTGTCGTCCACCGAGGTACGCATGCGCATCAGCCAGCGACTACCGATCAATGGATTCGTGACGGACGCCGTCGCGCGGTACATCGCCGCGGCGGGATTGTACCGATAGAGGGCACTGCAATGCTGAAGTCGATTCTGGGCAAGATCGTTGGTTCGCGGCACGTCCGCGAGTTGAAGCGTATTACGCCGATCATCGATACGATCGAAGAGGAGTACGAGCGCCTCAAGACCGTCTCCGAGGCCGAGCTGCGCGGCCAGACGGAGAAGTTCCGGGCGATCCTGCAGGAGCGCACCGGCGAGATCGAGTCGCAGCTGGCCGACCTGAAGCAGCGCAAGCACGTCACGGCGGACGCCGACGAGCGCGAACAGATCGACAACGAGCTGCAGGGCGCGGATGGCCGCGGCGGACTCGAGGGAAAGCTGCGCGAAGTCATCAGCGACACGCTGGATGAGATTCTCCCCGAAGCGTTCGCCACCGTTCGCGAGGCGTGCCGCCGGCTATTCGGAACCGAGGTCGGGGTTGCCGGTCACGAGATTACCTGGGACATGATCCCGTACCGCGTGCAGCTCGTTGGTGGCTACGAGCTGCACGAAGGGAAGATCGGTGAGATGGCGACCGGCGAGGGCAAGACACTTGTCGCCACGCTGCCGCTCTACGTCAACGCTCTGCCGGGGCGTGGCGCGCACCTGGTAACGGTGAACTCGTACCTGGCACGCCGCGACTCGCAGTGGATGGGGCACATCTTCACCTATCTCGGCCTGACGGTCGGGTGCCTCGACGATACCGAGCCGGGAACTCCCGAGCGCCGGGCTGCCTATCACTGCGACATAACGTACGGCACCAACAACGAGTTCGGCTTCGACTACCTGCGCGACAACATGGTGGTCTCGCTCGACCAGCGCGTGCAGCGGCCGCACTGGTACGCCATCGTCGACGAAGTCGACTCGGTGCTGGTCGATGAGGCGCGCACTCCGCTGATCATCTCGGGGCCGGTCGGCAACGAGAGCGACATGCAGTACCGGGAGTACAACGCCGCCGTCACCCGCCTGGCGAGAGCACAGAGCGATGTGGTGAACGCACTGGTGGCCGAGGGTGAAAAGGCGCTCGAGGCCGAAGACGCTGATGCGGCGGGGCTCGCGCTCTATCAGGCGCAACTCGGAGGGCCAAAGAACAGGCGCCTGCTCAAGGTGATGCAGGAAACCGGTGTGAAGACGCTCGTGCAGAAGACGGAGCTGGAACACATCGCCGATCGCAAGTTGCCGCAGTCCAAGCAGCGGCATCGTGACATCGAGGAACGGCTGCTGTACGTCCTGGACGAGAAGGGGCACACGGTGCACCTCACGGACCGGGGGATCGAGTACATGTCCCCCACCGACCAGCAGGCGTTCATACTTCCAGACCTGTCCGAAGCGGTAGTGCGCATTGAGCACGATCCCAAGCTCGAGCCGCAGGAAAAGCTTGATCAGCGGGCCGCGCTCGAGCGCGACTATGCGGTCACCAGCGAGCGGCTGAACGTAATTCACCAGTTGCTTCGCGCGCATACGCTGTTCGAGCGCGACGTTAACTACGTGGTGCAGGATGGACAGGTGCTCATCGTGGACGAGTTCACCGGCCGCACCATGCCGGGGCGGCGGTGGTCGGAGGGGCTGCATCAGGCGGTGGAGGCGAAGGAAGGGGTTCAGGTGAAGGGCGAGACGCAGACGCTCGCGACAATCACCATCCAGAACTACTTCCGCATGTACGAGAAGCTGGCCGGCATGACCGGTACGGCTGAGACGGAGGAGGCCGAGTTTCACCAGATCTACAGGCTCGACGTGGCGGTCATTCCGACCAACAAGCCGGTCGTGCGCGACGATCGTCAGGACCTGATCTACAAGACCCGGCGCGAGAAATACAACGCGATAGTCGAAGAGACGAAACGGCTGCACGAGCTCGAATTTCCGGTGCTCGTTGGAACGGTGAACGTGGAAGTGTCGGAAACGCTGTCGCGAATGTTCAATCGCGCGGGAATCCGGCATAACGTGCTCAACGCCAAGTATCACCAGCGTGAGGCGGAGATCGTCGCCGGGGCAGGGCAGCCCGGCGCGGTGACGATTGCCACGAACATGGCCGGCCGCGGAACCGACATCAAACTCGGCGCCGGTGTGACCGTGTCCAAGCCGTCGAAGATCACCGATCCGGATGGCAAGGAGATCGACATCGTCGAGGATGGCGGACTTCACATCATCGGCTCCGAAAGGCACGAGTCCCGTCGCATCGATAGGCAGCTGCGCGGACGCGCCGGCCGGCAGGGTGATCCGGGTGCATCGCAGTTCTTCCTCTCGCTGGAGGACGATCTGATGCGGCTGTTCCGCTCCGAGCGGATCGCGTCGCTGATGGACAAGCTGGGAGCGCAGGAAGGCGAGGTGCTCACGCATCCTCTCGTTACGCGGTCGATCGAACAGGCGCAGAAGCGCGTCGAGATGCAGAACTTCCAGACGCGCAAACGGCTGCTCGACTTCGACGACGTCATGAACCAGCAGCGCGAGGTCATCTACTCGCTCCGCTCGTTCGCGCTCGAAGGTGGCGAGGAGCTGAAGGGCGAAGCGCGGCGCATGCTGCAGAACGCCGTCACCCGCCGGATCGAAACGCACATCGAGCTGTTCGACTCGCCCGAGGACTGGGACTTCGGCGTGCTGCGGCAGGATCTGCTGATGCACTACCTCATGTCGGTACCGCAGCTGGAGGAGGGCGCTGATCACCCGAAGGACGAGGAAGAGCTAAAGCGCGTTGCGCGCGAAACGGCCGACCAGGCACTGGATGCCAAGCTCGCCGCACTCGATACGGTGAAGGCCGAGGACGGGGCCGGCTATTCGGACCGCCTTCTGTCGCTGGTAGCGCTCAACGTTATCGACGAGAAGTGGAAGGACCATCTGTACGATCTGGACCAGCTTCGCAACACGATCTACTATCGCGCCTGGGGACAGAAGGACCCGCTGGTGGAGTACAAGGGCGAAGCGTACACGATGTTCCAGGGGCTGATGGCCGACATAGCGAACGCTTTCGCCGAGCGTTTCCTTCGCGTGCAGCTGGTGTTCGAGCAGCCGGGGGCTCCGCAGCCGCCGCAACAGCGGGAAGCGCCCAAGACCACGCGCCGGTTCAATGCGCTAGGCATGCTTGAAGATGTTCCGGCCGAATCGCCTGACGGCAACGGCGCGCCGGAGGATCGCATCGTGGAGGTGGGGCCTGACGAGCCACCGAAGAAGAAGCAGGTGGCGCGGGCGGAGCCGACGATCGTCGGCGCGGGACGCGTCATGCAGCGTAGCGGTGAAGCGGTGCCGGTTCAGGACTGGAGCACCGTCGGGCGCAATGATCCATGTCCCTGCGGCTCTGGGAAGAAGTTCAAGAAGTGCCATGGGGGGAACGGATAGGGAAGCGCGACGCGGGACGCGCGACGCGGGATGCGGGGATTCGGACTTGCGGGGCCGCTCGGTGAGCGGCCCCGAACCTTTTGGTAGAACGCAGCCCGTCATTCCGGCAATACCTCCACCGTCGTTCCCGCGAAGGCGGGAACCCAGAGTTCCCCCGGCATTTCCGCCAAGAGCCGGAATCCAGCGCATTCTACGTCATCTCGGGGTCCTTCCTACGTAGAGCGTCGGATATGTGCCTGGCTCCGCTCCGCCGAGTTTGCGGGTGAGACTCAATTGGAGCGGCGAATGATCCCTGCGTGGCGTTCTGGAGTTGCCGTCGCACTGGCGACGGTCGGCGAATTGGCTGCGGCGACGCGGGCTCGGCCCGACGCCGAGCGGCGCGCATCGCGGCTAGCGGCGCGGCGCGCCATTCGTATGGTTGCCGGCGCCACGAATCGCATTGAACTGCGCCGGCGGCCAAACCGGCCCCCGCTCGCCGTACTTCACTATGCTGGCCGTCCGGCGCGATCGCTCTCACTCTCGGTTACGCACCGACACGGTCGAGCCGGGGCGATAGCGGCGACCGGAAGCACGCGTGTAGGCATCGATCTCGAGCGCCTCGACGCCGTGCCGGCCGGTTCGGAGCGACTGTTCCTGACGCGATTCGAGCGACGGCGTGTCGAGTCCGGCATGTCCAGCGCGGTGCTCTGGATGCTCAAGGAAGCGAGCTGGAAGGCACTGCAGCTCGCTCCCACGGTGGGCTTTCACGACCTGCAGCTCGACATCGACGACGACCACGAGCTCCGCGGAGTGCTCCTTGGCGGACATCGGTTCGCCGCCAGCGCGACAGTCGCATCGCCGTGGGCGGGCCACGCGCTCGTCACGGTTCAGATTCCCCTGCAGTCATGACACCCGTACCGGGGATCAGCGCCGTGGCGTACGTAACGGCGCGCCATTCGCGCTCGGTGCGCGAGCTCGCCCTGGCCGGCGCCCTCGACTCCGGTCCGGAGCTGCTCGAGCGGTTCGGATTCGGCAGTGTCTGCGTCGCCGTCGAAGAGACGCCTTACGAGCTCGCGATGGGCGCGGCATCCGCGCTGATGGCCGATCA
Organism: uncultured Gemmatimonadaceae bacterium; assembly: GCA_964584905.1. Taxonomy (GTDB): domain Bacteria; phylum Gemmatimonadota; class Gemmatimonadetes; order Gemmatimonadales; family Gemmatimonadaceae; genus JALZIF01. The sequence goes on along the minus strand of CAZPCC010000078.1, from coordinate 3,047 downwards.
CTGCATCGACCCATCGAGCATCGATGCGCTCATCTACTGCGGAGCCCCCGCGGCGATCGCATTTTCCACCCCGGCGGCGGCCGCCTGCGATGCACGTGGGCTGTGCGATACGCGCCGCTTTCACTATCCGGCGACGCGTCTCCAGTACGATCTGGGCCTGATCAATGCCTCGGTGATCGGTCTCGATCAACTGGCCTGCACGGCGATTCTTGCGGCCGTCAGGCTGGCTCGGGCGCTGTGCGTGTCCGACGGGTTGGAACGAGTCCTCTGCGTGTCCAGCGACTTCTATCCATCGGAGGCCGGGCGGGAGGCGATGACCAATTGCACATCGGACGCCGCGTGCGCCCTCCTCATCGAGCGACGCGGGGTGCGCAATCGGATAGTTGGCGGCGCGTCCGTCACCAAAGGCTTCTACTGGAGCGCCGATTCAATGCGGGACGAAGTGATGGCCTCCTACTTCCCGACGGCGGTCCACGTCATACGCCAGACGGTGCGGAACGCCGGCTGGACGGCCGCCGATGTGGATTGGGTGCTGCCGCACAACATCTCGTCCGTGAGCTGGGACATTCTGCTGAGGCTCGCCGCGCTCCCTAACGCGCGACTGTTCGACGCGAACATCGCCCGCATCGGGCACACGCTCGCCGGCGACAATTTCATCAATCTTCACGATGCCGTCTCCTGCGGTGCCGTATCGCGCGGCGACAAGCTGCTGCTGTTCTCATACGGCTACGGGTCGCACTGGACCGGCCTGGCGCTGGAGGCGTGAACAATGGCTTCAATTGTATGCCTGGTCACGGGCGCGACGGGGTTGCTGGGCCGTGCGGTGATCGACGAGCTGCTAGGCGACACACGCGTTGCGCGGGTCTACGGGCTCGCCCGCGAACCGCGGGGCGTGGGCTCGTGCCGCGTGATCCCCATTGCCGGCGACCTGCGGATGCCAGGGCTGGGGCTTTCCGCTGGCCAGCGTGCCGAGCTCGCCGCCGAGGTAAACACCGTAGTGCATCTGGGGGCAACCACGACATTCTCGCAGACGCTCGTCGATGCGCGCGCTACGAATCGCGAGGGCACCCGGCATCTGCTCGAGCTCACCAGCGATTGGATGGGCCTGACACGGTGGATCTACGTGAGCACGGCGTTCGTCGCCGGGGCACGTACCGGCCACATCGCCGAGAATGACACCACCACACCTCCGGGATGGATCAACGCGTACGAACAATCCAAGTTCGAGGCCGAGCAGCTGGTCCGCAGCGCCGTCATGCCGTGGGCGATCGTTCGGCCGTCGACAATCGTCTGCGACGATGCCTCGGGCAGGATCTCCCAGGTGAACGCGGTCCATCGCGCCCTGCGGCTCTATTTCAGTGGACTCGCTGCCATGCTGCCGTCGACAGGACTGTCCACACTCGATGCCGTCACTACCGATCACGTCGCGCGAGCCATCGCCTGCGTCGCGCTGGCGCCTAACGTAAACGGCGAGACATATCACGTGTGCGCCGGAGCCGGCGCCATGCCACTCGGCGATCTCCTGAACGAGACGTACCGGCTGTTCGACCGGGAGCCGGCGTGGCAGCGAAGGGGGATCGCGCGGCCGGTACAGGTCGATCTCGACACGTACCGATTGTTCGAGCGGGCCATCGAGGACGCAGGCAGTCCGCGCGTAAGGCAGGCGGTTCGCTCGCTCAGCCACTTCGTGCCGCAAATGGCCCATCCCAAGTGCTTCGGCACGACCAACACCGATCGGTTGCTCGGATATCCGGCGCCAACGGTAGCGTCGTTCTGGACCAACATGGTTGAAGCGGTCGTGGGAAGCGCCGGTGCCCGGGAGGTCGCATGACCACGCGCGCGCAGTTCGCCGCAAGGATGGTGCGCTGGATCCGCGAGCAGCTGGCCCCGCCGGGAGTGGACGTCCACGCCGAGACTCTGCTCTTCAAGGATGGGATCCTCAGCTCGATAAAGGTGCTCGAGCTCATCGCGTGGACCGAGCGCGAGATCGGACGGGTCATCACCGATGCCGAGATCAGGCTGGACAATTTTCGCACCGTTCAGCGCATTGCCGATGTCTTCGGGGGAGCGGACACGAATGCGACACTCTGAACGGGTAGTCCGCGCAGCCCACGCGCGAGGAGAGCTCTGGACTCCGGCGCCCGGGCTCATTGGACTACGTGGTCCAGCACTGCGCGAGCTGCGCTCGATCGAAGCGCAGATCGCGACACTTTGCGAGGCCGAGAAGCCGGATGAGTGGATGGTGCCGCCCGCTCTGCCGCTGGAGGATCTGGAGCGTGCCGGCTACTTCGCGTCCTTTCCCCAGTGGCTGACCCTCGCATCGCACCTGACGAGCGACGTGACCGCACTCGAACGGATCGCCGCGAGCGAGCATCCGGCGCGCGACGCCTCAGCGGCCAGCGCTCCGGCGTCCGCTGCTCTTCCACCTGCAGTCTGCTACCACATCTATGCGGCGCTGGCTGATACCGTCGTCAGGTCCCCCCGCCTCATAACGGCCCAGGGATGCTGCTGGCGGCATGAGGGCGAAGAGCTCGCGCCGCTGCGCCGCGGCTGGGCGTTCTCCATGCGCGAGCTGGTCTGCATCGGGACCGAAGCCGATTGCAAGGCATTCCGGGACCGCGGCTCGAGTGCGGCCAGTGCGCTCGCTGCTCGTCTGGGACTTACCTGCACCATTGAGCCAGCCGAGGATCCGTTCTTCGCTCCGACGGCAAGGGGGCGTGCCCTCATCCAGCGCCTAAAGGAGCTGAAGCTCGAGTTGCGTCTGGACATCGGCGATGGCGACTCGGTGGCCGCGGCGTCGTTCAATCTTCACGATCAGTACTTCGGCGAGCGGTTCGATATTCGCCTTCGCGACGGATCGCCGGCGTTCACCGCGTGCGTGGCGTTCGGTCTGGAACGGTGGCTGCTCGCAGCAATGGTGGCTGACTCGAGCGATGTGCATAGCATGGACGCGCGCTCATGATGCGGCTTTACGCACGCCACGCGCGCGCCGCCGATCGCGGCAGGTGGTCCGTCGAGCGTGACGTCAGGTGGTGTGACATCGCGTC
>CAZPCC010000077.1:0-18380 GCA_964584905.1 uncultured Gemmatimonadaceae bacterium | reverse complement strand
CACGATGACAGATGGCGACGGCATTAAGCCGTCGCCTTCTGTCGTTCCGATTCCACCCCCAACCCCGAACCCCCGACCCCCGACCCCCTCAGTCCGTCCCGATCAGCCCTGAACCCGCATACCCCTTGAGCACGATCCGGTCGTAGCCATTGGCGGGGTTCTCACCGCGGGCGCGGGCAGCGTTGACTGCCACCGGACCGCGGTTGTAGACGAGAAGCGCCAGCCTTACGTCGCCATCGTATTCCTTGATCAAGCCGCGCAGATAGCGAAAGCCAATGTGCAGGTTCTGTTTCGGCTCAAAAAGCTGATCACGGGTGACTCCCGGCTTGAAGTAACGGGCGGTCGGCAGCATCAGCTGCGTTAGGCCGATGGCGCCGACGGGACTCACCGCACGAGGATTGAATTCGCTTTCCAGACGAACCACGCGAAAGCCGAGCTCAGGATCGAGTCCTTCGGCAAGCGCTACATCATGTATCGTGGTGGCGAGCCTGGCGCCCACATTGAAGCGTGCACTCAGATCGAGGATCTTCTCGGCCCGGTCGAGCGTGCTCCGCGTAATATCGAGCTCGGCCATCGCCGAATCGAGCGATTGACGCAGTACCTCAGCCTCGGATTGCGCAGGCGGAGCGATCAGACCTGTGGCGCTCGCTTCTTCCTGCTGTAACTGCAACAGGGCGAATACCGCGCAGACCGAGCCGATCCCCAATGCGATGCGTCTCATTTTGTTACGGCGCCGCGCAAGATCACCACGGTGCACATAGTCATTTTTTTTCGAATGCATCAAAACCCCTCTTCGTCAGGGTGCCTGAGCAAGCAACCAGGCATCTGCGCCCGGAACTCGGCCTATCATAAGGCAACGCGCGTGCCGTCACCGAGCTATCCATACACCGCTCCGTCCTCCGCGTTTCTCCAAAAGGCGAATATCGGTGAGTCGGAGCCCTTTATCCACACTCTTCACCATGTCGTAAATTGTGATCAGTGTCACACTCACCGCCGTGATTGCTTCCATCTCGACTCCGGTAGGCGCGGTGGTTCGCACGGTGGCTTCGACCGTTATGCCTGGCAATGACTCGTCAGGTGAGATTGCGATGGCGATATCGGTGAGGGGAAGGGGGTGACAGAGCGGAATCAGCTCCGCCGTACGCTTGGCAGCGAGAATGCCGGCCGTGCGGGCCACTGTGAGCACATCGCCCTTGGCCAGGGCATTTGCCTTGACGGCAGCCAGCGTATCCGCTGACATGAGGATGGTGCCTCCTGCGCGCGCCAGGCGGTCCGTAGCCGGCTTGGCGGACACGTCGACCATGCGAGCGCCGCCGTCGGGGCCGGTGTGACTCAGATCACTCATTTTGCCAATGCAGCCGCGAGAAACGGGACCAGGGAGGCGGCCAAAAGCTGAGGGTTGGCATTGCCGGAAGCGCGCTCTTTCGCCTTTTCTACGGCTTCGATTGCCGTGCCAATGGCGCGCGCGCGCGCCTCATGCTGTTGCGCCACAGCGTCACGCAGGTGCTCCGCAAGCAGGAGGGTAAGCGCGTCGAGCAGGTCGGTGAAGAACCCCCGGGCTCCCGTGGCACCCACCGCCAGGGCCGCCCGGGACCAGGCGGCGCGACCCTTCGTTGCCGACGCCAGCAGTTCCCGCGCGGCGACCAAAGCGTCATCGTGCGCCTCCATGGCCAGCATCGCACCCGGGGCACCGCCGGAGATCTGGAGCGCCGCCTCACTGGTTGCCCGGGCGCCGAGCCTTTCCTTGACCAGCGGGTCGGCAGTGAAGGCGCGCATGTCCCGCTCGGAGAGTGGAGCGGCGCGCAGAGCGATAACCCGCGAACGAATCGTGGGCAGCAACGCGCCAGGTTCGCTCGTCGTCAGGATGATGGTTGTGTCGGACGGCGGTTCCTCGAGCAGCTTTAGAAAGGCGTTCGCCGCCTGGTCGGCGCCATCCTGTGCGACCATGCGTTCGGCGTCGCCGATCACGAAGACCTTGCGCCTGGCGAGTGCCGGGGTCACAACGGCGCGCTGTACGAGCGTTCGCACCGTCGCCACGTGAATGCCCTCGCTGCCAGCCGGCCGCACGTACAGACCGTTCGCGCGCACGCGCTCGGCGATCGCTTCGGAAATGTCTTCCTGTACCTCGGCTGGCCCGGCATCGCTCGCGGTCAGGCGCGGGCGGGGGAAATACCAGTGCAGGTCTGGATGCGTGAGCTCAGTGCTGTAGCGGCATTGCCTGCACTCGCCGCACGGCTCGTCCTCCAGCCGCTCGCAGAGGATCAGTTGCGCCAGCCAGAGAGCCAGCCGCTGCTTGCCGATACCACGCGGGCCGTGAATGGCGAGACTCGCGGGGAGTCCACCACGCCGGACGGAAATCGCGAGCTGCTGGCGTGAAGTCTCATGGCCGAAGAGTGGAACGAGCGGCATGGTGGGAATGTAGTCGGGAATCGGGAATCGGGAATCGCGAAGCGGAAATGGGAATGGGGAATCAGCCGGCCGCATTCTTCGATCCTGGAGTCCTGCGTAGCTTCATCGCGGGAGCGCAGAGGATGAATGGCAAAGTCAGGCACGTTGAATCGGCGGTGTTTGGGAAAACCACCTGTCCGTTATCTGCCTGTCTAGTGTCTCTGCGAGCTCCGCGGCGTCCGCGGCGACGACAATGCGGAATCATGAACCGCAGTAGTCCAAAGTCGCCACGGAACAGCCTTGACGATTGCGTCGACGTGGAGCGACGTTAGGTCTCAGAACACCAGCTCTATCACCGAGCTCGGTACTCCTCTGTGAGACGCCGGGCCTCGGCGGTCAGCTCCGAGCTATCGTCAGCTGTGCGGAAGAAAGTCGACGCCGCCGCCAGCTGATCGGGGCGGCCGAGGAGCAACACGATGTCGCCAACCTCCAGCGTGTCATCGCCCGCCGGATTGGCCAGGCGTTCTCCATTTGCGCGCTGTACCCCAACGATCGACACGCCGCTGCGCTGCCGCAGTCCCGTCTCGGCGAGCGGGCGACCCTCCATTTCACATCCCGGCGCGACCTGAACCACGTCCACCGTAAGTCCGCTTGCGAATCGACCAAGGGTGCCGGCTGGAATTCCTCCCTCCGGCATCGTCCGCATCGCTTCGTAGCCAGTCTGGCGGATGTTGTCGACCATGCGATCGACTACGTCTCGCGGCACGAGGTAGCGTCTGAGCACCCGGGAGAATATCTCGATGCTGGTCTCGAACTCCTCCGAAACCACTTCGTCGGTGCCAAGGGCGAGCAGCGGTTCCATTTCCTTGACATAGCGGCTGCGCACGAGGATGTGCAGCGCCGGGTTGTGACGCCGCGCGGTTACTACCGATGTACGGGTCGCGATTGCATCGGAAACGGCGATTACGAGGACTCGTGCGCGAGCGATGCCCGCGTGACGCAGTATGTCCTCACGGGTGGCATCGCCGTACAGAATCGGCCGGCCACGTGCCCGCTCAGTGCGGACGGTCTCCGGATTGAGGTCGACCACGACGAACTTGATTCCGGAGCGCTGGAGGACCCGGGCAAGGTTGCGTCCGTTCAGCCCGTAGCCGACGATCACGACGTGATCGGTCAGATCCGCAAGGCGATCGTCAGGCAGCGTTGGCTCGGCGTGCGACCGACGCCACGAGGCGGGCACGATACGGTCGATCCATGTTGCCATGCGCGGGGCCGCACGCATCGAAAGGGGCGTAATCGCCATCGTCACCACGGTGACTGCAAGGAAGATCTGATTCAACCGGGTATCGAGCAGTCCCGCCTCCAGCCCCACCTTGGACAGAACGAACGAAAACTCACCGATCTGCGCGAGACCGACTCCCACGATGATGGCGACGCGCAGGGGGCGGCCGGACGCCAGCGTTACGCCGCCCGCCACGAACGACTTGATGAGCAGTACCGCGACGATCGCACCGATCACCGCGACAGGTTCGCGCACAAGCGTGCGCACGTCGAAGAGCATCCCTATCGAAATGAAGAACAGCGAGTTGAACACCTCGCGCAGCGGCAGGATCTCCCCGAGCGCCTGGTGGCTGTACTCAGACTCGGAGATCACCAATCCGGCGATGAACGCGCCGAGCGCCAGCGACAGCCCCACCGCAGCCGATGCCCAAGCGGTGCCTAACGCCAAGAGAATGACGGTGAGCAGAAAGACCTCACGCTGCCTGGTATTGACGACGACCTCGAGTAGCCAGGGAACCACGTAGCGGGCGGCGATCACCGCACCGCCGACGAACAGCAGAGCCTTCGCCGCCGCCATCGGTACGCTGCCGCTGAAGCCGTCACCACCGAGGTACGGCGTGAGGAGGACCATCGGCACGATGCACAGATCCTGGAAGATCAGAATCGCCAGCATACCCTTGCCGTGCGGAGTGTCCGTCTCGCCGGCGTCGCTAAGGGTACGCAGCACGAGCGCCGTGCTGCTGAGCGATACGACCATTCCGAGGAACAGGGCGACTGGCCACGGCTGGCCGAACGCCCTGGCGAGCAAGGCAACCAGGCCGACAGTGCCAGCGACCTGAACACCGCCGCCGAGGAGCAGGAAGGCCCGCAGCCTGACGAGCTGCGTCACCGAGAACTCGATCCCGACGGTGAAGAGCAGAAGCAGAACGCCGACTTCGGCCAGCCCTTCCACGTCGTGCGTGTTTCGGATCAGACCGAAACCGTACGGACCGCACAGCACTCCCGTTATGAGCAACCCGACGATCGGTGGAAGCCGGATGCGGTGAAAAACCAGCACCACGACGACGCCCAGTCCGAACAAGACGAGCAGATCGCGCAGTAGTCCGTACTCGGGCATTGGAAAGAGCGGGTTGAGCGATGCGCGACGCGCGACGCGGGCTAAGCTTATGCGAGCAACAACCGACGTGATCCCTCGACCCTCGACCCTCGACCCTCAAAATCTTACCCCGCCAGGGTCTCCCCGCCGGCCTGCGTCAGAACTTCTCGGTGATATAACTGGAGTCTGCCTCGGATGCGAACGGCATCCTCCTGCTCCTCTTCGAGGCGCGCCGGGTCGTCTTGCTCGGCATTGGATCTCCTCTCTACTCGAGCGCTGAACGCCTCGGCGAGGGTGCAACAGTCAGGCCGGGGGTTGTTCGGTAGCGCGCATGCTCCATCTTCCCGTTCCTGACTCCTACCCGAGGTTTGTCCATGTCCGTAACACGTCGGCGCACCGAGCGACGAGCGATCTTTCTTGCCGCGGCGTGCGTCGCCATTGCGGCGCCGGTATCTGCGCAAGAAGCAGCCGCAACGTCCGCTCGCGTGCGCGCGCGTGACCTTGGCGTGGCGCCTGGCATTTTTGCGACCGGGCAGAACAACGCAATTACCGACGTTGCCGGTATACGAGTGGGGCAGGTGACCGTTACGACAGGAGACGCTGTACGCACCGGAGTGACGGCCATTCTTCCGCACCCCGGCAACGCGTATCTGGAGCGGGTGCCTGCCGCCATCGTCGTCGGCAATGGATTCGGCAAGTTGCTAGGCGTCACGCAGGTGCGGGAACTTGGCGAGCTTGAAACACCGATACTGCTCACTTGCACCCTTTGCGTTTGGAAGGCGGCCGACGCGATGGCGGCCTGGATGCTCGAGCAGCCGGGGATGGAACGGATCCGATCGATCAACCCCGTGGTCGGGGAAACGAACGATAGCGGGCTCAACGACATACGTTCGCGGCCGATCACCGCCGAGCACGTGCGTCAGGCGCTGACCAGCGCGACTGATGGGCCGGTGCGTGAGGGCAGCGTTGGGGCGGGGACGGGCACCAGCGCATTCGGATGGAAAGGCGGCATCGGCACCTCGTCTCGCGTGCTTCCTGCCACCCTTGGCGGACATCGAGTGGGAGTACTGGTCCAGAGCAACTTTGGAGGAATCCTCCAGGTGCTCGGAGCTCCTGTGGGGCGCGCGATCGGCCGCTATTCGTTCGAGAACGCCGTCAGCGGCGATCGAGGCGATGGTTCCATCATGATGGTCGTAGCGACCGACGCCCCACTCAGCGATCGTAACCTGGAGAGGCTCGGGGCGCGCGCGATCATGGGATTGGCGCGCACCGGCTCGTTCGCCTCGAACGGCTCGGGTGACTACGTGATTGCGTTCTCGACGGCTTCAGGCGTGAGACGGCCGTGGAATGCCGAGCGGCTCAGCAGCGAAGAGTTGGCGAACGAGGAGACTTCCGCGCTATTCGCGGCGGTGGTCGAGGCAACGGAAGAGGCCATCTACAATTCGCTGTTCATGGCCACCGCGGTAACCAGCGGAGGTCGCACAATGGAGGCAATTCCTCTGGACAGGGTGCGCGAGGTGCTCCGCGAGCACGGAATCGGGGCGCGGTAATCCGGCGGCACGCTTCGTGAGATTCATCTTTCGGTTCCATTCAACGAGAGGTCATTCTCATGGGCAGCAAACGACCTGACCAATATCATCGCGATCTGGGTGAGCCGGGAGCGGACTCGGACGACCGGGGCCCGGATCCGGCCATATTGGACGAAGAACGGCAGCGCTTGACCGAGCAGCGTGCGGAAGAAGAAGCGACGGGCAGGATCCCCGAGTCGGAGGAGAACCCGGCGCAGCAGGCCGAGCGCGAGCGGAAGCGAAATGCCTAACGCGGAGCGACACCATGGCTGAAGCATTGGAGGGACGCAAGGTCGCCGTTCTCGCGACGGACGGCGTCGAGCAGGTGGAGCTGACCACGCCCTGGGAGGCGCTCGTCAAGGCGGGCGCCAAGCCGCAACTCATCTCCCTCGAGGAGGGAGAGATCCAGGGAATGAACCACATGGACAAGGGCGACATGTTCACCGTGGACGCGGCGATCGCCGATGTGAATGCGCGGGACTTCGCCGCGCTGCTCATTCCGGGAGGGGTGGCCAATCCGGACCGCCTTCGAACCAATGCCAAGGCGGTGGAGTTCGTGAAGGAGTTTTTCGACCTCAACAAACCGGTGGCGGCGATCTGTCACGGGCCCTGGCTCATGATCGAAGCCGACGTTCTGCGTGGCCGAACCATTACGTCATGGCCGAGCCTCAAGACCGACGTCCTGAATGCCGGCGGCGAGTGGGTCGACAAGACTGTGCAGGTGGACCAGCGCCTGGTGACGAGCCGCAACCCAGACGACTTGCCCGCCTTCTGCAAGAAGATGGTCGAGGTGTTCACGACGGCCGAAGCGGAGTCGGTGGTGGACGAAGCGTCGGAGGAATCCTTTCCGGCAAGCGACGCCCCGGCCTGGGGCGGCGCGTCGATCAGCAAAGGCCGGCGCGACGACGAGGCCAGGACGTAGTTCTGGTGCAGGAGCCTGCTCTCGCATGAGCGCCAGGCCATTGCCGCGGGCGGTTCCGACAAAGGAGCCGCCCGCGGTTTCATTTCAGGCATCGTGCAGGGGACTTCTTAGCTTACCAAACCCTTCAGCCGTGGCCGGCGTCCTACTTCCGACCAACAACCACGTGGCGGGCCGGTGATCAAAGTGGCGACTCGGGACGAGCCAGATTCGCACGACCAGATCGCGAAGGCACGGCGAGGCGAGGAAGGAGCCTTCGCCGCGCTCTACCGGACGCACAGTGGCCGTGTGTACGGACTGGCACTACGCCTGACGAGCGATCCGGCTGCGGCGCAGGAGCTGATGCAGGACGTATTCGTCCGTGCCTGGGAGCGCCTGGCGACGTTCAGGGGAGAGAGCGCTCTCTCCAGCTGGTTGCACCGCCTGACGGTGAACCTCGCGCTCACGACGCGCCGCGCGGAGGTGAGGAGGTTGCGCCGGGTCGGGGATGAATCGGAAATGCCGCCGGGCGGTGGTGCGTCACCGGCGGTCGAGCACGGCGACATTGACCTGGAACGCGCAATCGCCGCCCTGCCGACGGGGGCACGGACGGTGTTCGTTCTGCACGAGATAGAAGGGTATTCGCACGAGGAAATTGGAAAGGCGACCGGAATCGCAATCGGCACGTCCAAGGCGCAGCTCTTTCGCGCACGGCGTCTATTGCGGGAGGCATTGGAGACATGATCGAGCATCCGAGTGAAGCCACGCTCAACGAGCTGGCCGATGGCACGCTGGATGGCAGGGAGCGCATGCGCGCCCAGGCGCATCTGGCAAGCTGTCTCACATGCGCCGGCACCGTAAGGCGGATCACTGCGCTCTCGGCGCGCGCGCGTGCGTTGCCGCGCGAGGTGCCTCCGCCCGACGGAGCATGGGATATGGTGCGTGAGGCGGTCCATGCCGGGACGCACCGGGGAACCGCCGTGCATGCCTCGCCACGGCGCCGGTGGGTTGGGGTTGCGCTGGCCGCGGCGGCGTTGCTCGTCACACTCTCGTCTGCGACCACTGTGTGGCTCACGCGCGACGGTGCTCGGCAGGAATCTCCGGCACGGTCGATCTCGTCCGATCCGCCGGCATCGCTTGCCGAATTCGCTGCCGTTGAGGCGCGCTACGTACTGGCGACCGATGCATTACGCGAATCGCTTGACGAGCGGCAGGAGCAGTTGGCCCCGGCGACGATCAGGACGGTCGAGCGGAGCCTGGCAACCATCGACATGGCCATCGCCGAGGCCCGGGCGGCGCTCGTACGCGATCCTGCCAACGCGGCGCTGTCGCGTTTGCTGGCGTCGAGCTACGAACAGAAGGTCACGCTGTTGCGGCGAGCGAGCGAACTGCCGCCGAGGAGCTGAAATGCGGATAACGATGTTGATACTGGCGCTGGCGGTGGCCTTTCCGGCGAGCGAAGCGCAGCAGCGAGTCGAGAGGCGTCATGCGGTGACGCCAACATCCTCCATTCGCTTGACGGCGGTGTCGCAGTCCACGGTGCTGCGCGTCATCGGATGGGACCGGGACTCCCTGGTATTCACGGGCGAAGTGGGTGAGTCGGCTCGAGTGGATGGCGGGGTCGGCGCGAACGGCGCCGGCGCCAAGATTTTCGTCGAAACGCCCGCCGCGACGGCAGCGTCGCCCGCCCGGCTCGAGCTGCGCGTGCCATCGCGCAGTCGCGTCTGGATAAAGTTGGGGACCGGGTCGGTCGAGGTAAGCGGCATTAGCGGAGCGATGGACATCAACATCGTCAGCGGCGCCATCAACGTGTCCGGCGATCTGCGCGAGCTGAACGCGGAAACGATGGATGGTGACATTGTGGTGAACGGCCGAGCAGGCTGGTTGCGTGCGAAGACGGCTGGCGGCGCAGTCACCATTTCCGGCGGCGGGGACGATGTGAACCTGACGAGCGTCAGCGGCATGGTATCGATGCTCGGTGGATCAGTGCAGAGAGGCCGAATCGAGACGATCACCGGCGACGTGCTGGTGGCAGCTGGTGTGGAGCGTGGCGGTCAGTTGACGATCGACTCGCATTCGGGACGCGTGGAGCTCAGGCACGCGCGCGATGCCGGGGCGGATTTCGATGTGATCACCGTGCAGGGAACGGTGACAAACCAACTCAGCTCAGCGCGTCCTCAGCCCGGGATGGGCGCGCGTGGGCTGGAGCTCGGCACCTCCGTCGCGGGGGGAGGTCGGAGCATAACGATACGCACGTTCAAGGGTCCGGTGACGCTGGTCGCCGACACCGCGAAAGCGGCCAGGTCCCGGCCGTGAGCGCGCGCACTACTCATGTCAAACCAAGGGAGGATCACATGCGTAAGACGTTTCACCTGGCGGCGGTTGCCGCGGTCGTACTGGCGGTCGGAGCCTGGATGGCACCCTCGAGTGGACCACCCTGGATCTCGGTCGAGTATCCACCGAGCCCGTACGATCAGACCACGCGAGGCGCGTTCCTGCTGGTGCATGCTTTCCATCATGGTACGCCGGCCAACTTCGCCGTGATCGGCAGCGCGGAAGGAATGGTGAAGGGTGAGCGCGTATCCAAGCGCCTCAACTTCGCGCGCACGTCGCGAACGGGTGTCTACTCGCTGCAGAAGCAGTGGGCGGGGGACGGAGTATGGACGCTCGTAATCAGTGCGAAGCAGGGACCGACTGATTCGGTAACCGCGCTCGTCGAGCTCTCTCCCGCCGGTGAAGTTGCATCGGTAAGCGTGCCTACCGAGCGACGGGATGGTTGGGACGTACCGAAGGCCGTTGCGATGCGCGATGTCGATTCAGCACTCCGGGCTCGCGTCGCCAGGCTGGCCGCCCGTTGATTGTCCTGGCGAAAGGAAGAGAACAATCGCTCGTGCAGGTTCAATCTGCGTAATCTGCGCAATCTGTGGTTCGCTGTTTCGTTTCGCTGCCTCGACCGGTAGAGATGGATCGCGCGCACGGGTGAACAGTGACCACAGATTTCGCGGACCGCGCAGAGGTTTCGTTTGTTAGAAGGCCAACGTCACGCTGACCCACGGTATCCAACCGTCCTCCGGCGGGGAGAACGCTACCGCAGCGTCGAATGAGACCTTACGCGCGAGAAAGCGCATGCCGGTCCACGAAACCATGATGGTCTCGCGGTCGGTCCGAAAGAACCAGTTTTCGGATATCAAAGCCATCCGCTCGTGGATCCGGATCTGCCCGCCAAGCTGCATCAGGGGTCGCGAGGCGAGATCACCACCGTAGAAGCCAAAGCCGAGTCCAGTCGTCAGGTTGGCGTCGGGCCCTCCGAAGGTGCCCACTCCATAGAGAATCCCGAATGGATCGAGTGACTCATCGCCATCATCGAACGGGTCGCCCGCCCGCAGAACGAGCGCGCCGACCGCGATGTTCATGGACTCGGAGCGGACCACGCCGACTTTTGGCAGCAGATACACGATTTGATCATCGAAGCCGGCGCCCGGAATGAGGGTGATGCCGCCGCCGAGCGTGAGGCGATCGGTGAAGCCGTAACTCAGGGTGGGGAAAAAGAGCTCGTAGAGTGCAAACTGGCCTTCGCCGCGACCGAGTGTGCGACCAGTTGGTCCGAGCACTAGCGTGGTGCGATTGGCATGTGCAAACCATGGCCGGCGCTCACCCCCCGCTCTGGCCGGTCGCTCCTCGATGCTTCGAATGTCGGTCAGCCGAAGCGAGAGATGATTGTCACCGACCTGAAAGGTGAGCGTGCTGTCCTGGATTGCGGTGATGCGCCCCACCAGCTCGGAACCATCGGCAGTCGTCAGGATCTGCACACGCGTGGAGTCGACGACCCTGAGCCGTTCCCTTACCCCCGCCGGTTGAGCGGCCGCCGCGGCCGCGACTGCCAGATACATGAACACCAACGCCACCGCAGCGCAGCCCGCTCTTACGATTCGCATTGGGCGAGATGGGACAATCGACATTTATCGAAACTCGGGTTGGCGATGTGCACGCACGATAGGCGTGCTGCGTTGAATGAGCAAACGAAGCACAAATGTGGGTATGTATCAGGTGCGCGCTCTCAGGCGGCGCTCCACGCCACCGAGTCCCACGTCCACCAGAAGCGCGAGCGCAGCGGCGGGCAGCGCTCCGGAGAGGATAAGTCCGGTGTCCGATAGCGCCAGGCCGGTGACGATGGGGTCACCCAGCCCGCCGGCTCCAATGAAGGCGGCCAGGGTCGCCGTACCCACGTTGATTACCGCGGCAGTTCGAATGCCCGCCATGATCACCGGCGCGGCCAGGGGCAGGCGCACGTGCCGGAGGAGCTGTCCGTCGGTCATGCCGAGGGCGCGCGCGGCATTCACGGCGTTAGGATCGGCCTCCCGAATGCCGGTGTAGGTGTTGCGCAGAATCGGGAAGATCGAATAGAGCAGGAGCGCGACCAGCGCCGGCACGACACCGATGCCCAGCAGCGGGATCATGAACGCGAGCAAGGCAATACCGGGAATGGTCTGCACCGCGCCAACCACGCGTATCAAGGGCTCGGCGGCACCCGGTACCCGGTCGAGCGATAGCCCGAGCGGCAGCGCCAGGAGTATGGCCGCACCCAGCGACACACCCACCAGCAGCAAGTGGCGGCCGGTCAGCGAAGCAAGCGTGCGCGCGTCAGCCGAGCGCTGCCGGCCCGCCGCGCTGCGACCTGACGAGTGCGCCGCAGCCCCAGCATCGTCGCCAAACAACCCGAGATCGCGCAGCGCGTCGCGTGCGACTTCCGGGATCGGCTCGCCAGCCACCTCTATGCGCTCGTTGAGCGCCCGCATGCGCTCCTCGGTCAGGCGAGCGCTCAGTCTCGTCAGGGTCGCGACCGCATCAGGGCGGTCGCGCGCAAGGCGCGGGCCGACGATGGCCGCGGCATCGTAGGCGGGGAAGAACCCCCGGTCGTCGAGCAACACGACCAGATCGTAGCGTGCTATGAAACCATCGGTTTCATAGCCGTCGATGACGTCGACGCGTCGTTCGGCGAGCGCCTGATACTTGACCGCGGCGAGAAGAGCGCGCACGGCGCGCGGGCGAATGCCGTAGGCCGCTTCGAGTCCCGGCAATCCGTCGGGCCGTCCAATGAAATCCGGCGTGAACCCAGCCACCAGCTGCGGTGCTACGCGAGCAAGGTCACTCAGCGTGCGCAGTCCGTGCTGCTCGGCGGTCTCGCGGCGAACCGCTATCGCGTAGGAGTTGGAGAACCCCAGCGGCGGAAGCCAGCGCACGCCGAAGCGGCGCTCGAACTCTCCGGCGACTCGCGCGTACACCTCATCGGGGTCGCTCCGTGGCGGCTCTCCGAGAATCGCCAGCAAGCCCGTGCCGGTGTACTCGGGATACACATCGATCTCGTTGGCGCGAAGTGCGGAGAACGCAATCTCGGTGGCGCCCAGCCCCGGCCGCCGGTCCACCCGAATGCCGTGGTGCTCGAGGAGCTGGGCGAACATCTCGGCGAGAAGGAACGACTCACCGAACGGCTTGCTGGCGACTATCACCGGCCGGTCCGCGGAGGGCTGCGCCGCGGCGGTGTGGGCGACGAATGCCAGCAGGAGAGCCGGCCGCGTAAGGCGCCTCACGCGAGCCGGCTCCGCTCCAGCAATGTCTTCACGTAGGTCGTGGCGGGTGCCCGGATCAGCTCGGGGGTTGCGGCCAGCTGCTCGATTCGGCCGCCACGGAACACGGCGATCCGGTCGGCCAACCTGGCCGCTTCGTGAACGTCGTGGGTGACCAGCGCCGCAGTCATTCGCAGCTCCTGACGCAGCGCGGCGATGGCCTCCTGCAGCTCGCCGCGAGTGATGGCATCCAGAGCACCGAACGGCTCGTCGAGCAGCACGACGGTCGGTCGCGCGGCGAGCGCACGGGCGATGGCCACTCTCTGCCGCTGGCCGCCGGAGAGTTGTCGCGGTCGGCGGTCCCCGAACTCGTCAGGCGGAAGGCCGACCAGTGCCAGCGCCGCGTCGGCTGCCGTTTCCCACCGCTCGCCTCGCAGCCACGGAACCATCCCGACGTTGCGGCGCACCGGCCAGTGCGGCAGCAGGCCACCGTCCTGCGGCACGTAGCCGATGTGCCGGCGCAGCGCGATCGGATCGCTGCGGCGAACGTCGTCGCCATCCACTTCGACCCGGCCTTCGTCCGGTTCGACCATTCGATTGAAGCAGCGCAGGAGGGTCGTCTTTCCCGCACCGCTCTCGCCTACGAGCGCGATGCATTCGCCGGCCGCGACCTCCAGAGACACACGATCCAGCGCCACGACTGCCCCGTACCGCTTGGAAACGGATTCGGCACGCAGTGCAGTCGCTTTGCCCGGAATGGCCGATGCATTGCTCATGACGACGGATCGTACCGCCGATCAATCGAGCGGGGAAGCGGGGAATCGGGACCGATCGCTACGCTGAAGGCGGGCCCCCAGCCAGCTCGAGCAGTTCCTGCACTTCGGCATCCGTTGTCTGCGAGAAGTCCTCGTACCAGAGCCCCACGGCATCGAACGGTTCGGGAGTCATCGCGCACACTATCTCATCGACTTCCGTCTGGAAGTCCGCACAAGTCTGCGGCGACGCGGTAGGTACGGCGACGATCAGGCGGTCCGCTCCCTTGCCACGGAGCGCGCGCACGGCGGCGCGCATCGTCGCACCGGTGGCCAGGCCATCGTCGACGATTATTATGACCCTTCCGGCCGGGTCGATCCGGGGCCGGTCGCCGCGATAGGCGAGTTCGCGGCGCTCCAGCTCGCGCGCTTCCTGCGCGGCAATCGCATCGATTACCTCTCGCGTAACGCCCAACGCCTGCACGACATCATCGTTGATTACCACCAGATTGCCGCTCGCCAGTGCTCCGAGCGCGAGCTCCTCGTGGCCCGGCACTCCGAGCTTGCGCACGACGAACACGTCGAGCGGTGCGCCCAGTGCCTTGGCGATCTCGTATCCTACCGGCACCCCGCCGCGCGGCAGCGCCAGAACGAGCACGCGCGGATCGCCGGCATGGTGGCGCAGCAGCTCCGCCAGCGCGCGTCCGGCATCGGCACGATCCAGGAAACGATTCGGAAATCGGTTGGCACCCGAGGAGCGCATGGGAAGGAGGAGTGGCGGGGGTTGCCGCGCTACTGCCTGTCTGCTGCGCCGCGACGGCTCGACCTAACGCATGAGCACACCGCAGGCGATCCGGTCGCCCGAGGCGCCGGCCGGTTCCGAGGAATAGTCATCGGCGAACTGGTGGATCACGACCGCCGCGCCATCATCGGCCATCAGGCCGCCTTCGCCAGTCAGGTGCGGCCCTTCGACGTAGTGCTCGACACGAATTGCTCCACCAGCGGTGACGTGGATGTTCGGCAGATCACCCGCGTGATGGCCGGCAGGGTTCCGATAGCCGTGTTGCGTGCCGGTGGGGTTATGATGCCCGCCCGCCGACTCGAACGGCGGTACGCATCGCCCCGTTTCGTGAAAGTGCATTGCATGCGTCCCGGACGGCAACGACGAGAGATCGGCGATGATGAGCACGCCCCTGGGAAGCTGTTGGACGGTGACCTCGCCCACCCGGCGGCCACTTGCATCGGAGAGCTCGGCCCGAATGGACTGGAGCTCTTCCGCGGCCTCCGGCTGGCGGAAGCGAGAGCACCCGGCCGCGACCAATGCGCCCAAAGCAAGCATGACGACAGAACCGTTTCTCATTTAGCGAACTCCCTGAAAGGCGTAAACAAGTCGCAAAATGGAGGCCGATTGGCGCTAGCGCCACTGGCGGCCCCTCGACGGATCGTGGAAATCCACTATCTTGCGCGCGTCGCCACTGCGTCCAACCGCGGCCGACGACTCGTGCTCGCATCGCACGAAATGCACCCCCACGCTTTTCATTTGGAGGTCTCATATGGTCAGTTCGGTGCAGCGATGGCTCACGACCGCGCTCGTGGCACTCAGCGGGTTGGCGAGTGTCGCGGCAGCGCAGTCCGGACAGATCACTGGGCGCGTAACGGATCGGGAGACCGGCTCGCCCATTCCGGACGTCCGCGTGGAAGCGCGCGGCAATGGTGTAATCCGGAACGTGCTGACCACCCCATCGGGTGCCTATCGGGTTGGCGGACTGCCGGCGGGGACCTTCACGCTCAACTTCTCGCGGGTGGGCTATGCGCAGCTTGCGCATTCGGTGACGTTGGGAGCCGATGCGACCGAAACCGCGGACGTCACGCTGTCGGCGGTAGCGGTGGAGCTCAACCCGACGATCATCTCGGCCGGCCGCACGGAGGAGAAGGCGCTCGAGGCACCGGCGTCGGTCTCGGTAGTTCTGGAGCGCGACATTCAAGAGACGCCGGCGCTCACGCTCAACGATCAGATCAAGGCGCAGCCCGGCGTGGACATGGCACAGACGGGACTGGTGACGAACAGCACCGTGACCCGCGGCTTCAACAATGTTTTCTCCGGTGCAATGCTGACGCTGACGGACAACCGTTATGCATTCGTTCCTTCGCTTCGGGTGAACACTTCTTTCCTCGTACCGACTGCCAACGAGGATGTCGGCCGGATCGAGGTGCTCCTCGGTCCGGCTTCGGCATTGTACGGGCCCAATTCGGCGAACGGCGTGATGCACGTGATCACGAAGACGCCATTCGAGTCCGAAGGGACGACGATCTCCCTCGGCGGCGGCACTCGATCGGCTTCGGAAGGTCTTCCGGCGGGCGTTGACGAGAGCTTTGGTGACAAGACCGTCACCCGCGGCGCGTTGCGGCATGCGGGAACGGTCGGCGAGCGGTTCGGCTACAAGTTGTCAGGACAGTACACGCAGGGCATGGATTGGCAGTTCGTCGATCCCGCTGAAACGCAGAGGCCTTGCCCGGGGGGCACGGGAACCTGCCCGATTGAGCGGGACTTCGATGTGCAGCGGTGGACGCTGGAGGGTCGTACCGACTTTCGTCCTAACGAGTCGACGGACATCATCGTCGGCGCCGGCGCTTCCCACGCGGGCAGCGCTATCGAGCTGACCGGGATCGGCGCTGCCCAGGTGAACGACTGGCGCTATACGTACGTGCAGACGCGTGCCAGGTGGAACCGACTGTTCGCCCAGGTCTTCGTGAACATGTCCGATGCCGGCGAAACCTTTCTTCTTCGGACCGGACAACCGATCGTCGACAAGTCACAGATGCTCGTCGGCCAGCTGCAGAACGGTACGTATTTCGGCGAGCGGATCGACCTGATCTACGGAATCGACGCGCAGAAGACAGACCCGCGCACCGAAGGTACGATCAACGGGCGGAACGAGGACATCGATGAGATCACCGAAATCGGAGCCTATCTGCATAGCAAGACGGCGCTGACCGATCGACTGGACCTGTTTGCAGCTATCCGTGCCGACGATCACAGCGAGCTAGAGGATCCCGTCTGGTCGCCGCGCGCGGCGGTGGTGTTCAAGGCTACCGACAACCACAACCTGCGGCTGAGCTACAATCGTGCATTCAGCACGCCGAGTACGAACAACCTGTTCCTGGACCTGGGGGTGCAGCGGCTCAATCCGGCGCTTCCCATTGAGATCCGCACCGCGGGGGTGCCATCCGGTGGTTTCCGATTCGACCGCAGCTGTGCGGGCGGGCTGTGCATGCGGTCATACTTCACGGCCGATCCGAGTGCGACGCGGGGAGTGGACATCACCGGTCTCTGGGGGCCGATCGTGGCGTTCATGCAGGCGCAGGGCGTCGACCTGACCGGGGTGCCGGCACCGGACGCATCAACGGTAGCGACGCACCTGCGAGTGCTCAACACCTCGACCGGGGCGTTCCGGCCGGTAACCGCGGGTGACGTAACGGACATCGAGACTTTGAAACCGACGACGAACGATGTGATCGAAGGCGGGTATCGCGGGCTTCTGGGTGAGAAGATCCTCCTCGCTGCCAATGTGTTCTTCGAGAAGAGGACGGACTTCATTGGCCCGCTGATCGTCGAGACGCCTAACGTGTTCGTCGACTCGGCATCGCTGGCCAACTACTTGGCGGCCGTTTTCGAGGCGGGTGGCGCGATGCCGGCGGTGGCGCAGGGACAGGCTCAGGGGATCGCCAATGGCCTGAAGGGGGTTCCGCTCGGTACGGTGACACCTAACAGCAACCTGACGAATTCACCTGACCTGTTCCTGACCTATCGCAACTTCGGTGAGCTCGATCTGTACGGCGCCGACGTTGCCATCGATGCGTTGCTCACCGACCAATGCACGCTGATGGGCACACTCTCTTGGGCGAGCGACGACTTCTTTTCGCAGGATGAAGTGGGCGGGCTGTCCGACATAGCACTCAACGCCCCGAAGACTCGCGGCACGGCGGGGCTCCGCTTCCGCACCGACGAGCTGACGGTGCAGGGACGCGGGCGGTTCGCCGCCGGGTTCCCGATGAATTCCGGTGTCTACATCGGAGACGTCGAGGCCCACACCCTGTTCGATTTCAACGTTTCCTACCGTGCTCCGTTTGCCCCGAATACGCTGTTGACCCTCGACGTGCAGAACGCGTTCAACGATCAGAAGCAGCAGTTCATTGGCGCACCGGCTATCGGCCGTCTGGTATTTCTGCAGGCTCAGTACACCTTCGGGGCGCGGCAGCCCTGAAGGGCCTCGCATGACGCGGGGCAGCCTGATCGCTCCGCTGCTGGACCCCGACGCGCATCCGGTGATAGGTCACCGGGGCGCGTCGGGGCACGCGCCTGAGAACACCCTCCCGTCGTTCGAGCTCGCCGTCTCGTCAGGTGTCGATGCGCTGGAGTTCGACGTACATCTCTCAGCTGACGGCGTTGCGGTCATCATCCACGATGCAACCCTGGACAGGACGACCGACCGCACCGGCGCCGTTGCGCAGATGCGGTACGCCGAATTTCGCCAGGCGGATGCGGGCGCGCGATTAACGACCGATGGCGGCCGCAGCTATCCGTTCCGCGGGCGCGGCATTCACGTGCCCACGCTCGACGAGGTGCTCGGAGCGTACCCCGATTTGCCAATCGTTCTGGAGATCAAGGCGGCGTTGGCGCAGCAGGAGGCGCTACGCGTACTCGGCAGACACGGCGGAAAGGCCCGGGCGGTCGTCTCCGCGTTCGATCCGGCGGCCGTCTCTGCCTTTCGCGACGCAGGATGGATGACGGGTGCGGCGCGCAGAGAAGTGGCGAACCTCAGATTTGCGCCG
>CAZPCC010000076.1:0-23917 GCA_964584905.1 uncultured Gemmatimonadaceae bacterium | reverse complement strand
GGCGAATCCCGTCACGCGCTTGAGGAGTGATCAATGGCCCGACAGCAGCCGCGGCATCGGTCACCGGACCTAGCGGGAGCCGCTCGATCTGCCGCTCCAACGCCGCGGCAAAAGCGCCTTCCACCTCCGATACGACAATGGCCCGACTCGTCGCCGTACATTTCTGCCCGCCAAAGCGCATCGCACCAGCCGCGGTGAGCGCGGCGGCACGATCGATGTCGGCATCGGCGAGCACGACGACGGCATTCTTGCCACCCATCTCAGTCTGGAATCTGATGTTGCGCTCTGCCGCCACCGCTGCCACCTCCCTTCCAATGCGTGCCGAACCGGTAAAGCTCATTCCGCGAACTTCGGGGGCACGCAAAAGGGCCGCACCCGCGATGTTGCCCTGGCCTAACACCACGTTGAAAACGCCAGCGGGAAGCGAAGCCTGGCGAGCGGTTTCCGCGAGCAGCGTCGCCGTGTACGACGCCATCTCGGACGGCTTGAGTACCACCGTGTTGCCGAAAGCCAGCGCTGGAGCGGCCTTCCACAGCGGGATGGCGAGCGGAAAATTCCAGGGCGTTATGAGACCGACGACGCCCAACGGCTCCTGCAGCGTATACTGCAGCGCGCCGGCTGCTTGTGCCGGAATCACACTTCCGACCGCGCGGACCGCTTCCCCGGCATGGTAGCGAAGAATCGTCAGGCAGCGGCCGACTTCACCACGAGCCTCGGCGATCGGCTTGCCTACTTCGCGGCAGACGGCCTGCGAGAGTTCTTCCTGTCGGGCGGCGATTGCGGACGACCAGGCGTACAGATGGTCGGCTCGCGCCGGGCCGGACAGGCGACGCCACCCGGAGAGTGCCTCCGCCGCTGCTGCGGTACCCTCCTGCGTTTCCGCCGCGCTGCCCTCGGGCACATGTGCCACCACGTCTGAAGTGTCGGAGGGATTGGCGTGGGCAAACCAACCGTCGCCGGCGGGCGCGGTAAAGATTCCGCCAACGAAGTGCTGCAGGTGTGTGGGGGGCATGATCCACAATATCCATCTGCCACTCGCCGGCAAGCAACTGCGCCCCCGGCGCCGACCAATGCTTCCATCTCCTCACGACCTGCCGCTCGGAGCACAGCGCTCACCGCACCAGCCTTGCGGAGTACCGAAACCGAGCTTACACCACGGCAGCCCGCGCAATTACGTTCCTCGATCTCCTTGACTGACCTTAATGCGCCATCCGCGGCCGCGCGCCACTTCTCCGTATCTGCTTGGAGCGCTGATAATCCTGGCAGCGGGTTGCGAGGACCCTGTTGGCAACCGCCTGGGGGCGCCGTCAGCTCTTCGCCTGGTTTCGGGTAATGGGCAGCAGGACACTGTCGGCGCTACACTGGCCGAGTCGCTGGTGGTGCGAGTTGTAGACGGGGCCGGCCATTCCCTTCCCGGAATCACGGTAACCTGGGGGAATTCTCCAACGGCTGGCGACGTCGATCCATTCACCACCGTCACCGATGCGAATGGCTTTGCGCGCGCCGCGTGGCACCTCGGCTTCGTTCCGGGTCCCCAGACCGCGACGGCGACTGTAGCCGGAGTGCCACCGCTCGTATTTACCGCGACCGTTCTGGCGATCATTAGACAACAGGCGGTGAACTGGTCGCTGGTGCACCGCGGGCTCCCCGAACCGGACGCACCGATCGTGGGAATCGCCGGATCAAACGCGAGCGATGTGTTTACCGTGGCCGCAGATGGCCGGACCTATTGGTTCGATGGAGCCGGATGGATCGAACTGCTGTCCGGCACGGTCCCTGGAGCGCTGACATCCATGTGGGGGCCGGCATCGAATCCGATCCTCGCCACCGGCGTGACTACGGACGGCACGGCGGCGTTCGTCGCTCGCTTCGCGCTGCAACAATGGATGATTCTGCACAGTGTGCCGGGTGGCTCTCTTCACGCGATGCACGGCCGTTCTGCCAACGATGTCTGGGCCGTGGGCAGTGAGGTCGCACATTACGATGGTTCGGCGTGGAAGCGTATCGCGAGTCCCGGCGGCACCTTGCGCGCGGTATGGGCGATCGCCGACGGAGTCGCGATCGTCGGCGCCGATGACGGTGAGGTATACAAGGTCGACAGCACCGCCACTCGCCTGGGCAATTCACCCGGCGCCGGTATCCGCGCGATCTTCGCCTTCGCGCATAACGACATCTACGCCGGCGATTCGGGCGGCTCGATTCTCCACTGGAATGGCGCGCAGTGGACCGTCATCGAGCAGCTCGAACCTGAACCGATCGTGGCCATGTGGGGATCCGGCCCGACCGATCTCTGGGCGGTCGGAGGCAGCTACGCCCACTTCGACGGAGTCGCGTGGACGACGATCCCGGAGGATGAAGCGCAGGCCAGGGGTATTGTCGCCATGTGGGGTAGTGCATCCGACGCGATCTGGGCGGTCACTGATTCAATGCGGCTCAGGTTCTATGATGGACAGCGGTGGCGAGAGCACTGGGACAGTCCTACTGCCTTTACGGGAATATGGGGACGATCGGCAACGGATCTGTTCGTGTGCGGAGGCCAGGGCACGATTCAACAGTACGATGGCAATGGCTGGAGCGCGGTTTCGCTGGCCGGCTGGCAGCCGTGCCGCGACATTGACGGATCCGCCGGCTCGATTGCGGTTGCAACGACGGGCAGTGCGTATGCCTATCGATGGGATGGAAGCGATTGGCAGCGCAGCGCAACCGGCGGTGTCACGACGGAAGGAGTCTGGGTGCACCCGAGCGGCATTGCCATCGCGCCCGGACCCGCCGGCACGGTGCTCCGCTACGACGGTATGGCGTGGACGACCATCAGCACAGGTAGCGCCGCGCAGCTTCGAGCCGTGTGGGGCGCATCGGCTACCGACGTGTGGGCGGCAGGGGATGGGGGCACCATTCTTCATTTTGACGGTTCAACATGGGCACCGGTGCCTAGCGGCTCGACCGGGACCATCCGCCGCCTCTGGGGAAGTGGTACGGCGAATGTGCTTGCCGTGGTTGGTGATGCCGCATCGGGTGGCAGTGTACTGCATTACGACGGTACCCGGTGGAGCACCGCACACAGCACGACGACTCCCCTGCTGGCGATCAGCGGGCGAACCGCGAGCGACGTGTTTGCCGTGGGTACCAACGGCGTGGTAGTTCGGTTCGATGGGTCAGCGTGGCACACGGAAACGAGTGGCATTACCGAGACACTCTTCGACGTCTGGGCGAGTCCGGAAGGCGATGTGATCGCCGTCGGAGCGCGGGGCCTGATCCTCCGCGGCCGCCGATGACCAGCTGAAACCGGGGGACGCTGCGGGTTGGTTGGGGGGTTTGCATTCAGCCGTGTCGCGAAGCAGCATTGCGCCATGAATTTCGCGACCCAACGGCCGTGCGCGCCTGCACGGCGCACCTGTTCTCAGCCGATCGCCTTCGCCGTCAGCCCCGGGAAGCCACTTGATGAAGCGATGCCGCGTGGTGCAGCACTTGCGCAGGCTTCCGCGTCGTGACCTCAACTTCCACGCTCTCCCGATGGCTCGCCGCGCCTCCGCGCCACCGCGACGAGATCCTTGTTGGCCCGATAAGCGGCGAGCTGCTTGGCCCCGAGCATCTAGCTGAACGGGCACGCGCACTCGCGGGGCGCCAACGGCATGTGCCGCGGCCAGCCCACCGCGGCAAGACTCCATTGCTCGCGCGGCTTCGCCAGAGCCTCGCCATTCTCGATGAGTCGCACCAGCGGCTGACCGACGCCGCGGGTCGGGACGTGGACGTCGCGCCCGCCGGCGAGTGGCTGCTCGACAACTACCATGTAATCCAGGAACACATCCGCGAAGTGCGGAGCAGTCTGCCGCGCGATTACTACCGGGAGCTTCCCGAGTTGACGGCGGGTCCGCTGGCTGGCTACCCGCGGGTGTACGAGTTGGCCATCACGCTCATCTCGCATACCGAGGGACGCATCGATCTGGACAACCTGCAGCCGTTCGTTGGCGCGTTTCAGGAGATCGCGCCGCTCTCGCTCGGCGAGCTGTGGGCCATTCCGGCGATGCTGCGGCTCGGACTGATAGAGAACGTAAGGCGGATGTCACTGCGGACCGTGCAACGGTTGCACGAGGCGGAGCTGGCCGACGGCTGGGCGATCAGAATCGAGTCCGCGCGCGATGCCGGCGACAAGTCGTTGTCAGCCGCGCTCGATGAGTTCGTGACCAACCCGCCCAGCCTTACGCCGATATTCGTCTCGCGTTTTCTGCAGCGCCTGCGGCAGCTGCCGAGAACTCTGGAGCCACTGGCGTGGATCACGGAGTGGATCGCCGAAGACGGAGTGAGCGCCGATCAGGCGGCAGTCCGCTCGGCCGAGCGACTCGCAATAACGCAGGTCATCATGGCGAACAACATCACCAGCCTGCGCGCAATGTCGCGCATGGATTGGCGGTTGTTCGTCGAGTCGCAGAGTCACGTCGATGCGGTGCTTCGCGAGGACCCGACCGGGCATTATGCGAAAATGGTGTTCGCCACCCGTGACCATTACCGGCACGTGGTCGAACGTATCGCCAAGCGCACGAACGTGCGTGAGGATGTCGTTGCCCGGCGTGCCATTGATCTGGCGCGTTCGCAGCCGCCAGGCGGACCGAACCCGGAGCGTCGCCGCCACGTCGGTTATTTCCTCGTCGGCGATGGGCTTGCCGAGCTGGAACGGACGATGGGATACCGCGCGGCGCCTGCCGAAGCCTTGCATCGCTGGGCGCTGCACCACCCGAACGTGGTATTCGTCGGCGGCATAACGCTGGTAGCGGCCGCTGCGCTGGCGGCGGTGGTTTGGCTCTCCGGCGCCGACCGCGGTTGGGTATTACTCGCCATTATTGTGCTGGGCTTCCTGCCCGCGGTCGACATCGCCGTAAACGTCGTGAACATGCTCGTCACGGCGATACTCCCGCCCCGGGTGCTTCCAAAGCTCGATCTCGAGGAGTCGGAAGGGATTCCTCCGGAGCTGCGAACCGCCGTCGTAGTACCCACGCTGCTGCCCACGGTACAGGCGGTACACGAGGCGCTCGAGCACCTCGAGGTACAGTTCCTGGCGAATCGTCAGGCGAACCTGTACTTCGCGCTGCTCACCGATTTCTCCGATGCGGCGACCGAGACCACCCCCATCGACGAAGAGATCATCGCCGCGGCCACGGAGGGAATTGCCGCGCTCAACCAGCGCTACGCGAACGACCAGTCGAATCCGTTCTACCTCTTTCACCGGCCGCGGCGGTGGAATCCGAAACAGGACTCCTGGATGGGCTGGGAGCGCAAGCGCGGCAAGCTCGCCGATTTCAACAAGTTTGCGCGAGGGGGAGCGGCCGATGCCTTTTCTCACGTAGTCGGGGATGTGGAGGCGATTCGTCAGATCCGATTCGTGATCACGCTGGATTCGGACACGGTACTTCCGCCTGACGCTGCATTGCTTCTGATAGGTGCACTTGCGCACCCACTCAATCGTGCCGTTCATGACGACACTGCGGGTCGCGTGGTGGCAGGGTACGGAATTCTTCAGCCGCGCGTGGGCGTGTCGCTGGGCAGCGCGCATCGATCGCGATTCGCATCGATCCAATCGGGGCATCCCGGCGTCGATCCTTACACGACCGCCGTTTCGGACGTCTACCAGGATTTGTTCGGCGAAGGAAGCTTTACGGGAAAGGGAATCTACGATCTCGATGCTTTCGAGCGGGCCACGCACGGGCGATTTCCCGAGAATACCCTGCTATCGCACGACCTGATCGAGGGGAACTACGCGCGCGCGGGACTCGTCACCGACATCACGATGTACGACGACTATCCCGCGACCTATCAATCGTACTCGAGGCGCAAGCACCGGTGGATTCGGGGCGATTGGCAGCTGCTTCGCTGGCTTACCGACTGGGTTCCTGGCCCGCAGGGACTGGAGCAGAACCGGCTCACGCTTCTGTCGCGCTGGAAGATCCTCGACAACCTGCGACGCAGCCTGACTGAGCCAGCGCAGTTCGCCTTCTTCATTCTTGGCTGGGCGCTGCTCCCCACCTCGCCGATCCAATGGACGTTGCTCGGACTCGGTTCGGTGGCCGCACCGTGGATCGTCGCGCTCGCGCTGGCCGCCGTTCGCCCCCCACTCGACAAGTCGTGGCGTGCCTACTACTCGGGTGTGGGACGAGACCTCGAGACAAGCGCCAAGCAGGTCGCGCTTGCCATTGTATTTCTGCCGCACCAGGCATGGCTTTCAATCGATGCCATTTGGCGAACCCTCTGGCGCCTGCGGTTTTCG
The DNA here is from genome assembly GCA_964584905.1 of uncultured Gemmatimonadaceae bacterium. Classification (GTDB taxonomy): domain Bacteria; phylum Gemmatimonadota; class Gemmatimonadetes; order Gemmatimonadales; family Gemmatimonadaceae; genus JALZIF01. The sequence continues at coordinate 17,658 of CAZPCC010000076.1, read as the reverse complement.
CACCGCCAGCTGCTCGAGTGGCAAACCGCGTCGCAAGTCGAACAAAGTGTTTCCACATCCAGTGGCGCGATGTGGCGGGCGATGCGATTCTCGGCCGCAACAGTCGTCGTACTCGTTTCGGCGGCGGTGGCGTGGCGCCTGACGATGCTGGGCGACGTCTCCGGATGGCTGCTTGCCCTGGCTGTCGCGCCGCTCGCCCTGCTGTGGCTGAGCGCACCCGCCATTGCAAACGCATTGAGCGCCCCCGCCATCGCCATCGAGCGGCGGTTGTCGGAGGCGGATCGCGCCGACGCGCTCCGTTACGCGCTCCATCATTGGAAATATTTCGAGCACTTCGTCTCCGAACAGACGCAGTGGCTGACGCCGGACAACTTTCAGGATCGGCCGGCACCGGTCATTACGATGCGCACGTCACCGACCAACATCGGGTTGCAGTTGATGGCGACGGTGAGCGCCTACGATCTGGGGTTTCTTACGGCTCGCAACACCGTTCAGTATCTCACCAATGTGTTTCGCTCTCTGGAGCGGATGCGTCGTTTTCGCGGTCACTTCTACAATTGGTACGATCTGCACGATCTGAGGGTGCTCGACCCCGCCTACATATCCACCGTGGACAGCGGCAACCTGGCCGGACACCTGCTTGCAGTTCGTCAGGCGTGTCTCGGCATGATCGATGACCGGGCATTCGACAGGCGGGCCTGGCAGGCGCTCGACACCGCGCTCGGCCTCGCCTGCGACCGGCTACACGACATCGCTTCGTCCGGAGAGGCAGGCACGCCCGAATCATGGCGTGCGGTGCGCGATGCTGCGAGCGGCGTCACAGCCGCCCGGAAAACCGTCAGCACGAGCGCCGCGCAGACGGTGCCCGTCGCTGCCCTGCGGCAGGTTTCAGCGCGACTGGCAGCCATCGTCGACGGAATCAAACGCGCGGGGTTGCCGGAGAGTGCCGCTGCCAGTGCGCTGGAGTGGGTGGAATGGAGCGCCAGGCTGATCACCGAGCATAGCGAGCGCGTCACCGCCCTTCCGACGACGACGATGGAAGGCCGGGACGGCGAACAGATCACGGAGTTCCCCTCGTACCGCGATCTGGCCGGCCAGGACCCGGAGTCGGCATTGCTGGTGGCGCAGCTCGAGGCTATTGCCGCCCGCGCGTACGACCTGGTCATGGAGATGGACTTTGCCTTTCTCTTCGTCCCGCGGCGCCGGTTGTTCGCGATCGGCTTTCAACAGACGACGCACAGCCTCGACGTATCGGATTACGACCTGCTCGCTTCCGAAGCGCGCCTGGCGAGCTTCATCGCCATTGCCAAGGACGATGTGCCGGTAGAGCACTGGCACCGGCTCGGGCGCACGCTCACACACGCCGGAGGAGAAACAGCGCTCGTCTCGTGGAGCGGAAGCATGTTCGAGTATCTCATGCCACTGCTCGTCATGCAGAGCTTTCCCTTCACCCTGCTGGACCAGACCTATGGCAGCGCCGTCAGGCGGCAGATCTCCTACGGCGCGGAGCGTGGCGTGCCGTGGGGAACGAGTGAGAGTGCTTACAATCTGCGCGACCGACACCTGATCTATCAGTATCGCGCTTTCGGCGTACCCGACCTCGCGCTCAAACGCGGGCTTGGGCGCGATCTCGTAATCGCTCCCTATGCGTCGGTATTGGCTTCAATGGTCGATGCCGAGCGGGCGTTGCGGAATCTGCGCGTATTCGAGGGGATGGGACTGCTCGGTTCGTTCGGGTTCCGGGATGCCGTGGACTACACCAGGCCCGAGCCGAACCGGCCATACGCCATCGTGCACAACTTCATGGCGCATCACATCGGCATGTCGCTGGTGGCGCTGACCAATGTTCTGACCGCGCGCCAGTGGCAGCGACGCTTCCACGCCGAGCCAATGGTGCGCGCCACCGAACTGCTGCTGCACGAGCGGATTCCGAGGCGTCTCGTTATGCAGGAGGCCCAGGAATCGAGCGCGCAGGACGCCCTTCCCGATCCCGAGCTCGAACGGCCCGCGGTACGGGAGGCCGAGACCGCCGACCTGCCTCAGCCACAGATCGCCCTGCTGGGCCGGCTGCCGTACACGATCATGGTCACCAGCGGCGGGGGCGGCTACAGTCGTTATGAGAAACTCGCCGTGACGCGCTGGCGGGCCGACGGCACCGCCGATTCCACCGGGCAGTTCTGTTACGTAAAGGACCTCGACACCGGACGCGCGTGGTCGGTCGCACACCAGCCGACAGCGGCGCCGGCCGACTGGTACCGGGTTCAGCTGGCGACCGACCGTGTGACCTTCCATCGCGCGGATGGCGACATCGAGACCCGCACCGAGATCGCTGTCGTGCCCGAGGACTCGGCTGAGGTGCGACGGGTGATCGTAACCAACAACGGATCGAAGCGGCGTGATATCGAGCTCACGAGCTACGGCGAGATAGTGCTTTCGCCACCCGAAGCCGACCGGGTACATCCCACGTTCGGCAATCTGTTCGTGGAGACCGAGTGGCACGAGTGGTGTACCGCGATCACGGCTACTCGGCGCCCGCGGTCCGAGTCGGAGCGCGCACTCTGGTGCGTGCACGTGGTCGCCACCGGCGGCGAAAGAACGGAGCCGATCTCCTTCGAGTCCAATCGCAGCACCTTCGTCGGACGTGGACGGACCACCCGATACCCCATCGCGCTCGAGACTGATGGCGCCCTGAGCGGCTCAGCTGGGGCGGTGCTGGATCCGATTTTCGCCATCCGCGCTCGCGTCTCGGTGGGGCCAGGACGATCGGCGACCGTCGCCTTCACCACTCTCGTCACCGATGATCGGCAGCGCGCGTTCGAGCTGGCCGGCCGGTATCACGATCTTCACGCCGCCCAACGAGCGCTCGACCTGGCCTGGACGTCGACGCAGATCGAGTTGCGCGAGCTGGGGATCACGCCTATCGATGCCGCCATCTTTCAGGATCTCGCCGGACACCTGCTGTATCAGAACCAGGCCATTCGCGCTCCGGCAGCCGAACTGCTGGCCAATCGCGCGGCGCAACCGCGGCTGTGGGCGCAGGGCCTCTCCGGCGACTGGCCGATCGTGCTCGCGATCATTGAGTCATCGGACGGCCTGCCCACGCTGCGCCAGCTGCTTGCGGCGCACCACTATTGGCTGCGTCGGGGGATGACGGTAGACCTCGTGATTCTCGACACGCGCGCCGAAGGGTACATGCTCGAATTGAGCGAGCGGATCAGGCAGGCGATGACCGCCGCCGGGTCGTCAGGCATGACCGACGTTCCGGGCGGTGTATTCCTGCGCCGTGCCGAACTGCTGAGCGCCGAAGATCTGCGGATGCTGCGCGCGCTGGCACGCGTGCACGTGAACTGCGATGGACGCTCGCTGGGCCGGTTGCTCATCGCCGCGGCCGAGACGGACGAGGGCGTCGAGCCGGACGAGAACGGTGTCATTCCACTCAGAATGTCGGGCCGCATTACGCCGGCTAACACACGGTCCCTCAGCCGCACGCCGCCCAGGCATGCCCTGCGGCCGGGGAGCCTGGCGCAGAGCAGCGCGCGGACTCTCGGCGCCCACCAGCGCCCCACGGCGCGGGCGGCGCCGGATCGCGACCTGCAGTTCGACTGTGGTTACGGCGGCCTCGCCGCCGACGGCTCCTATGAGATTCGCGTGCGCGGCGACCGCGTACCACCCGCTCCGTGGCTGAACGTCATCGCCAATGACCGCGGCGGAGCGCTGGTAAGCGAGCGCGGCGCCGGCTGTACCTGGGCGAACAGCAGCTACTTCTTCCGCCTCACGCCGTGGCATAACGATCCTGTGAGCGACCCTCCGGCCGACGTGCTCTACCTGCAGGATGCAGACGACGGCGCGCTGTGGAGCGCTACTCCGGCGCCCTGCGGCGGAATGATCGACTATCGGGTACGTCATTCTCCGGGCATTTCGAGCTTTACCCACGAGACGGACGAGCTCGCGGTGGAGTTGCGACTCGGCATCGCCGAGCACGACCCGGTGCGCATAGCCGTGTTGCGGATCACGAACAACGGCGCCCGCCCGCGGCGCCTGACGATAACCTCGTATGCGGAATGGACGCTTGGCGTACTTCGTGAGCACACGCAACATCACGTGCATACGTGCTACGAGCCTGACGCGCGGGCGGTTTTCGCCAGTAACTACTTCGATCCGCAGTTCGCCGGCCAGGTGGCTTTCAGCGCGATCAGCGAGCCGGTCACCGGCCATACCGCCGACCGCCGCAGCTTCCTCGGGCGAAACGGCGCGCTCCGCGCTCCGGACGGGCTCGGCGAGCCGCTGAATGGCCAGGCAGGCGCCGGGATGGATCCATGCGCGGCGCTGCAGTGCACGGTCGTGCTGGCCCCGGGAGAGTCGCGCGAGCTGACTACGTTGCTAGGTGCGGCTGATGGCGAGGATGCCGCACGCCGGATGGTCGCCGCATATTGCGATCCGTCTAATGCGCGGGCGGCAATGGACGAGACGGTGCGAGCCTGGATACGGCGCCTGGGCACGATCATTGTGAAGACCCCGGACCCGGCCTTCAATGCGATGGTCAACCGCTGGACGCTGTACCAGGCGCTGTCATGCCGCATGTGGGCACGCAGCGCGCTGTACCAGAGTAGTGGTGCGTTCGGGTTCCGCGACCAGCTGCAGGACTGCATGGCGTTCGTCTACGCCGAGCCGGTCCTCGCCCGCGAGCACATTCTGCGGGCTGCTTCCCGCCAGTTCATTGAAGGAGACGTGCAGCATTGGTGGCATCCACAAACCGGCCGCGGCGTACGCACGCGGTTCTCGGATGACCTTGCCTGGCTGCCGTTCGTCGTCGACCACTACATCGCGGTTACCGGCGACGCCACCTTGCTGGATGAGCGTGTGCCCTTTCTCGAGATGCGTACGCTCGAGCCTCACGAGCACGAGGTGTACGATGAGCCAGAGGTCTCGGAGCAATCGGCCACGGTGTACGAGCACTGTCTGCTTGCGCTCCGTCGAGCGTGCACCACCGGGCAACATGGGCTGCCGCTGATCGGAATCGGCGACTGGAACGATGGAATGAATCGCGTCGGTATCGAAGGGCGTGGCGAAAGCGTGTGGCTCGCCTGGTTCCTGATCGCAACCGCTCGTGGATTCGCGCTGCACTCCGAACAGCGCGGAGATGCGGCCGCCACCGATGAGTTGCGCACGCGCGCCGACTCGTACGTCATGGCGGTGGAGGCCCACGGATGGGACGGCGAGTGGTACCGGCGTGCCTACTTCGATGACGGCACTCCGCTCGGTTCCCGCGAAAGCGACGAGTGCCAGATCGATTCGATCGCTCAAAGCTGGAGCGTCATTTCGGGCGCCGGCGATCCTGGGCGTCAGGCGCAAGCGATGGAATCGCTCGAACGTCACCTCGTTCGCAACGATGCACGCCTGCTCATGCTCCTTACGCCGCCCTTCGACAAGACCCCGCACGATCCCGGATACATCAAGGGATACCTTCCCGGCGTGCGCGAGAACGGTGCGCAGTACACGCACGCGGCTCTCTGGGCGGTCCTCGCCACGGCATTGCAGGGCGATGGCGACAGGGCATTCGAGCTCTATCAGATGATTAATCCGCTCACGCACGCCAGCACCGAGGCCGACGCGATGCTGTACACCGTGGAGCCTTACGTCGTGGCGGCGGATGTCTATACCGCGAAGGGACACACCGGTCGCGGCGGATGGACCTGGTATACCGGCTCGGCCAGCTGGATGTACCGTGTTGGACTGGAGGCAATCCTCGGTTTCACCAAGCGCGGCGATACGCTGATCATCGATCCGTGTGTGCCGAGCGATTGGCCGGGCTACGAGATAGCGTATCGCCACGGCAAGGCCACCTACGCGATCACGGTCGAAGATCCCGCGGGTGTAATGCGCGAAGGTGCATCAGTGATGCTGGATGGCCGACTCCTCGATCCGCCGGCCGTCGTGCTCGTCGATGATGGGGTGCGGCACGAGGTGCTCATCCGTCCGCGCACGGAGTCTGCGGCGGTGATCTGATTCCGGAAAGTGGCGCCCACCGAAAAAACCCATTCGCTCAAGCCACACGACAGTACTGCAATTCGCTATGCGCCTACCGCCGACCGCCTCTTACTCCCGGCGGTCACTTGCGCATGATTGAGCGCGGCGACGAGTGTAACTCCGCCCACCATGTTCCCCGCCAGCGTCGGAAGCATGTAATTCAGGAGATAGGCGCCGAACGTCGTCCCCCCGCTTGCCACCAGGTAGAGCACTTCCACGGATCCGACGATGATGTGCGCGAAATGCCCCACGCCAACGAGCCACGTCATGATCACGATTACGAACAGTTGTGCGCTCTCGGCGGCCGGGAGCATCCACACCATGAGCGCAATGATCCATCCGGCAAAAATGGCGCGTGCGAACAGCGTCCAACCCGTCGGCTCAACCGCCTCACGGGCGATCGCCTCGAACGATTGTTTGACCTGAGGAGAAAACACGTCAGTTGCGGCAGCGGTCCAGGCGAACAGCGCGGCGCCGGTCAGGTTCGCGAGCAGCACTACACCCCAAAGCGTCAGCACCCGACGAAGCATCTCGCGTGTCCGCTTGGCCATGAGCGGCACGATCGGCGTCAGCGTGTTCTCCGTGAATAATTGCTGGCTTCCGAGAATGACCGCTACGAATCCGACGGGGTAGCCGAACTTGGCGATGAGTGGGCGCCATGGGGCGTCCGGCAGATAGGCGCGAAGTGTACCCTCCGCGACGAGCGACAGCCCCATCGCCAAACCGGCTGCCAACCCTGACCACGCCAAGGCGGCAATGGAGCGCTCGAGCTCCTTGGCGCCCCTGCGGCGAATGACCTCGTGGGTTGTGCTCGCGTTGAGCGACTCTTCCTCGCGCGCCTTTCGTTCTTCGTCGGCGTCCAGTCGGGCCGCGCCCGCTCCACGTACGGCTTCCGATGCGCTCCCCGAAGAGTCGGCGGGTCGCAACGACGCGGGCGGCCGAGGATCAGCGGAATGGCCCATGAGAATCGAAGTGCCTCAACACGTGGAGGTCAAAAACTGCCTGCAGCGCTCCGTCGTTACGTATCGCTCCCAGTGCTCATCGTCAACGGCCTCGGTGAGCGCGTTCCGCGGCGGACGCTGGGATTCAACTCGTGATGCTTCATGGCTCGTGCCCGTGTTCAGCATTTGGCACTTCGCACTTCGCACTCCTTCCCTCCATCACGGCGTCGGCTCGACAGCTCGATCCCTGCGGTACCTGGCAGTGGCAAACATTCGCCACCCGGATCCGCTCAGCACCTCGTCCACGACCTCCAGCTCGTTGGCGGCTAGTACTCGATACGTAGTTCTCCCTTTCTCGTTGGGAGCCGTCCAGTTTGCTACGAGCGCCGAGTCCAGCGCCTCCCAGGTGATCTCGACGCGAACCCCGCGCGAGTCGAGCCACACGGCTTCGGGCTGTTCGAGCGACGTTCGGTACACGGCCGCGCTCTGCAGCACGGGCGTCAACTTCCCGGTCGTGTCCGCGAATGCGTTGCGGAAGGCAAGCACAGCGAAACCTTGACTCTGCTCCCAGCGCATTGAGAACCGGGCGGATTGGCCCATGAGGGTCCCCTCGCCGCTCCAGTTGCCTTGCAGCAGGTCGAACACCGGCGCGGGGCCTTGAGCGGGGAGAGAGGATGTCGCCATCAGGACACCAGCAACCACCGCATGCAACTGATTTCGGTTCATTCAGCCTCCGTTCGCGCGACCGCTATCTGGGGAGCCTCCCTGCAAACGCGCGCTCACCAGCCGCGTCGCATGGCGCCACGAGCGATCATTGCCGGGTAACTGGATCTACTCCAGAGACGAGCGAGACGTAAGAGATTCGACATGTTCGCACGCGGCACCTTTCAACTGGACCGCCTCGCGCTCATATGTCAAAGAGGTCGCGTCCGAACCATTCCGGAGAGGTATTTTCGGCGGACGAACGCGTTCCCTTCTATCACGCCTCATCCGGGAGGATCTCATGCGACTTCATGTTGGTTCGCTCATCGCCGCCCTGCTTTGCTTCGCTGTCACGGCGGGTACCGCCCCCGCGCAGACGCCTGGCAATGCGCCGGCGCCGTGCGCCGCGGCAGAGCACCGTCAGTTCGACTTCTGGATCGGCGAGTGGGACGTTACCAACCCCGCCGGCGCGGTTGCGGGCAAGAACCGCATAACGCAGGTACTGAACGGGTGCGTGCTGTTGGAGGAGTGGGCCGGCGCGGGCGGTGGATCCGGCAAGAGCTTCAACCTCTACGACGCGCGGCGCAAACGCTGGCAGCAGACCTGGGTCGATGGCAACGGTGGGATTCTGGAGTTGCATGGAGGACTGACCTCATCCGGCACGATGGTCCTCGCCGGCGACCAGCCCGCGCAAGGCGGCGGCACCGTACGCAATCGCATAACGTGGACGCCCCGGTCGGCGACCGAGGTGCGGCAGCTGTGGGAAACCTCCTCGGATGGCGGTGCAACGTGGACGACCGCGTTCGACGGGACGTACCGGAAGATGCGGTAGCGCATGACCATCTACTCGCTCGAGGGCGGCGGATCCGCTGCAGAGCGCGTATTGCGTAGTTGGTGGAATTTCGGTCGTTATGGGGGCCGCAATCACCATCGACCATGGAAAGCGTGAAAACCGCGATTCAGCCAGCCTTTCCGTTACGCTACGCCCGAGAAGGGAGTCATCGTTGAGAGCCCCTGGGGACACCTTTCCGCGAACGAGTAGCGAATGCCGAATCGTCCCATCCGCCGAAAGCTCCCCCTTCTGATTTCCTTGCTGCTGGCGGTGGTGGTCGCCGCCGTCTCGTTGGCGGCCTACCGCTCCGTAGAGCGCGCGCTGCTTGCCAGCTTGACTCGCGATCTGACGACCGCGGCGGGCCAGCTCGTCGCCAGTCTGGAGGAGTTCGCCAGGGTTACGCGCGCGTCCGGACGTGAGTTCGCGTCCGACTCGGCGATTCGAAGGTTCCTCTGGGAGGGCGACGCGGCCTCACGAACTCAGGCCGAGCAGTTGCTGGAGCTCCGCCGGAGCAAGACCACTCGGCGCGTAGCCCTCGCGATTTGGGATCCTCATCGCCGCCGGTTAATCAACGTAGGGGATGATCTTTCCGGCGCCGGGCAGCTCGCACGCGCCAAGTTCGGCTCGGGTGACAGCATCGCATCGGGTAGCAGCGTTTTGTTACGACTCCTCGCGTCCGGCGATACCGTATCACTCGGCGTGCTCTCGGTAGTCCTGAAGCCCGCTTCCAACGGCTCCTCCACCTCCGATACCCTTGGCTTCATTGCCGAGTACAGGAGCATTCTAGGTGGTGGTCAGGTTAATCTCATTCGCGGACTCATTGGCAGCGAGGCGCACTTCGCGCTCGGAAACCCGGAAGCGGGAGTCTGGACGAATCTCGACCACGGCGTCGCCGGCCCTCCTTCGACCACGCCTATCGGCACATTGGCGCGAATGAGCGACCCGAGCGGCACGACGCGCCTCGGCATCATGCTGCCGGTAGCAGGCACCGACTGGCGCGTGTGGGTCGACATGCCCGAGAGTATCGTCCTTGCGCCGGCGCATGGTGTACTCCGGGTAATCCTGACGATCGCCCTCGCGGCGATCGCTCTGGGCGCCTTCGGTGCCTGGCTGCTGAGTAGAAGCATTACGGGCCCGCTAGCCGAAGTCGCGCTCGCCGCCCAGGGCATAACGGCCGGCGACTACTCGCGTCGCGCCGTAGTCCGCCGCGGCGACGAGCTCGGGGTGCTCGCCAGTTCATTCAACAGCATGGCTGCTCGCGTTGAAGAAACAACTCATTCGCTGGAGCAGCAGGCCGTCGAGCTCGAGTATCAGTTCATCCAGTCGCAGGCACTCGCACAGGAGCTGGAGGTTGCAAACGAGGAGTTGACCGAGGCGTTACGCACGGTCGAGGAAAGCGGCGATGCGGCTGCCGCGGCTGGCCGCCGGTACCAGCGGCTCGTGGAGAACGCGACGGATCTTATTGCAGTCGTGGATGCAGAGGGGCGGTTCCTTTACGCGAGCCCTGCGCACGAACGCGTATTCGGCACCCCTGCGGTTGAATTGATTGGACAAAGTTCGCTCGACCGCGTGCTCCCTGAGGACCGAGCAGAGGTGGAAGAACGGATAGCGCAGGCAATCCTGCGCCCGGGAGAGCCGGTGGCCGCGCGATACCGCTTCCAGCATGCGGATGGCACGTGGCGCCACATCGAAGCGCAGGGAGTCAACCTGCTGGATGACCCGGCGATAGGCGGTATCGTCGTCAATTCACGCGACGTCACTGCACAACAACGGATGGAGAAGCAGCTGCTGCAAGCGCAGAAGATGGAGGCAGTAGGCCGGTTCGCAGGTGGCGTCGCGCACGACTTCAACAACATCCTGACTGCGATCAAGAGTTATAGCCAGCTCGCGCTCGAAGAGCTCCATGACTCGGCGCCGGTACGGGAGGATGTACTGGAGATCGAGCGCGCGGCGGATCGTGCGGCCATGCTAACCCGTCAACTCCTGGCGTTCAGCCGGCAGCAGGTCCTGCGACCCAGGGTGCTCGACCTGAATGAAGCCATCAGAGGAATCGAGAACATGCTCCGACGGTTGATGATGACGGATGTGGGATTGGAGACGGAACTCGCGGCCGATCTGGGAAACGTGGAAGCGGATCCTGGCCAGATCGAACAGGTGTTGATGAACCTCGTCGTGAATGCCCGGGACGCGATGCCCGAAGGTGGGCAGATCACCATTACGACAGCGAATGGTGACGGTACTCCAGACTCGCAACCGGAATTGGAGCCGCACGGATTTCCGCACGGTCCTTACGTCGTGCTCACAGTGAGCGATACGGGCGAGGGAATGAACCGTGAAACGCAGACAAAGATCTTCGAGCCGTTCTACACGACGAAGGAACAGGGAAAGGGTACGGGTCTTGGACTCGCCACGGTCTACGGGATAATCAAGCAGTCGGGCGGTTGCATCTGCGTCTCCAGTGAGCCGGGTCAAGGCACCACGTTCAAGATCTTCCTGCCGCGCGTCGATGCGACTGCCGAACATCAGGCTCCGTCGGCAGCGGGCCTTTCTCGTCCGGGTGGACCCGAGCGCATCCTCCTCGTGGAAGACGATCGTGTGCTGCGAGCCATCTCGCGGCGAGTGTTGACCCGCGTCGGATACGAGGTCCTCGAGGCCGAGAATGGATGTGACGCCTTACTAATGATCGACGAGCATGGCAACGGCATTTCACTCGTGATCACCGATCTCATCATGCCGAAGATGCGCGGCACGGAACTCCTGAGCGAGATTCGCATACGGCACGGTTGGCTTCCGGTGCTGCTGGTCTCCGGTTACACCGAAGATGCGATGATCCGAAAAGGGTCGATCGACGCCGACACCAACTTCCTGGAGAAGCCGTTCACTCCCGATGTGCTTATAGGCGCGGTCCGCAAGATTCTCGACGGCAGGAACCTCGTTGCCGGCCCGGTTGGCGGAGGGGTTGCAGGCGCTTGCACCCAGTGAACTAGCCGAGCCGGCACGCGGGGAAGCCGCGGCCCGATGCGGCCGCAGCCGCACATTCGGCCACCGGATGCACGGTCTTGGAAAGCAATTGCCCCGCTCACGGGAAACAAATCGCGAGCGGGGCAATTCACGTTGTCTATGGGCCTGAGAGGAGTTGAACCTCTGACCTCACGCTTATCAGGCGTGCGCTCTAACCAACTGAGCTACAGGCCCCTACAACCCTTTAACCTAGCCCTGCATGTCGCGATGGTCAATCAGATTTGCCACGGTCGAGGCACTCGATCCCGTTCCCCGCCGCAGCAAATTTTCCACGCGCTCACCCACTCAATGCCTTCTGCTCTGTTCGCTGGAACGACTCTCGCAATGCAGAGGGTAGCCGTCGGTGGCATTTCGCCGCTGCCCAGCAGCTACTTAGCACCGGAGAAATTACAGCGTGAAATCACTTGCACCGCGCCAGTTCCTCTCGCTCACTATTGGCCTCCTGATCGCGTTCGGGTCGGCTGCGTGCCGGTCCAGCGACGGAAGCAGCACGGAGGCCGATCCCGGCGACGTCACATCGACCTGGGAACCGCCGCGCTACGAGGAAATTCGAGGGGTTTCGCTTGTCGAACTCCGCTCGGCGATCGCCGGCAGGCTCCAGGAGGAGCGCCCCTCTTCACTCGACGCGCGCGATTGGCAGCGCGTTCAAGCTCTCTACGCCAACTACGACACGGTTTCCCTGTGGCTGGAGGAAGATGCCGACAGCGAACGCGCCGATGCACTGATCAGCGCGCTTCTCACCATCCACGAGCACGGACTCAGAGGTGACCGGTTCCCTCTCGTCGAGTTGCGAGACGCGCTGAAACCGATCGACAAGGCGCGGCGGCCATCCGCGGAGCAGCTGGCTGCAGCGGACGTGATGCTCTCCGCGACGTATGTGACATTGGGCGAAGATCTTCTGATCGGCCAGATCGACCCGAGCTCGGTCGAACAGCAATGGCATATCAACCAACGGGCGATAGACATCGACAGCGCGCTGGCGCGAACACTCCGCTTGGAACCGCTGCAGAACGCAATCGCCCGCCTGCGTCCGCCTGACGAGCAGTACGAGCTGCTCCAGCAATCCTTGCGGCACTACCGCGATCTGGTCGAGCAGGGAGGGTGGACAGCCATTCCAGAGGGGGAGACGCTGGAGCGAGGCGATACGGCGTCGCTGGAGCGTATAGGCGCGCTGGTGCGGCGCCTGGAGGCGGAGGAATATCTGTCAGGCAGTAGCTCGAGCTCGAACCGGCAGGTGCAGCGGGCGGTGGAAAGCACCGGCGCGGTGCGCGATTCGACGCCTCGGGCTGTATACGACGAGCGCCTCGCCGGGGCCGTTGCGGGATTTCAGGCGCGCCACGGCATAGTCGTTGACAGTATGGTGGGACCCGAAACGCTGCGAGCGCTGAACACGCCGGCAGAATACCGGGCGGGGCAGATCATGGCGAATCTCGAGCGGTTCCGCTGGCTGCCTCGGGAACTGGGGGATCGTTATGTATACGTGAACGTACCTGCGTTCCGCCTGGATGCCTACGACAACGGCGCCCACGTTCTGGATATGAAGGTCATCGTCGGCTCCGAGTACGAGGATCGCGCCACGCCGGCTTTCGCCGATTCAATGTCCTACGTTGAGTTTGCCCCCTACTGGACGGTGCCGCAGGAAATCGCCGACAACGAGATCTGGCCAAAGGTGGAGGCCGATCCCGACTATCTCGCGCGCAACGACTACGAGGTAGTGGAGATCGGCGGGCGGGAGTGGCTCAGGCAACGGCCCGGAGACAAGAACGCGCTGGGTCAGGTGAAGTTCATGTTCCCCAACGCGCACGACATCTACCTGCACGATACGCCCGAGCACCAGCTGTTCGAGCGCGACGTGCGCGCGCTCAGCCATGGCTGCGTTCGTGTGAGCAAGCCGGCCGAGCTGGCTGCGTACGCGCTGGCGAATAACGACGGCTGGGACGACGCGCGGATTCGAGCGGCGATGAACGGGGAGAATCGCCAGGTGCCCCTCGAACGTAAGATCCCCGTCTACATCGTGTACTTCACGACGTTCGTGCAGAACGATGTGCTCCATTTCGGCAACGACATCTACGACCGCGACAGTGAGCTGGTACGGCTGGTCAGCAAATCGGCGCTGCCCACGCCTGACGCGGTGGTGCTGCTGGAGGAGTTGCGCGAGTTGGTCGATTAGGCCGCGGGAAGCGGGATGCGGGACGCGGGGCGCGGGAAACACGGGAAAAGCAGAGGCAACAGGAAACGGGAACGACCCGTAGCAGTGGCTCAGTTCCGCTCTCGTTGCCCTCTCGTTTCCCGTTTCCCTTTTCCCTTTTCCCTTTTCCCGTTTCCCGCTTTCAAACTCCCGATTCCCGATTCCCGTTTCCCGATTCCCGACCTCATGACCCCAGGCCTACCCTAGTCTACTGAGGTTTCGCCTTGCCAGCAGCGACTCGGGTCCCGGCCGGCGCACGCGGTCGCTGACGTCGCCGCTCCGCGCCACCTCGAAGCCGCTGGCTTTGAAGCACGCGATCGAGGCCCCGTTACTTTCGTGCACCCAGCCGTAGACCTCTTCGGTACCCAGGGCAGCCAAGAGCCTCAATCGCTCGGCGTGCACGAGTTGATTGAGGCCGCGGCGGCGATAGGCAGGATCGACGAAGGAAGAGGTGAAGAGCGCCTTGCTGAAGGCAGCTTCGCTTCCATCTGACACGTCGACACAGTACCCCGCGGCGACCAGCCGATCGTCGATGAATACGCCCGCGCAGAAACAGGACACTCCATCCACGGCCGACTGCCCGGGCTTCTCCTGTAGATCACCACGCAGGCGGCCGAGCGCGGGACGGTCGTCTGGCTCGAGTCGCCGGCACTCGACCGAGCCGGGCTGGTAGCGGCCGCCCAGGCTGGTGGGAAGGTGCGCGCGCAGCCGGCTTTCAGCCACCTGCCACCTAACGCGCGCCGTCCGGAGCCACACCCGGACTCCCTGCGGCAGAATCGAAATAACAGCCGCACGGCACGAGCGGTAAAACGACGCGCGATGCGGGGCCGATCCCGCATCGCGCGTCGCGCGTTCCGCATCCCGCGCCCGCTCAGTCCTCGTATCGATGGTGCCCTGGTCGGGGCCTGTGCTCCTTGACATCGTCGAACTCGTCGTCGAGGTCTACCAGGTCATCCTCGTCGTCATCATCGTCTTCGTCATCATCGTCGAGATCGTCGTCGTCGAGGTCATCCTCGTCCTCGTCATCGAGATCGTCCAGATCGTCCTCGTCTTCATCGAGCTCGTCCATATCGAGCTCATCCCCCTCGAGGTCGTCGTCATCGCGCCCGCGACGTGCCGCCGACTCGAACTCGTCCCACATAACCGTGGTCTCCCTGTGCGAATTGAGGTGAGGAAAGTGAACTACAGTGAGGCGCGGTCCCGCTCGCGCTTTGCCTCACGCGTGATCTTCTTGCGATCGTTCGATTTCAGCATGCGCTTGCGAAGACGGATGGAGGTCGGCGTAATCTCGATCAGCTCGTCCTCCTCGATGTACTCCAGCGCTCCTTCCAAAGTCAACTCCCTCGGCGGCTCGAGTTGGATGTTTTCGTCGCTCGATGTGGTCCGCATGTTCGTCAACTTCTTTTCCTTCATCGGATTTACGTCGAGATCGCCTGGCCGCGTGCTCTCGCCCACGATCATTCCCTCGTACACTCCGGTGCCCGGCCCAATGAATAACGTGCCACGCTCGGAAAGGTTGAACAGTGCGAACGCTACGGCGATCCCGCTCTCCATCGACACGAGTGTGCCCCGCTTGCGGCCTGCGAGCGGACCGGCCCACCGACCGTACTCCAGGAACCGGTGGTGCATGATTCCGGTGCCTCGAGTATCGGTAAGGAATTCCGAGCGGTAACCGAACAACCCTCGGGCAGGAATGCGATACAACATTCGCACCGCACCCTGCCCCGGGTTCTTCATCTCGATCAGCTCGGCGCGACGCGGCCCGAGTTTCTCGATCACGGCGCCGAGGTATTCCTCCGGTACATCTATCGCCAGCTCTTCGTACGGCTCGAGCTTCTCTCCGGTTGCCGACTCTTTGGTGATGACGCGTGGCCTGGAGACCTGAAACTCGTATCCCTCGCGGCGCATCGTCTCCATCAGAATGGAGAGGTGCAGCTCCCCGCGACCCGCTACCGCCCATGTATCCGTTGCCGGCGTATCCGCTACCCGGAGAGCGACGTTTCGTTCGAGCTCCCGGTACAACCTTTCGCGCAACTGCCGCGAGGTAACGTACTTTCCATCCCTTCCGGCGAATGGTGAGTCGTTGACGACGAAATCGACGGAGATCGTCGGCTCCTCGACGGCGATCCCAGCCAACCGCTCCTGCACCTCGACATCGGACACGGTCATACCGATTTCGACGCCATCGAGCCCGGCCATAGCGACAAGTTCGCCGGCTGACGCCTCCATCACCTCTACCCGATCGAGCCCTTCGAAGGTGTACAACTTGGTCACCCGCGACTTCTCGACGGGACGGTCAGGCTCGAGCGGAAGTAACGCCACCAGTTCGCCCACCTTCACCGTACCCCTCTCTACCCGGCCGATGCCGAGGCGGCCCAGGTAAGGTGAGTGGTCGATCGTGGAAATCAGCATCTGAAACGTCCCGCTCGAATCACTCGGCGGCGCGGGCACGTGCGCGACGATCGTCTCGTAGAGCGGGGTGAGGTTGTCGTTCGGCTCCTCGAGCACAAGTGTTGCGGTGCCGTCGCGGGCAGAGGCGTACACCACTGGGGCATCGAGCTGAGCGTCGTCGGCCTCGAGCTCGATCAGCAGATCCAGCACTTCATCGTGAACGCGCATGGGATCGGCGCCCGGCCGGTCGATCTTGTTGATCACGATGATCGGGGTCCGCCGAAGGGCAAGAGCCTTGCGGAGTACGAAGCGGGTTTGCGGCATGGGGCCGTCAAAGGCGTCGACCACCAAAAGGACGCCATCAACCATCCGAAGTATGCGCTCCACCTCCCCGCCGAAATCGGCGTGCCCGGGAGTATCTACGATATTGATCTTGACGTCACCCCACCGTACGGATGTATTCTTGGCAAGGATGGTAATTCCTCTTTCGCGCTCCAGCGGGTTGGAGTCCATTACCCGCTCGACCAGGACCTGGTTCTCACGGAAAGCGCCCGCCTGGCGGAGCATCTTGTCCACCAGTGTGGTCTTGCCGTGATCGACGTGCGCGATGATGGCGACGTTTCGGATGTGCATAGCCAGTAAACCTAGCGGGCCGGGAGGAGCCTCTACAAGCGCGCCCACGTGAGCGATGCCGCGGCCGCCGAATGGCAGTACGCGCACTCACATCGAGCGACCACCAGCCTTCAGGAGGTGCTCATGGAGCAGCACGACGATTCCAATCCAACACACTACCCTCTCGGTCGCGGTTATGGCCACGACTACATGCGTGGCGGCGAAGTGTTCGGCGGGTACGGGTACCGCGAGCGAGAGGACTATGCAAGAACGCGCGGCGGTGACGTCGTCGAGATACCCGATCTCGATCCCATCGCGCAAGGCAGCGGTCGCGCAGCCGCACTCGGCGAGTCGGGCGAGCCGAATGGGAGCGCACCTCACGAAGGAGCGGCGACAGCGCCCTTGAACACCGCTGCAGCACCCGTACCGCATCTCGAGCACACCTTCGGCGACTCCGGCAGCTCCTCGCGACATTCCAAGAGCTATTACGTGACGCAGGCGCAGTTGCAACAGCGGCTGTACGGTCCCCAGCGCGTGAGCCCTGGACCCTACGATGCGCGGCTGCGTGCCTTACGACGTGCGGACGCCGACGTCCGGCGCGACGTGCAGGACGCGCTGTTCTACGACACGTGGGTCGATGCTCAGCGTATTTCGGTGGAGGTTCAAGATGGCCGCGTCTTGCTGCGCGGCGACCTCCCCACCGATCAGGAAGTCCGTTATGCCTGTGATGATGCGTGGTCGGTGGCGGGAGTGAGGGAGGTGGTTTCGGAGGTTGTGGTTAGGACATAGGGGCTAGGGGCTAGGGGCTAGGGGCTAGGGGCCAGGGTTAGGGGTTAGGGTGGCCATTGCTTAAAGGGACGGATCACGACCCGGGTAGGCTCATACAAAGCGGGGCGGCGCCCGGGGGCGCCCCCCCCCCCTCCCACCCGGGGCCCCGAACCCCC
>CAZPCC010000075.1:0-3837 GCA_964584905.1 uncultured Gemmatimonadaceae bacterium | reverse complement strand
AGGCGCGACAGGGGTGACCTCCGCGGCTGCGTCGATGTCGGTGGTCGGCAGCGGCTCGAACATGGTCATTTCGCCGGCATCGTCGTCGGCGGTGGTGCTTATAGGGTCACCGAATGGCGAGAGCTCGGCACCGTGCACAGGCTGCACGCCGGCGAGCGGATCCTCCTCGCCAAAGATTGCCAGGGACTCGCCTGTGTGTGGCCGCAACGGCGCTTCAAGCTCCTCGGACTCGACGATGAAATCGAGCTCGGTGCCAGCCTCGCCTGCGCTCGGCGAATCGCCGGCGCTGTCGAAGCCGGAAATCCTGAACTCCTCCTCGTCCCCCTCGTCAATCGCGGCGATCCACGAGACTTCGTCATCATCGGAGGACGTATGCGGCGTCGCGTCAGGCATCGCGGCCATGGGCCGCGGACTGTCGAACGATTCGTCGTCGTCGAATTCGGGAGCATCTTCCAGCGCCGGCATCACTCGATCGGAGAACTGCGCATCAGAATCCTCGTAATCGGAGGGTTCGATCGCGGGCGCGGCTTCCGTGAACGATGCCTCAACTGGATCCTCATTTGCTTCGCTGCTCTCCGACAGGTCGGCTTCAGGAGTGTCGGCGCCGTCCGGCGCCTCCTCGTATCCGACATCGGTGGTCAGCGCGCTTTCGTGACCGGTGGGGGTCGGCGTCCACGAGGTCTCGCGGTGTCCATTGCCGTGGCCGTCGTGCGCGCTCACCAGGGCAAGCTCGCCGAGCTGCGCGACCACTTCATCGTTCTGCGGATCGACCTCGAGCAGCTTGGTGTACCAGGAGCGCGCATTACCGTAATCGCGGCGGCTCCGGGCTATGTCGCCGAGCTGCCTCAGCGCGATCAGGTTTTCGGGATCGAGCGATAGCGCGGTCTGGAAGGTATCCTGCGCCTGCTCCAGCTCTCCCGCGTCATAGAGCGCCTGGCCGAGCACGATGTGGCCGCTGATGTAGCCGGGCTGGAGCGGCACGTGCGCATTACAGATCTCTATCGCGCGCATGAAATCGCCGCTCTTACGGTATTCATTCGCGAGCCGGGCGAACATGCGACGGGGATTGTCGCGGAACTGTTTTTCGAGCTCGTCGATCAGCGCTGGATTGGACATGCAAAACCCTCAAAGCGGTGCCGCCCTCCTAGGGCGGCGAGGTGGCGTGAAGATACCATTTGTTGACGATTCAAGTCAATCGGAAGTGACATGGTCACTTGATTTTATGCTTCGGCGACCGGTAGCTTACCGGCTTCCCTCGCCCCACCCAGGACTACTTCAGGTATTCGTGAGGTAACAAGCTTGCTGCAGCAGATGCGTAGCTCGGCGAAATACATATTCTGGATCCTTCTGGTCGCCTTCATTGGCTGGCTGGCGCTGGACACGTCCGGGCTGCTGGGCGGGGCGTCAATGGTGACCACTGGTACCACTATCGCCGAAGTCAACGGTGAAGACATCACTGTCGCGGAATACCAGGCCGCAGTCGATCAGTACATGAATCGCGCGCAACAGCAGGGTGGCGCTCTTACGCTGGACGATCAAAGGGCCGTGGAGCAAGCGGCATTCGATCAGCTGGTGGCAGACATCCTGATCAGACAGGAGCTGAACCGCCGGGGGATCAGCGTAACCGTGGACGAGATTCGGCAGGCGGCGCTCTCCACCCCGCCTCCGCAGTTCCTCAGCGATCCGGAATTCCAGACGGAGGGGCAGTTCGATCCGGCCAAGTACCAGCGATGGATCAGCAGCCCGGCGGTGCAGCAGCAAGGGGTGCTGCAGATGCTCGAGAGCTACTACCGCACCGAGATTCCCAAGGCAAAACTCGCCGAACAGCTCGTAGCCGGAACTCACGTCACGAATGCGCAGCTTTGGGCGATCTACCGCGACACGCACGATTCGGCGCAGGTGAGCTACCTCGCGTTCACCCCGGAGAGCATGGGCGATTCGGCGGTGTCGGTAAGCGAGGACGAGATTCGGCAATACTTCGAGCGGAACCGCGACGACTTCGCGGCACGACCGGGACGCGCGGTGGTCACGATCACGACGATTCCTCGTCCGATTACCGCCGCCGATACAGCGGCGGTGCTGGCGAGGGCACGTGAGTTTCGCGAGGAGATCTCGACGGGGAGCTCGACGTTCGAGCAAGTGGCGCAGCGCGAGTCGATCGATACGCTGTCGGCCAACGCCGGTGGCTCGCTGGGTACCCAGCCGGTTGGCCGGTTCGTGCCCGAGTTCGAGGAGGCTGTGCGGTCACTGCCTATCGGTGAGCTGTCCGAGCCGGTACAGACGCAGTTCGGTGTGCACATTCTCAGGGTCGATGAGCGGACGGCCGACTCCGTGACGGCGCGGCACATCCTGATCCCGTACCGTCAGAGCGATTCGACCGCGGCTGCCGTCGACCGGCGCGCCGACGAACTGGCGCGCATCGAATCGTCCACGGTTCCAGCCGAATTCGATTCCGCGGCGAGGGCAATGAATCTGGAAACGGGCCAGGCGGTGGCCATCGAAGGCGAGCCGCTCGTCTGGAACGGTCGTTATGTGCCGGACATCGGCGCCTGGGCGTTCCGGAGCGCGGAGCCGGAGCAGATCAGCAATCTGATAGCCGGTGACGATGCGTACTACCTGGCGAGGCTGGACTCGCTCACGCTAGGCGGCAAGCCTGCGCTCGACGGGGTGCGCGACGACATCCGCCGCCAGCTCATTCGCGACAAGAAGGTGGAAGCGCTGGTGCCGCGCGCCAGGGCGATCTCGGATGCGGTGGCACGCGGCGCTACTCTCGAAGCCGCGGCTCGGCAGGCGGGCGTGGAGGTGCAGCAGACACCCATGTTCACGCGAGCGATGCCGGTACCCGGGCTCGGGCAGTTCACCAGGGCGATCGGCGCGGCGTTCGGTCTTCCGGTCGGAGCGGTGAGCGAGCCTATCGCGACCAACAACGGAGTCTTCGTGATTCGCGTCGATAGGCGCGCGCAGGCCGATCGGACGGCGTGGGAGCAGCAGGCGGCGGTTCAGCGCTCCAGCCTGACGCAGCAAATGCGTGAGCAGCGCGTGCAGCAGTTCATGGCCAACCTCCGCCAGAGCGCGACGATCCGCGATCTGCGGCGCGAGACGCTGTATCAGACGGTGCAGGAGGTATAGCTCACCAGGTTGAAACAGCGAGACGGGCAGCTGCCCGGAATGACGATGAAAAGGGGCGGCCCGCGTGACGGGCCGCCCTTTTTGCGATCTCGTGTGACGATAGGGTGACGGTGGGGGCGCATGTTCTCAGGAAGGCGCGATTGCGTGGAGTGACGCCTGTCGTCTCGAACGATGGTCCGCGGACCTTTCCGCGGAGCACGCAGACGCAGAGGAGCTTTCAGGATGAACAGCGTAATCAACGATCTAACGGGCGAGATAGTGGACGCGGCGATGTGCGTTCACAGGGAGTTGGGGCCCGGGCTGCTCGAAGGTGCCTATCACGCGGCTCTGGCATACGAGATTCGCTCGCGTGGACTTCGAGTGCGCAGCCAGGTTTTGCTTCCGGTGGTTTACAAGGACGTTCGAATCGACGTGGGGTACCGGATAGATCAACTCGTCGAGGATTCCGTCATTGTCGAGTTGAAGGCCATATCCAAGCGACTCCTGATCCACGAGGCACAGCTCCTATCGTATCTGAAGCTGAGTGGGCATTCGGTAGGATTGTTGATCAATTTCCATTCAATGCGTCTCAAGGATGGCATCAAGCGCATGGTCAACAACTTTTAGGGTGCCTTGCCACCGCGCCACCGCCCTTACGCAGTTCCCTGCGTCCTCTGCGTCCTCTGCGGTAAAAAGCTGTTGCTGATCCTGGTGTTAAGCAAGGATCGC
>CAZPCC010000074.1:0-11196 GCA_964584905.1 uncultured Gemmatimonadaceae bacterium | reverse complement strand
CAAAGGCCGCGGCAATGCCGCGGCCATTCCGATTACCACCCTCGACCCTCGACCCTCGACCCCCGACCCTCTCAGTCCCGCCCAGCCAACGCTCGTATCCTCGCGCTCAGCGCTCGCGGCCGGAACGGCTTCGCCAGAAAGTCATCGGCGCCGGCCTGAAACACCCGGACCTCGCTTTCTTCGTCTCCGTGGGCGGTAAGGACGATCACGCGTGTTTCCATCGTCGATTCCCGGGCGCGAAGGAGGCGCAGAACCTCGTAACCGTCGACCTGCGGGAGCATGAGGTCGAGTACCACCACGTCAGGCACGCACCGGTCGACCTGCTCGATCGCCTCGGCACCATCCGTCGCTTCGAACACGCGGAATCCCTCGTCCTCGAGCACGCCGCGCAATGCCCTGCGAAGTACCGCTTCATCATCGACCAGCAGTACCGTTATTCGCCCATCAGACGGAGCGACTGCAGCCGGCCCTTCGGTATCGATCAGCTCGAATGCGGCGCCTCCGACCTGAACCATCGCGCGCGCATCGGTCCCGCCTTCCGATCCATTGGAGCGGACCGTCGTGCGCGCAGGCGCTGTCGCTGGCTCGGTTGACGCCTGCTCCTCGCGCGGCACGTCGAGCACGCGGATGACTTCGTCGAGGCTCGTCAGGCCGCCAATCACGTGGCCGATCGCCGAGTCCCAGAGCGACCGCATTCCCGACGCCCTGGCGGCCGCGCCGATTCGCACCGACGGCTGATTGGCGGCGATCGCCCGCTCCAGCTCGTGCGTGACGGTCAGGATCTCGGCGATCGCCAGCCGGCCGCGATAGCCGGTCTGCGAGCATTCGGGGCAGCCTACCGGCTCCCAGAGTTGAGTGACATCCGGGATCCACGTGCGCAGCCTTCCAGGGATTGGATCGGTGGCCGGGCGACGGCAGTGCGGGCACAGACGCCTGACGAGACGCTGCGCGATAACCCCCTTCAGCGCCGCGGCAATCTTGTACGTGTCCACTCCGATGTCGGCGAGCCGGGTGATCGAACTCGCCGCGTCGATGGTGTGCAACGTCGAGAGCACCAGGTGGCCGGTGAGCGCGGCCTGTACTGCGATTCCGGCGGTCTCGCGATCCCGGATCTCTCCAACGAGAAGGACGTCGGGATCCTGCCGCAGAATCGATCGAAGCGCCGAGGCAAAGGTCAGCCCGGCCTTCTCGTTCACCTGCACCTGGACGATTCCCGGAATTCGGTACTCGACCGGGTCCTCGACCGTGATGATGTTCACCGCCCGCTCCTGCACGCGCCGCAGCACCGAATACAGTGTGGTCGTCTTTCCCGAGCCCGTCGGCCCCGTGACCAGCACGAATCCTTCGCGAAGATCGAGCAGCGCATGCAGTCTGGTAAGCGCATCCCCGTCGATGCCCATCTTCTCGAGCGACAGCACCATTGCCCGCTGATCGAGGATGCGCACCACGACTTTTTCGCCGTGCGATGCGGGAAGCGTCGATACGCGCAGATCCACCGGAATACCGTTCACCGCGACGCGAGCCCGGCCGTCCTGTGGACGCAGCCGATCGGCAATGTCGAGGCCCGACATGATCTTGATGCGCGAGACGAGCGGTATACCAACCGTGCGCGGAAGGGTCATTACCTGCCGGATCACGCCGTCGATGCGATATCTGACGGCAACTTCCGTTTCTTCGGACTCTATGTGGATGTCGCTCGCCCGCTGCGCGATACCCTCGGCCAGGATGTAGTCCACCAGCCGCAGGATCGGGCGCTCGCCCTCGCCGCCGGCCGTTATATCCATCGCGCTCGCATCGATCTCCTCGTTGATCGACTCGACCTCGTACTTGGCCGATACGTTCTCCAACAGCCGCTCGACGACGTTCTCGGGGCGGTACAGCTCATCGATGCGGTTGGCGAGCACGATCGGCGATGCGAGCAGCATGCGCACCCTGCGGCCCGTCGCGAAGGCGATCGCTCGCTCGCAGTCCAGGTCGTTAGGGTCCGCCGTCGCGACCCCGATCCACGCTTCGCCAGACTCCACGCACACCACCTGATACCGCCTGGCCAACGTTTCCGGCAGCAGCTCTCTCGACTGGGCGCCGAGCGCGTCGATCTGCGCAACACGCAATCCGAAGTGGTCGGCGACCGCGGCGAGAAGCGCCTTGTCGGTCATCCATTCGCGATCGACTATTGCCTGCCAGTAGCTCTCGCGCGGCTGAGCGGCGAGCTGAAACAGCTGCTCTTCCGTGAGGTGCGAACGGAGGGCTGGGACGATCCAGAATTCTCGGGCGTCGGTACGGGGCATGTTGCAGTTGCGAGATGCAAAACGGGCAGCGGGGAGCTTCAATCTGAGGACGTCCGTAGGGTTTCCGCCGTCACGAAACGTTGCGCTGCGAACCGAATCCGCTCACTACGCCTGGAAACGCCCGCGGATCACAGAATTCGCCAGAAATCCCGCGTGAGATCGATTGAAAAACTCCACCGCCCGTCGTTCAGCCCGCGGGCGACGTCGACACGCAGCAGGTCGAAGAACGCCAGGGTTCCGAGACCCACGCTGGGATACCATCCCGCAGGGCCTGCCCCGCCCTCGCCCGCCCAGGCCACGCTCAGGAATGGCGCGAGCTTGGCCGATGCCGGTGTGCGGCCAAAGCGGCCAAGCGGAATGGCGGGTGCCGGGACTGGAAATCGCCACTCGGCGCGTTGGGAGAAGGCCCGGGGGGCGCGCAGAAAGTGAAAGTCGTAGCCGGGAGAGGAGATTGGTCCGCCGAAATAGACCAGCGCCTGTGGCGGGACTTGACCGGGGGCATCGACGACACCGGCTATCGTACGCAGTACCGCACGCCCCGGCCCCAAGGGCCGCTCCACCTCCAGATTTCCGAAAGCGCGCACGAGGGACCGCCGCCCACCGGTGAGTACCGTATCGCGCCCCTCGTAACGCATGAGCCGGAACTCCGCGTCGCCGCGGACGACGGTTCCCAGAGGTCCGCGCCGGAGCGGCCGTTCCAGCGTGAGGGAAAGGCGCTGGGCACTTAGCGACCATGCGGGAATCAGCGGCTCGTACTCACCAAAGCTCGGCGCGGCATTCACTGCCAGCCGGCCGTGACGCTCAACGGCACCCTCGAGACGCAAGCGTATACCCGCCCGTTCTCCAAGCGCGAACCAGAGGCCCACCGCGCGCGCGTCGAAGGGATCGGTATAGTCGCTGCCCAGCTCCTGCGCTGCGATGCTGTTGCGCACCAGCGAGACCTCAGCGATGTCCCCCGCTTCACGATACGCACGTTCACCGAATGCTCCCAAACCAAATCCCCTCGCGTGCTCCCAGACGAGCGCAGCGCGCCCCTTTGCCTCGTCATCGGCGAATCCCCACCGCCCGGAGATCTCGGCTCGCACGCCCCTCCCCAGGCGCAGCGTGGTCCCGGCGCCCAGCGCCAGCCCTTCGGCGCGGTTCACGCGGACGAAATCGCTCAGCCGGCGGGCCGAGAGCGTCGCTCCACGGGCGCGCGACAGCGCCTGCTGCCTTACGAGCTCCCGCGCCTCTTCCTGCACCCTCTGCACGTCTTCATCCGCCACGTCTCGAACTTCGTCAGGCAGGCCATCGAGAACCGACCCCTCCCAGCGGTGCCGAACACGCTCCCGCAGCGGTGCCTGCACGATCTCCGGCCCCTGGAAAAAGCGCGGATCGAGACCGACGTTCAGCTCGTAGCAGCAGATGTCCCATCGTCCCCGGATAATGCCGCGCACCGGATAGTCGAGCCAGGTGCCGGTACGGCGGATCTCGATCTCCTGGCGGCGCGGAAGCCAGTAATTGCCGCCGACCAGCGCATTCTCGATCGTGATGAACAGGTCCTCGAGCTGCCTATCGAGAAATGCGGCGCGCGTGAAGTTGAACGACATCCGCACCACTTCCCCGCTCCCCCGGTCCAGGTAGATAGCGCCGATTAGCCGCGGCATCCGGTCGTCCTTCGGGCGCACGACCACTTCGGTAACCCGTATGGCGCGATCCGGAAGCTCGAGCGTTAGCGAGTCACGGATGGAAAAGTCGTAGGCGGCTACGCCCGCGGCCGAGAGCGGGTGGGGCACGTCAGCTACCTCGTCACCGTCGCCTAGCCGGATGATGTCCGGAAAGTTGTTCTGGACGATGCCGAGGTGATCCCGATGGTAATTGATGTCGGTGGGCAGCAGCAGCGTATCGCGCCGCCCGACGATTCGCTGCTTGCTGAGGTTCGGGGCTCGCCAGTAGACTTCCAGCGCAAGCTCATCAGCTTTCACTATCCTGGGCGGCTCGGTGAACCCTTCGCCGAGCTGGGCGAGAAATGTCAGATATCCGTGCGCCGTTGCGCGATAATCGACGAGCGCGGTGTCGGCGAGCTGGCGGTCTCGCAGCTCGGTGGCCCGAGTGACGAGCGCGAGCGAGCGCTCATCGTTCCATTGTTGCGCGCCGGCGGCGGAGGGCACCAAGCCGGGCAGCACGGCGAGACACGCGGCCGTGAACGCCGCGACTGAGCGAAACATGGCGGACCAATCTCATGACCGGGGTAGACCCCGGCAAGCGCGGGCGTGACGACACTCGAGCGATTTCGGCGCGAGGCGACCCCGGGTGCGCTCGTTCCGGTGTGGCGCGACTGCCTGCTCGACGCCGATACTCCGGTGTCTGCGTTCGCCAAGCTGAGACGCGATCCGTTCGCATTTCTGCTCGAGAGCGCACCGGCAGGTGGAGAGACCTGGGCCCGGTACACATTTCTCGGCACCGAGCCGCGCCGTGCCTGGCGACTGCGCGATAGCGTGGTGGACGAATGGACGCCGGAGCTCGGCTGGCATGCATCCGCCGAGCACTCCGATCCGCTGGCGGCGCTCCGGTCGCGCCTGACGGAGTTCGAACCCGCCGATGCGCCGGAACTCGGTGCGTTCTGGAGCGGAGCGGTGGGCTATTTCGGGTACGATGTCGTCAGGCTCATCGAGCGGCTGCCGAACGCGCCGCCACGTACTCTCGATGTGCCCGACGCCCTGTTCGTTTTCACGCGCGCGCTGGTGATCATCGACAATCTCAAATCTCAGGCGCGGGTGGTCGTCGCCGTGCCGGTCGACGCCGGTACGGCCGCTGACAGGGTGGCCGTGAGCGAAGCATACGAATCAGCTCAGGACGAGATCGACGTGCTCATCGCCCGGCTGCGCGAGCCGGTGGTGCTCCCGCCGCTGGAGCTGGACCCGCGCGCGCCGGCGGCCGAAGGCACCTCGACCTATGCGCGGGCGGACTTCGAGCGGGACGTGGAGCGCATTCGCGAGTACATCTTCGCCGGCGACTGCTTTCAGGCGCTGCTGTCGCGGCGGATCGATGTGCCACGCGATTTCGACGGGAGCGCGCTGTATCGCGCCTTGCGCGTGCTCAATCCGTCGCCGTACATGTACCACCTGGTACTCGACGGCATGGAGATCGTCGGCAGCTCGCCGGAGCTGCTGGTCCGTGTTGCCGATGGCAAGGTGACCGTGCGGCCCATTGCCGGTACCAGACCGCGCGGGCAAACGCCTGACGAGGACGCGGCAATGACCGCCGAGCTGATTGCCGACGAGAAGGAGCGCGCCGAGCACGTGATGCTTGTGGATCTGGGGCGAAACGACGTGGGGCGGCTGGCCCGCTACGGGTCGGTTCGCGTGACCGACTTCATGACCGTCGAGCGCTATAGCCACGTCCTTCACCTGGTGAGCCAGGTGGAGGGAGAGATCGCCGGCGACGCCTCGGCGATCGAGGCGTTCCGCGCGACTTTTCCCGCAGGCACGATGACGGGTGCACCCAAGGTGCGAGCGATGCAGATCATCGATGAGCTGGAGCCTGGCCGTCGCGGGCCGTACGCCGGAGCTCTCGGATACATTGCCGCCGGTGACGGGCGCATGGACCTTGCCATTACCATTCGTACGTGTGTGCTCGCCGGGGATCGGGCGACGGTGCAGGCGGGCGCAGGGATCGTCGCCGATTCGCGCCCGGACCGCGAGTGGGAGGAAACGGAGGCAAAGGCGAGGGCAATGCTGACGGCAATCACGCAGGCACGGCGCGCGACGGCGGAGGCTCTGGCCGGAGGGGTAGAGTGAGCTTTCGACTTGTCGCCGATGACGGCGAACGGTTCATCGACCTTCGGGAGGATGCGCCGACGCTAATCGGGCGGGCGTTAGGTTGCGACCTGCCGCTGTCCCATGCGACGGTTTCGCGCCGCCACGCCGAATTAGTGTGCAATGGCGAAGAAATGTGGGTGCGCGACCTGGGGTCGAGCAACGGCACGCTGGTCAACGGCTCGCGCATTACCGAGTCCACGCTTATTCCCGGCGACAAGGTCATCTTTGGCGAGGTTGCCTTTCACGTGGTGGAAGTCGAAGACGCTCCGGATACCGATGCCGGCACCACGCGAGTCACCGCGCCGGCGCGAGAGAGCTCGCTCACGCGCCAAGAGCTTCCGCCGCACACCGGCGGGGAGCTTCCCGAGGGTGCGCGCTGGCGGGGCGATACCGGCGTACCGAGCTCCGATCTCAACGCGCGCAAGCTGGCGCTGCTGCTCGAGGTATCCAGGGGATTGGGCGGCACGGAGGAGACCGATGTCCTCCTCGAAAAGATCACCGGATTCCTGTTCCAGATCATGGATGTCGATCGCGTGGCAGTGGTGCTCGCCGAAGAGGATGGCACTCTGTCTCCGCGCATTTCCCGGGACCGCTGGGGAAAGGTGGACCGGCCCGTACCTCAGTCGATTGCGCGCACTGTGCTCGACGACCGCGTGGCAATACTCACTGACAACGCGCCGGAGGACGAACGCTTCACCGGCCAGTCGATCGTCGCGCAGCGGGTCCGCTCGGCAATGTGCTCACCACTGGCCGGTAGCGGGGAAAAGCCGTTAGGCGTGCTGTACGTGGACAATTTCTCCAGCACCCATCGGTTCAACGCCGAGGACCTCGATTTTCTGGTGGCCTTTTCGGCGATCGCCGCGGTGGCGCTCGAGCATGGCGCCTTTGCGCAGCGGATCAAGGAAGAGGCGCTGATACGCTCGAACTTCGAGCGCTATTTTGCCCCGGCAGTGGCCGCGCGGATAGCGCGTGAGCCCGGCGCGGTGCAGCTGGGAGGTGAAAAGCGCACGGTCGTCGTGCTGTTCAGCGACATCCGCGGCTTCACCGCCCTGTCGCAAACCATGCGGCCCGACGATGTCGCCTCACTGCTCAGTGAGTATTTCACGGCGATGGTCGAGTGCGTATTCCGGAACGGGGGCATGCTCGACAAGTTCATCGGCGACGCGCTGATGGCACAGTGGGGTGCGCCGATCGAGCATCCCGACGATGCTGACCGGGCTGTGCGCGCGGCCGCCGAGATGATGCAGGAGCTGGAGGTGCTCAACGCGAAGTGGCGCGCCACCGGCCAACCCGAGCTCCAGATAGGCATCGGCCTGGACCGCGGCGAAGTGTTCGCCGGTAACATCGGCTCGGAGCGGCGCCTGGAGTTCACGGTGATTGGGGACGCGGTGAACCACGCCTGGCGTCTCTGCGCAACGGCCGCCCGGGGTGAGGTGCTGATGACGGAACGGGT
This sequence comes from uncultured Gemmatimonadaceae bacterium, assembly GCA_964584905.1. Lineage (GTDB taxonomy): Bacteria > Gemmatimonadota > Gemmatimonadetes > Gemmatimonadales > Gemmatimonadaceae > JALZIF01. The sequence continues at coordinate 3,655 of CAZPCC010000074.1, read as the reverse complement.
GCGTTTGGCGCTGACCACCCAGCCGGGACTCGCGGAGCATCCACCCATTTCCGTGAAGGGGAACGGCCAGGCGATGACCGTGCACCGCCTTTCGCAGTGATTGCATGGCGACGTATGCCGGTGCCGCCGGGATACGTGCGCGAATGGCACGAAGGAGACACCGAGCTCGTTGCGTTACGCGGTGCCATACATTCGGCCCGCGAGGCGCTGAGCGACGGTACCATGTATGACTTCGCCGCCCACGCACCCGGCGCGCGCCCAATGCGAGGCCGCGGCACCGCGTTCGCCGTATCGCTCCCGGCCGGCGGCCCCCCGGTTGTCGTCAGGCGATCGCGCCATGGGGGGCTGCTGGCCGGCGTAACCGGCGAGCGGTTCCTGGCGCCCACCCGCGCACCGCGCGAGCTGCGCACTGCCTTGCGGCTCGAGCGCGCCGGCGTCCCGACCCCCGAGGTGATCGCCTATTGCAGCTATCCGGCTGGCGGCCCCTTTCGTCTGGCCGACGTCGCCACTCGTGAGGTGGAGGGAGGCCGGGACCTCGGACAGGTGCTTTCCGACACGGTACCTGGCGCGGAGCGCACCGGAAGTTGGGCGGCGGTAGGCCGTTTGCTCGCCAGCCTCCGCGCCGCGGGAGCGCGCCATCCGGACCTCAACGCCGCCAATGTGCTGCTGGCGACGCGTGAGTCCGGCGACACGGAGGCCTGGCTCCTGGATGTGGACCGCGTGTGGTTCGACCGGCCGGACGAGCCGGGGGTGATGGAGGCGAATCTTCGCCGTCTGGCCCGCTCGGTCCGCAAGTGGCGCGACCAGCGGGGGGCGCAGGTCGACGAGTCGGAGCTGGACGTTCTCGCTCGTCAGGCGCGCAGCGCCGGTACGTGAGCCGCTTCCCGATGGAGCGGATAGCGGTCGTCATGATGACCGCACTCGGCGACGCCGTCCACGTGCTTCCCGTCATCACCGCGCTCAAGCGCTCACGTCCCGATTGCCACATCACGTGGATCCTTCAGCGCGGCCCGGCAATGCTCGTGCGTGGGCATCCTGATGTCGACGACCTGGTGGTGTTCGACAAGGCGAAGGGGGCGCGCGGGTTCATCGAGGTGCGCGAAGCGATGAGCGGCCGCAATATCGATCTCGTGCTCGCCCTGCAGGTTTACTTCAAGGCGGGCGTGGTCACCGCGCTCATCGACGCACCGGTCAAACTGGGTTTCGACCGGGCGCGCGCGCGCGACGTGAACTGGCTGTTCACCACGCACCGCATTCCGCCTCACGACAACCAGCATGTACAGGACCAGTACTTCGAGTTTCTCGACTATCTTGGCGTGGCGCACGAGCCCGTGCAATGGAACCTCGGCCCCTGGCCGGCCGAGCGGCAGATTCAGAGCGACTGGTTCGCGAAGGCCGATCGCCCGGTCGTGCCGCTCGTCGTCGGCACGAGCAAGCCGGAGAAGGACTGGCTTCCCGAGCGCTGGGCCGAGCTCAACGACGTTCTATTCGAGCGTTATGATCTGCAGCCCGTGCTGGTCGGCGGACGCTCGGCCCGGGAGCTGGCCACCGGTCGTATACTGGAGACCACCACCCGCCACCCTCCGATCAACGAGTTAGGCGGCACATTGCGTGAGATGGTCGCGATTCTCGACGGTGCGCCGCTCATCGTATCGCTCGATACGGGGCCGCTGCACATGGCCGTCGCGCTGGACCGGCCGGTGATCAGCCTTATGGGCTACAACAATCCGAAGCGCGTAGGGCCCTATCGAAAGTTCCACGATTTGATCGTCGACGCTTATGGAGAACCTGGCGAAGACTATCCGATCACCGCGGCACACCGGCATGACCGCATGTCGCGGATCAGTGTCGAGGATGTGGTGAAGAAGGTGGAGGTGTGGAAGGGCCGGTACGGGTCGGGGGTCGGGGGTCGGGGGTCGGGGGTCGAGGGGTGAAGGGGGAGCGGCGAAGGTCGGCAAAGGTGGGAAACGGGAAACGGGAAACGGAAGGACTTGGCGGTTGCCGTCTCATTTCCCATTTCCCGTTTCCAGACCCCCGACCCTCAAACCCCGACCCCCGACCCTCGACCCGCGACCCCCGACACCAGCCTCCGATACACCTCGATCGTCCGCTCCGCCGTGCGCGCTATGCTGAACTCGGCAGCGCGAACCCGGCCGGCGGCGGTGAGGCGCGCGGACAGCGAACCATCTCGAACAAGGCGCGCAATCGCAGCACCCAGCATCTCCGGCTCCCGAATCGGCACGATCAAGCCGGAGACCTCGTGCTCCACTACCTCAGGGATGCCGCCCGCGGCCGTAGCCGCGACAGGGATGCCCAGCGACAGTGCATCGAGCAGTACCGTGCCTAACCCTTCTTCCTGCGAGCTCAGCGTCGCGACGCTCGCGGCGGCGAGCAGTTCGTCGGCATCCGTACGGTAACCCGTAAGGTGGAGCGCGTCGCCCAGTCCCAGCTCGCGGATCTCGTGCTCGACTGCCTGACGAAGCGGGCCCTCGCCCACCATGACGCCATGCAGATCCGGGACCGAACGCCTCGCGGCTGCAATCGCGCGAACGAAGTTGACGGGATCCTTGTGCGGCACCAGCGCGCCGACCTGCACCACCCAGCGGGCTCCCGGTGGCAGTCCAATCGAGCCGAGCACCTCAGCTGTCGCCGGCTCGATCCGCCGCGACAGATCGATTCCACTCGGCACGATGTCGATCCTGGACCGCGCAATACCGCCACTCGCCATGATGTCCGCGATGGCACTCGAAATCGCGATGATACCATGCGCCCGTTCGTACTTCCAACGGGTGCCAAAATTCGCGCGCAGCGGAAAATCGACTCGCCGGGTGAGTACGACCCGGACGCTGGTCCCGATCGCCGACAGCGCCGCCAGCGCCACTGCGTGTGCCGTGTGCGCATGCACGATTGCCACGCCCTCACGGCGAATAACGCGGCGTAGCCGTGCGACGGCGTACGGATCGAACTCCGAAAAGGGCGCGAGCGGCACGACTTCGACTCCCGCGTTCGACAGGCGCTTGGCGAGCGGCTCCTCGGAACGCGCCGCGACCAACGTCCGGTGTCCGCGCGCGAGCATCTCGGTCGCGAGCCAGTACACCTGCCTCTCGCCCCCGCGCCAACCGCGCTCCGTATTTATGTGCAGAACTGTGAGGGCGCCGGCGTTCGTCAAGCGCCCGGCCCCGCCGGGCCGGGCCGGCGATACTTCGGGTCGTTGTACATCTTGAACTGCCGATACACCTTCGGTACTGCGCGGCCTGACGCGATGTCGGCGAGCAACTGCGTGAGCTCGGCCGCCAGATCGTCGCGCTGCATCGTCAGCACGTCGAGCTTGCTCTCGCACTGCACGCGAAATTCCGCCGTGGCATCGCTGCGCTCGGCCTGCTCGCGCATGTGATAGCGCTTGAGCTCCACGATGCTCAACTTGTCGGCTAGCCAGCCTACCGTTTCAGCCATTGGGCCGTTCGCCTCGTGCCGCGCGCACCGTGTTCATCACTTCCTCGTCGATGCGCTCGATGAAGTCGTTGCGCTGCTGGTTAAGCTTGTCGATCTGCCGCTTGGCCGCCGCCACCTGCTGATCGTTCCCAGCACGGGCTTTGTCCTCCTCATGCCAGAGGTGGACGTTGGTTTCGGCAAGGCGGGCGATGAGTTGACCTAT
>CAZPCC010000073.1:0-3217 GCA_964584905.1 uncultured Gemmatimonadaceae bacterium | reverse complement strand
CCATCGATGCCACCTGCACGCCCGGCAGGGCGCCGAGCCGGTCGATCACCTCGCGGACGAGCTCATACCGCTTCGACGGGTCGGGGTACTCGTCGTATACCCAGGTCGAGAACGAGAGCACGTGATCGCTCTTATAGCCGCGCTCGGCGGCGAGAACCAGGACGAAGCTGCGCGCCAGCAGCGTCGTGCCGATCAGCAGCACCAAGCCTAACGCCAACTGCGCACCGACGACCGCCCGCCGTCCGCGAGTCGACAGCCGGCTGCCGGCGACGGTCCGGCCGCCCCAGTGTCCGCCGGACAGGCGGTGGATCGGCAGCATCGCCAGCGTCACCGCCGTCAGCAGCGCCAGCGCGCTTGCCGCGAGCACCGCGCGCCAATCGACAGCGATGTCGCCCAGCCGGCGCAGGTCATCGGGACCTAACGCATGCAGCACCCTGACACCCGCCCAGGCCATGCCCAGTCCGATCAGGCCGCCGATGACGGCCAGCACCAGCGCTTCAGCCACCAACGGGCGAAGCAGTTGCCGCCGGGTTGCGCCGAGCGCGGTGCGCACCGCGCTTTCGCGCCGGCCACGTGCCAGGCGGGTGAGATGCAGCGCGGCGACGTTCACCAAGCTCACGACGAGGAGGATCGCGGCGGCGCCGACAAGGGTGTAGAGCAGCGGCCTGGTGCTGCCCACGAGGTATTCGTGAAGCGGAACGATCGCGAATCCAACGCCGGTATTCGAGCGCGGATACTCCCGCTCCAACATGGTCGCGACGCCCTCCAGCTCCACCTGCGCAATGTCGGGAGTGGTGCCCGGCGCCAGCCGGCCGTAGACCCGGATGTACGTCGAGAAGCGGTCGGAACGCTGGTCATCGTCCAGTATCCACGGCATCCAGGTGTCGGCCGGCTCGGGCAGGTCGAAGCCGCGCGGCATAACGCCTATCACTGTCGAGGAGCTCCCATCGATCGACAGTGCCTGGCCGACGATGGCCGGATCGCCACCGAAGCGGCGCTGCCAGAACCCGTAGTCGAGCAGGATGACCGGCGCGGAGCCGGTCGTGAAGTCCTGGGCCTCGAAACTGCGTCCGATATGCGGCGTCACGCCCAGCATCTGGAGAAACCCCTCCGAGATCTGCCACGCTTCCACATACTCAGTGCGACCGGGACTCGACAGGGTCACCCCGTAAGGGTTAGCCGCCGCTACGTCGCTGAACGTGCTAGCCCGTTCGCGAACCTCGAGAAACGTGGCCGGCGCGAAGTCGTCCCGCTCCACACCCTCTGCCGGGCGCGTCTGCCACACGGTGACGAGCGCATCGGAATCGGTATAGGGCAGCGGCTTGAGCAGCACGCCATCCACGGCGCTGAACACCGCCGTCGCCGCGCCGATTCCCAGAGCCATCGTAAGGGTGACCAGCGCAGTGTACTGCGGGTTGCGAACGGCTCGCCGGATGGAATGCCGCACGTCGCGCGCGATGTCATCGAGCATGGTGATCCCATGCTCGTCGCGAACATCGTCCTTGGTCGCCTCGATGGCGCCGAACTTCGCCAGCGCCGCCCGCCGCGCCTCGGCTGGGCTGGCGCCTAACGTGATCCGGTGCGCGGTGTCCCGCTCGATGTGATCGCGCAGTTCCTCATCGAGCTCGCCTTCGATGGCCCGGCGGGACCAGAGCGCCGCGATTGCCGACCGGATGCGATTGAACACGGGTGCCTCCTACGCGGGTTCGATGACGCCGGCGACGCCGACGACGAAGCGATTCCACCAGGCGATCTCCTCACCTAACGCCGCATGGCCGCGTGGCGTGAGCTGGTAGAACTTGGCGCGGCGGTTGTTCTCGCTCGCCCGCCACTCGGCCTTGATGAGCCGCTTGGCTTCCAGGCGGTGCAAGGCGGGATAGAGCGAGCCGGTGGTGACGAGCACCGCTTCGCCCGAGCGATCGTGGATCCGCTGGGATATGCCCCAGCCGTGCATGGGCCCGGAGCGAAGCGTGGAGAGGACGAGCAGATCGAGCGTACCCTGTACGACGTCGCGATTCTCGTTCATGGCCGTTCCTGGAGCGTGTCTACGGGGCAGTATACTCCTGTAGAGTGACAACGGGAAGGGCCAAAGGGTTGCCCCGGCCACCGAATCCAGAAACTCACTCTCCAGCGCTCCCATGCAGCCGGAGCTGTACGACGCAGTGGTTGCGAGGTGCGCCGTCGGCGATACCGTCCGGGTGCAAGGGCGGGACGGCGCGACCCTCGCGTCTTTCCCATGCCGACGGACGCTCGAGCCACGGCCTGTTTGGTATGAACTCAGGACTGGCGCTGGCCGTGGGGGAGTTGGGTTTGGGTCATCCAACCCCGCCGACTACGGTCGATGTCGCGTTATGCTGACGCCAGGTTGCGTCACGGCGGCCGAGTCTGCGAGTTCAGGAGCTGCGCCATTCTTCAAATACCGATCGAAGAAGGCTCGCGTGTAGGCGCGCGTTGCCACGAGCTGCCGGAGAGCGGACGCGCGCGTGCTCGAGTCGGCAGCGGCAAGAAGAACCCGATCGGAAAAACCCTGGTGTGTGGCGCCGTCGACGAGGACGTCGTAGCCGTCCGCACGAACGTGATCAAACACACTCAACAGGCGCTCCGTCCAACCTGCCGGGTAGTTCGTGGCCGTCGTACGAAATAGCATGAACGGATTGGTGATCGGATGCTCGAACATGACTCCAGGCAGGATGACGTCGTAGATCACGACGGCTCGTTGGCTCGCGTGATTCCATCCGGCCGATGCGCTGCTGACCACCGATCCGCCCGTGGAGTGTCCGACGAATCCGATGCGGCTCGTATCGACGCTACTCGCGATCGCTGCCCACCGTGGGTCCGCCACGCGGCTTGCGACAAATCGGAGATCACCCGCCAGATAGGCGTCTCGCGAGCGAAAGAAGTCCCACGACTGACGGAGGCTGTCCACCTCGAGGCTCCTCGACAGCGTCTGAGGCGGACGCCATGCTGATTCACCGCCGAAGGTGCCGTCCCCGAAGGCGACGAGGCTCGTGCCGGGATGTCCGACCGCCGCGACGATGTATCCGTGACTTGCCAGGTCTTCGAGCAGCACCGTGTAGTCACTGATGAACATTGACCCCCCGGGAGAGAACACGACGAGTGGAAACCGCTCGTCGGTCCGGGCTGGGGCATCCAGCACTGCTCGACCAGTCAACTCCGCATAGCGACGAAGCCTCATCGTATCGCGAACCACGCCGGC
>CAZPCC010000072.1:0-2514 GCA_964584905.1 uncultured Gemmatimonadaceae bacterium | reverse complement strand
CTCGGTGTGGATGCGGAGCAGATACTCCAGGTGAGCGCGAAGGAGGGGATCGGCATACCTGAGCTGCTCGAAGCAATCGTGGCGCGTGTTCCCATCCCGCGAGGCAGCCGTGAGGCTCCGCTGCGCGCATTGATCTTCGATTCGCATTACGACCGCTACCGGGGTGCGATACCGAGCGTGCGCGTGGTCGATGGCGCGCTTCGCGCCGGCATGCCCATAACGTTTGGCGCCAATCAGGGCGAGTACGAAGTGAGCGAGGTGGGTTATCTGCAGCTGCGGCAGGTCGAAACGGAGACTCTCGAGGCGGGCGAGGTGGGCTACGTAGTGGCCAACGTACGGTCGGTGAGCGAGACGCGCGCCGGCGACACCATTTTCGATGCGCGGAACCGCGCCGCCTCGCCGCTGCCTGGCTACAAGGACGTCCACTCAATGGTATTCGCGGGTATCTACACGACCGATACCTCGCAATACGAATCGTTGCGCGACGCCCTCGCCAAGCTCAGGCTCAACGACGCCTCGCTGCAGTACGAGCCCGAGACGTCCACCGCGCTGGGCTTCGGGTTCCGCTGTGGCTTTCTGGGCCTGCTGCACATGGACATAGTCCAGGAGCGGCTGGAGCGCGAGTTCGATCTGGAGCTGGTGACGACTGTGCCCAACGTCGAGTACCATGTCTACCGGACCGACGGCGAGATGGAGCTGATCGAGAACCCGTCCCGGATGCCTCACGGGTCGGTCGTCGACCGGATCGAGGAGCCGTACGTCAGGGCCCGCATCGTCGCACCCACCGACTACATCGGCGCGATTATGACGTTAGGCACGGAGCGTCGGGGTATCTACCGCAACATGAGTTACATCGACACCAGCCGCGTCGAGTTCGACTGGGAATTTCCGCTGGGTGAGATCGTGCTCGACTTCTACGACCGCCTCAAGACGATCAGCCGCGGGTACGCCAGCCTCGACTACGAGATGCTCGACTACCGCCCCAGCGCGCTGGTCAAACTCGACATGCTCATCAATGGCGATCCGGTCGACGCATTCTCCGTCATCATTCATCGCGACAAGGCCTACGAGTGGGGGCGCAAGGTCGCGGACAAGCTCAAGGAGCTAATTCCGCGCCAGCTTTTCGAGGTCGTGATCCAGGCGGCAATCGCGCAGAAGATCATCGCGCGTACCACCGTCAAGGCACTGCGCAAGAATGTGCTGGCGAAGTGTTACGGCGGCGACATTACGAGAAAGCGCAAGCTCCTCGAGAAGCAGAAGGAAGGAAAGCGCCGCATGAAGCAGGTCGGCTCGGTGGAAATTCCGCAGGAGGCGTTTCTAGCCGTGCTGCAGGTGGACGAGTGAACACGGGGCCGCGCGGCTTCCCGTCCGGGTCGGTGATCGTCCGCGCGCCGAACCACCTCGGCGATCTGGTGATGGCGCTCCCCGCGCTCCGTGCCGCCGGCGGCGCCGATGTCATGGTCGTCAGGGGTCTCATACCCATCCTCGCGATGGCCGAGCTGCCCGGACAGATCCTGCCGCTCGACCGGAACACCGGAGGGTTCTGGCGCGCGGCGCGCACTATTCGGGAAGCGCATTACGAGCTGGGGATACTGCTCCCACCATCGCTGTCGTCGGCACTGCTGTTCTCCGCCGGCAAAGTCCGGACGCGCCGGGGTACTCCGGCGAACGGGCGCCGGCTGCTCCTTCAGGACGTGGTCCCGCTCGAGGCGACGACTCGCATTCACCGGAGCGCGGCGTACTTTCTGATGGTGACGGGCTCGGCGCCGGACGGAGTTCCGATTCCGACGGTTTCGGTGCCTGACGAGGCGCTCGAGCGGTTCCGGTCACTCGCCGGCCCCCTTCACGGGGCCGTCATCGGTCTGTTTCCCGGCAGCAACGCGCCGTCGAGGCGGTGGGACGCCGACCGCTATGCATCCCTGGCTCGACGGCTGGTACGCGAAGGCGTCCGCGTGTTCGTGTTTGGCGGGCCTGCCGAGCAGCGGCTGACCGCACGGGTAGCGGGAGAGGTGGCCGTAGACCTGGGTGGCCGTACCGACCTGCCGCTTCTGGCGGCAGGATTGGCTTCCTGCCGAGTGGTCGTGACCAACGACAGCGGGCCGATGCACCTCGCGGCCGCCGTCGGCACGCCTACGCTTTCTCTGCAGGGACCGGCCGACCCGGCGGTCACGCGGCCACTAGGTGCCGGTCACCGGATGCTCAGGCATCCAGAACTTCCGTGCGTGCCTTGCGTCAAGAACGAGTGCCCCCGCAGCGGTCGGGGCTACGTGCTGCCAGACGCGACGCGCGAGTGCCTGCGTCTCATCACGGTCGACGATGCGGTCAGCGCGCTTCGCGAGCACGATTCCCGCGCGCTCTCTCTCCAATAACAGCTCAATGCACACGACGACGGCCCATCAGCGCTTCATAATCGGCGTAGATCTCGGTGGCACGAACATCGTCGTCGGTGCCATTTCGCATGACGGCGACCGGCAGATAGGGATGCGGTCGCAGCCGACGGAATCCGAGCGCGGC
>CAZPCC010000071.1:0-1805 GCA_964584905.1 uncultured Gemmatimonadaceae bacterium | reverse complement strand
CGCCGGCAGCGCTCGGCGCGCGCGCAGACCGGAGCTGTTCCAGACCCGCAGCGACAGGTAGAGACGGTGACGAAGCGTCCTTGCTGAGGCGGGTATCGTTCAAGTATTATCGACGCGGAGCCGGAGCGCAGCGTAGGCGCGGTAATGCGATGATATCTGCAGTGTGAGAGCCAAGTGGGAGGCATGGTTTTCGGCAAAACCGCTTCGAATCCCTTGCTCTCCTCTCGCTCGTCGGTAATCCTCGCGAGCGTCCGGCGCGCGTTATTCACCGACTGAACGTCCGGGCGCTCCGGGTGTCCCGGTCGCTCGCGGTCGGCGGCCCTATTGGTTACCGCCGTCCACGCGCCGGATTTCGCGAAGGGGCTCTTCAAACGGTCCCCATGCCCAGCGCCCGGTGATCTCCCCGGAGCTGAAGTCCAGCCAGAGGTGCATCCAGCTACCCGGCACCGCGATGAGATGAACGGAATCGCCGCGGACGTCAATGGCGGGTACGGGGCTGGCGCGAGAAGGAAACGAGATCGTACCCGTATACTCGCCGTTTTGACCATGGATTTCCAACCATCCCGTCACCGTGGACTCCTGCCATTGCGTTTGGAAGAGGTAGCGCCCACTCGGGTCGACTGCAGGACCATCGTTCGAGCCGACGAATATCTCGGCGAGCGCGAGCGCCTCTTCGTCGTTGAACGCGATGCGCTGACCCGTGTTCGCCAGCGCAGCGAGCACGAGCCGCTCCCCGGGCACGATCAGCAGGTGGGCTCGCGCGTCGGGGAGGTTCCCTCCGTGGTAGATCGCCTTCTGACCATCTCCCAACGTAAGGATCTCCCATCCAATGCCATACCCGGTCGCCTCGCCGCCATCCGTACGCTGCGGCGTCCACATCCGCTGCACCGTCTCCGGCCGCAACAGATCCCCGTACAGCAGTGCTCGGCCGAACCGCACGAGGTCCTCGGCCGTTGAGGCGTAGCCGCCGCTTCCCCACTTGTAGCTCATATCCACGGGCGGCGCGTTGATCCGTTCGGCGTTCCCGCCTTCAACGTACGTCGATGCCCGGTTCGCGATGAGAGTGTCGAGGAACCAAGGTGAAGTGTGACGCATGCCAGCCGGCTCTAGGATTCGCTCCCTGACGTACTCGATGAAGGGCCGGCCGGCGGCGGATTGGACCGCCGCGCTCAGCAGATTGTATCCGTAGCTCGAGTAACGGTATTCAGCCCCGGGTCGGGAAAGGAGCGAATCGCTCGCGAAAATCTCGAGAGCAGAGCTCACATCCGGGTAGTAACGACCGCCGAGCGTGTCGATTTCCTCATCTTGGTAATGCCGTACTCCGGCGAGATGGCCGGCCAATTGCCTGATCGTCATCGGCCAGCGCTTCTCGGGAAACGACGGGACGTAGCGTCGCACGGGCGCATCCAGCTCTATGCGCCCGGACTCGACGAGTGCGCCCACCGCTGCCGCAGTGAGTGTCTTCGACACACTCGCGATCGGGAACCTCGTCGCCGGGGTGACCGGGCTCCGAATCTCCAGGTCCGCGAACCCGAATCCCTCGGACCAGATCATGCGTTCGCCGCGCGCGACAGCCACCTGCATGCCAGAGCGGGGCGTCGCCTGATCCGCACACACATCCGCGTCCTCGACGTGCCTCGCACGGCCGCGTCGTCGTTCGAGGGGGATTGGCCCCAGCCGGCGGCCGGAACGGCCACGATCATCGCGAGTGTCGAGAGTAGTGCGAATCGTGTTGACCTGTGCATGCCGGTACTCTCTGTCAGAGTCGTTTAACGTTGTGCCACCCAGCCCCGGCGGGGCGGTGC
>CAZPCC010000070.1:0-37935 GCA_964584905.1 uncultured Gemmatimonadaceae bacterium | reverse complement strand
GAGAGGCGTACGGCCGGCAGGCAACTCGCGATAAGCCGAAAATCCTGCTGGAGTTCGTGTCCGCCAATCCCACCGGCCCCCTGCACGTGGGCCACGGCCGGCAAGCGGCGCTAGGCGACGCCATCGCCTCGCTGCTCGAGTGGACCGGGTGGCAGGTGTCGCGCGAGTTCTACTACAACGACGCAGGGATGCAGATCGCAAACCTCGGTGCATCGGTGTTCGCGCACCTGCGTCAGATCGCCGGGCGGGAATCAGCGATCCCCGAGGGCGGTTACCACGGCGAGTACGTTCGCGAGATCGCCGAGCGCTATCTGAAAATGCGGGACGAGAGCGCCGACCAGCTGTTGGCGCGAGTGGAAGCACCCGAAGTCGGCGGCGCATCGGCGTCCGAGATGTTAATGGAAGACCTGACTCGTTTCGCGATCGCCGAACTCAGGAAGGAACAGGACCTGGATCTCCAGTCGTTCGGCGTGCGGTTCGATACCTACTATCTCGAGTCGTCGCTCTACACCGACGGGATGGTCGACGAAACCGTCGTCATGCTCGAGTCCCGGGGAAAGACGTACCAGCACGAAGGCGCGCTGTGGCTGCGCACCACCGACTACGGCGACGACAAGGATCGCGTCATGCGCAAGAGCGAGGGCACGTACACGTACTTCGTGCCCGACGTCGCCTATCACGTGACCAAATGGCGGCGCGGCTTTCCACGCGCCATCAACGTGCAGGGCGCCGACCACCACGGCACGGTGACGCGGGTCCGCGCCGGGCTGCAGGCGTTAGGAATGGATATTCCCGCCGAGTACCCGGAATACGTGCTGCACCAGATGGTGACGGTCACCCGCGCCGGTGAGGAGGTGAAGATCTCCAAGCGCGCCGGCAGCTACGTGACGGTGCGCGACCTGGTCGACGAGGTCGGACGTGACGCGGTGCGCTATTTCTTCCTCATGCGCAAGGGCGACTCCCAGCTCGTGTTCGATCTGGAACTCGCCAAGGCCGAGCGTGAAGAGAATCCTATCTACTACATCCAGATGGCGCACGCGCGAATGAGCGGCATCTTCCGCGTCGGCGAGATCGATCCATCGACGGTGACTGCCGACGGTGTTGACTTCGGCATGTTGACGCAGCCCGAGGAGCGGGAGCTGATCAAGGCGCTGCTCGACTTTCCGTCACTCGTCTCCACCGCCGCCTCGGCACTCGAGCCACACCGCCTGGCCAGCTACCTGCTGGAAACGGCCCGTCTCGTCCATCTCTGGTACCACAAGCACCACGTGCTCAACGAGGCGCCGGAGATCACTCGCGCACGTCTGGTCCTGGCCCGTGCTTCACGCATCGTCTTGCGCAACGGCCTGACGATTCTCGGTATTTCGGCACCGGAGCGTATGTAGGATTCGTTGCGGCTTTGGGTCATGGCTTTTTTACCGCGGAGGACGTGGAGGTACGCGGAGGAAAAACATTGGTGGAAAGAGTTGTCAGAACTTGTTTACCAGCCGTTTGATTCCGTCCGTCAGATGCGTCCTTAGACGAAGCCTAGCGAGACCTGTTCTCCGGCCGCCGGTACGCCATGATTCCTTGCAATTGCCGTCCGATCTTCGCTCGAGCCTACGTGCCCGAAGCCGAAGGTCACGCCCGCTCTGACATCAAGGTCGAAGGGTGTGACAGATGAGGCGGATTGGGCGGATGAGGCTGATCGGTTTCGTCGTGGAAACAGTGATCAGTATTCGTAGAATGGCTCTCCGTGAGAGCGAGTGTGGGAATTTTGTCGGAACAGCAAAAAAACAAGAACGACCCAACCATCTTATCGATTGCCTCGCCCAGCGATCCTCCCCTCACCCGATCATATCCGCCTCATCAGCCAGATCCGCCTCATCCGTCGCCCCTTCGACCTTGATGCCCACTCACAGGCGACACACCACCCGCGGCTTTCGCTCCCACGGGCCAGGCCTACTATTCCTGAGGCAGCTTCTCCCGACCCCTGACCCCGACCCCTGACCCCCGAAGAATGTCCCTCCTCGTAGTCGGTTCTGTCGCACTGGACTCGGTAGAAACCCCGTTCGGCAAAGTAGAAAACGCCCTCGGCGGCTCGGCTACCTTCTTTGCCGCATCGGCAAGTCTCCTTACGCCGGTGCAGCTCGTCGGGGTGATAGGAAACGACTATCCCGAACACCAGCTCGAGCCACTCGCCAGGCGGGGAGTGGATCTGAGCGGACTGGAACGCGCCGATGGGCCGTCGTTTCGGTGGCGCGGACGGTACCGGCACGATCTCAATACTGCGGAGACTCTCGAGACACATTTGGGCGTGTTCTCGCACTTTTCGCCGAAGATTCCCGACGCGTTTCGGAGTGCGCCGTTCGTCTTTCTCGGCAACATCGATCCGCGGCTTCAGCTCGAGGTGCTGCAGCAGGTCGACAAGCCGAAGCTGGTGGGTTGCGACACGATGAACTTCTGGATAGAGAGCCGCCGCCCGGACCTGATCGATCTGCTCGGGCACGTGGACCTTATAACGCTGAACGATGCGGAGGCGCGGCAGCTCACCGAGCAGGCGAACCTGATCAAGGCGGCGCGATGGATACTGGATCATGGGCCGGCGCACGTGATCATCAAGAAGGGCGAGCACGGTGCGTTCATGTTCACGCGCGATACAGTGTTCTTCGCGCCCGCCTATCCACTGGAAGACGTGTTCGATCCCACCGGCGCGGGAGATGCGTTCGCCGGCGGATTCATGGGGTATCTGGCGCGCTCGGGGAACGTGGACGAGGCCACTCTGCGGCGCGCGGTGGTGCACGGCTCGGCGATGGGATCCTTTGCCGTAGAGGCGTTCTCGATCGAACGCTTTCTGACAGTGACGCCTGACGAGATCCGCGAGCGGGTGGCCGAGTTCCACCGGCTGGTGGCTTTCGATCAGGAACTGCCGGCGTGAGCGAGCCGCTGGACTATCGCTCGGCAGGCGTCGACATCGATGCCGCCGACGCCGCCAAGCATCGCATTCGCGCGCTGGTTGAGTCTACGTTCACCGACGGGGCGCGGGGAAAGTTCGGAGGCTTTGGCGGGATGTTCCGCGTGCCCCCCGGCATGCGCTCGCCGCTCCTCGTGTCCAGCGCGGATGGCGTCGGGACCAAGATCAAGGTGGCCATCGAGGCAGATCGCCACGACACGATCGGCCACGATCTGGTGAACCACTGCACCAACGACATCCTGGTGCAGGGAGCGGTGCCGCTCTTCTTCCTGGACTACGTGGCTTTCGGCGAGCTGGTGCCCGAGGTGGTCGAGGCGGTGGTGCGCGGCGTGGCAGCCGGGTGTCTGGAGAACGGCTGCGCGCTGGTCGGCGGCGAGACAGCCGAAATGCCGGGCGTCTATACGCCGCCTGACTACGACCTGGCCGGATTCATCGTCGGCGCGGTGGAAGAGGAGGATGTGTTAGGCTGCGAGCGCGTGCAGGCCGGCGACGTGCTGGTCGCGCTTCCGAGCTCCGGGTTGCACACAAACGGCTATTCGCTGGCGCGCCGGATCGTCTCCGAGCGGCTGCGCCTCGGCGTTCACGACCGTTTTCCGGAGACGGAACAATCGGTAGCCGACGTTCTACTGGCGGTCCATCGCTCGTATCTGAAGGCGCTTCGTCCCGTGCTGGGCCAGGTTCATGCGATGGCGCACATCACCGGCGGCGGCATTCCCGGGAATCTCGATCGGGCGCTGCCCCCGACGCTCGATGCAAGAGTGGACACGAGCAGTTGGGAGATTCCCGCGGTGTTCCAGGTTCTCGAGCGCGCGGGGGCCGTCAAGCGCGAGGAAATGTTGCGCGCGTTCAACATGGGCGTCGGTATCATCGTAGTCGCGAGCGCGACCGCGGCGGATGCCGTGCTCGCGGCGGCGGAGCGTGCCGGCATGTCTGGATGGGTGGTCGGCGACGTCGCCGCGGGTTCGGGATCAGTCACGTTATGCTGACGATACATCCAGGAGAATGCTCACGATGTCCATTCGTTCGTTGACCCTCGGCGCCGCGCTGGTCGCCGCGCTGCCGTCTCTTGCTCAGGCTCAGGATCCGCGTGATCCGCGCTGCATCGATCCCAGCCACGGTGTGATCACCGCGGGCGGAGGTGGTGGAGATGCCTGTCAGAAGGCTATCGACATCTTCAACTACGTAACGCCGCAGCTCGGTTCCTCGATCGCCGGTGGCAATGCCACGCTGGGCCAGGCCGGAGCGCTCGGTGGCTTTGGCCGATTCGCGGTGCTGCTGCGGGTCACCGCCGTTCAGGGATCGCTGCCTGACGTCGACGACACCGACACGAATGGCGGCCCGGCAACGACCCCCGGCTCGTATGCCGTGGAAGAAATGCCCCTTCCGTTGCCATCGGTGGACGCCGCGCTTGGATTGTTCCCCGGAATTCCGCTGGGACTTACATCGGTGCTCGGTGTGGATGCGCTGGCGTCCGTGTACTTCATGCCGGAGTACGAGGATGAAGGCTCGATCGCCATTCGCACGCCTGACGGCTCGTTCAAGCTCGGCTACGGCGCCCGTGTCGGCATCATCTCCGAGACCTCGTTCCTGCCGGGTGTGTCGGCGACCTGGATGCGCCGGCAGCTGCCCCGCATCTCGGTCGTGACCGAGCCCAGCTCGATCGACGAAATTTCGCTGGCCAACTTCGACAACGAGGCCACATCGTGGCGTGTGGTTGCCGGCAAGACGCTCGGACCGATTGCGCTTTCCCTCGGCGCGGGCCAGGATTCGTACGAGTCTTCGGCGCAGCTCGCTTGGCACGTTCAGCAGGGCAACGTCGAGGAGTCGCAAGGCAGCTTCGCCTTCAACGGACGCACCGTCGAGGCGACAAGCTACTTCGCCAACCTGATGCTCGATCTGAAGGTGCTCCAGCTGGTGGGCGAGATCGGCCAGGTGAGTGTGAGCAATCGATCGGCGGCCGACTTCTTCAATCAATTCGATGAGGCACCCGACTCCGCTCGTCTGTATGGATCGCTCGGATTCCGCGTCGGTCGTGACTAGTGCCTGACGAGCACCCGGCCGGTTCGCGCGATCGCGCGTTCATGCGCCGGGCACTCGCCCTCGCCCGTAGCGGGTGGGGGCAGACGGCGCCGAACCCCATGGTCGGCGCCGTCGTCGTTGCGGGAGACGAGGTGGTGGGGGAAGGATGGCACGCCCGGTTCGGCGAAGCACACGCCGAGGTGGCGGCGCTGCGCGCCGCCGGCGATGCGGCGAGCGGCGCGACTGTCTACGTCACCCTCGAGCCGTGCGCTCATCATGGCAAAACTCCGCCGTGCGTGGACGCGCTCATCGCTGCGAAGGTAGCCCGTGTGGTGTGCGCGGTGCGCGATCCAACGGCCGCGGCGGGCGGGGGAGCCGAGCGTCTGGAGAAGGAGGGAATAGCGGTCACGATAGGCGTGGAGGAAGCGGAGGCGCGCGAGCTGAATGCCCCCTTCTTTCATAACGCCCTGGAATCATCGCGGCCGTTCGTCACGCTCAAGCTCGCCCTCTCGATGGATGCGGCTGTCGCCGACGCCTTCGGCCAGTCCAAATGGATCACCGGACCGGCCGCCCGTCGCGAGGTTCATCGACTGCGCGCAGGCCATGATTCCGTCGCCGTTGGAATTGGAACCGTGCTCGCCGACGATCCATCGCTCACCGTGCGTGGCCGCCACCCGCCGCGGGAACCGACACGGCGCATCGTCTTCGACCGGCAAGCGCGTCTTCCACTCGATTCGAGGTTGGTTCGAACGGCCACCGAAGCACCCGTATTGGCGGTTGTTTCTCCGCAGGCGGACGCTCGCAAAGTGATGGAGTTGGAGCGCTCGGGCGTGCGCATTGTGCATGCGGATGACCTCCCGGCTGCGTGTGTGTCGTTTCGCGCCCTGGGAGTACGCAGCCTGTTGGTGGAAGGGGGTTCAAAGCTGGCGTCGGCCTGGCTCGCGGCGTCGCTGCTGGACCGCCTGATTATCTTTCAGGCGCCGCTGGTACTGGGTGCGGGCTCCAAATTGGCGTTCGCGGGCGTTCCGGCCGAAGCGCTGGAGCGGGCGCGCCGATTCAAGGTGCTGGCGCGGAAGCGCTTCGGGAACGATCTCATGACAGTGTACGCGCCGGAGGGGAGTGTTCACCGGGCTGATTGACGATATCGGTATCATCGAGCAGCTGGAAACGACCGAAGCCGGTCGTACGTTCAGCGTGCGGTGTGCATATCGCGATCTGGCGGCCGGAGAAAGCATCGCGCTCAACGGCGCATGCCTCACCGTGCGCGAGCATGGCGAGGGATGGTTCACTGTCGCGGCTGTGCGCACCTCGCTCGACCGCACCGTGATGGGCAACTGGAAGGCAGGCCAGCGGGTGAATCTCGAGCGGGCGCTGCGCGCCGGCGACCGGCTGGGCGGTCATCTGGTGCAGGGACACGTCGATGGAGTCGGCACCGTCGCCGCCACCACATGGCGTGAGGATGCGTTGCTGGTCGACATGGAGGTGCCGCCGGCGCTGTTCGCGCTGATGGTCCCTCTGGGATCCGTCGCGGTGGATGGCGTGAGCCTTACGGTAAACTGTCTTCCTGCCGACGGCTTGTTGCAGGTATCGCTCATCGAGTTCACGCGCCGCGTCACCACGTTAGGTGATCTGGCGGCCGGAGCACTCGTGCACCTGGAGGCTGATGTGATTGCGAAGTACGTGCACCGATTGGCCGCGCCGTACCTGGCCTCACGTCCGAGCTGACAATGGATTTCGCCACCATCGAGAAGGCGCTCGCCGACATTCGCGAAGGCAAGATGATCCTCGTCGCCGACGACGAGGATCGTGAGAACGAGGGTGACCTCATCTGCGCCGCCAGCCGGGTTACGCCCGAGCTCATCAACTTCATGATCAAGCGCGCCGGCGGTTTGATCTGCCTGGCGCTGACCGCCGAGCGGTGCGACGAGCTTGGCCTCGCGGCAATGAGCGAGGACAACATCGATGAGTATCGCACGGCCTACACTGTCAGCATCGACGCCGCCAGGCATCATGGTGTGACCACCGGTATAAGCGCATGGGACCGCGCCAAGACGATCGAGGTCGCCGTCGATCCCGAGACCCGTCGCAGTGACTTGCGCTACGGCGGCCACATCTTCCCCCTGCGCGCACGCGATGGTGGAGTGCTGCAGCGCGTCGGCCACACCGAAGCGGCGGTGGACCTGGCCCGCCTGGCGGGACTCTTTGCGGCGGGGGTGATCTGCGAAGTGCTGGATGCCGACGGCAACTCGGCGCGCCGGCCGATGCTCGAGGAGTTCGCTCGCGAGCATGACCTGTCGTTCATAACCGTCGCGCAACTCGTTGCCTATCGACTACGCTTCGAGCGGCTCGTGCATCGCGTAGCCGAGACGCGGCTGCCCACCCCCTGGGGCGACTGGAACGTCATCGGCTACAGCAACGATGTGGACGCCCATGAGCACGTAGCACTCACCTACGGGGAAATCGGCGATGGCGAGGAGATTCTCGTCCGCATGCACTCCAAGTGCCTGACGGGGGACGTGTTCGGATCCCGCCGGTGCGACTGCCAGTGGCAGCTGCACACGGCGATGGAGATGATCGCCAAGGAGGGCAGGGGAGTGGTCGTCTATCTCGACCAGGAAGGGCGGGGAATCGGTTTGCTCAACAAGCTCAAGGCGTACGAGCTGCAGGACGGCGGCGCCGATACCGCCGAAGCCAACGAGCGGCTCGGCTTCAAGCCCGACTTGCGCAACTATGGAATTGGGGCGCAGATCCTTCTCGATCTCGGGCTCCAGTCCATCCGTCCCATAACGAACAACCCGAAGAAGCTGGTGGGGTTGGAGGGGTACGGGCTGCGTGTCAGCGACCGTGTGCGCATTGAAGGGCCGGTGACGTCCGACAACCGCGGCTATCTGGAGGCCAAGCGCCTCAAGCTCGGGCACCTGTTCTCGCACTGATGGCCGAGTTCTCGGGAGAGCCGGCTGGCACCGGCCGGCGATTCGCCGTCGTCGCGAGCCGGTTCAACGAATCGATCACTCGCAAGCTGGTCGATGGCGCGATCGACGCCCTCGTAAGGCACGGCGCGTCGCTCGACGATGTGGACATCGTCTGGGTGCCTGGCGCCTGGGAACTACCGGTTGCCGCCCGCCGCCTGTTCGAGACGCAGCGTTACGACGCGCTGGTGGCGCTTGGAGCGGTGATTCGCGGCGGTACGCCGCATTTCGAGTTCGTCGCCGCCGAGGCGTCGCGCGGACTCATGGCAGCCACTACTGAATTCGACGTGCCGCTGGGATTCGGGCTGCTCACCTGCGACGACATGGCGCAGGCCGAGGAGCGCGCCGGCGGCGCGCATGGCAACAAGGGCTGGGATGCGGCGCTCGCCGCGCTGGAGATGGCCGACCTCTTTGCCAGACTTGATGCATCGTCGGAGGAGTGAGACGCGCGCCCGCGCGCGTGCCCTCCAGGCCTTGTATGCGTGGGATGTGCGAGGGCAGGTGTCGCTCGACACGGTCGCCACGCGGATTTGGGACGATCTCCACGTGCCGCCTGACGATCGCCTCCGCGCCGCTCGCATCATCCGCACCGTCATCGAGCAGCACCAGCCCATCGACGAGCTGCTGCGCGATGTGACGACCAACTGGAGACTCGAGCGAGTAGGTGCGATCGAGCGATCGGTCATGCGACTCGCCACCGCCGAGCTTCTCATGGATGAGGAGCCGCCGCGGGTCATTCTGCAGGAGGCCGTGATCCTGGCCGAGCGATTTGGCACCGCGCAGAGCGCGCGCTTCGTGAACGGGGTGATCGATGCCGTCGCGCGCCGCCTTGGCCGACTATAGTGCGCATACTTCTGGTCAACTGGCAGGACAGGGAGAACCCGCAGGCAGGTGGCGCCGAGCTCCACCTGCACGAAATCTTCGGCCGTATCGCCGCTATGGGCCATTCCGTTTCTCTGCTGTGCGGCGGATGGCCGGGCGCTCCGCAACGCGCCGAGCTCGACGGCATCTCCGTGCACCGGGTCGGTACACGCTACACCTTTCCCTTTCTCGCGCGCCGGTGGTGGCGGCGCCAGGGTCAGGCACTGGATGTGGAGGTGCTCGTCGAAGACATCAACAAGGTTCCACTTTTCACGCCGCGCTGGGGAGCACCGCGCACCGTCGCGCTCGTTCCGCACCTGTTCGGCACCACGGTCTTTCGTGAGGCGCCCGCGCCCCTCGCCAGCGTCGTCTGGCTCGCCGAGCGTCCGCTGCGCGCGATGTATGGCCATGTACCCTTCCAGGCCATCAGCACCAGCACTGCCGATGATCTTGTGGCGCGCGGAATCCAGCGCGAGCAGATCAAGGTGATCTATCCGGGAATCGACACCTCGCGGTTCACTCCGGCGCCCGATCAGCGCGAGCCGGAACCGCTCTTCATCTATCTGGGACGGCTAAAGCGCTACAAGGGCGTGGATATGGTGCTGCGCGCCTTTGCGACGCTGGCGCACCCGTCGGCTCGGCTGCTGATCGCAGGGTCCGGCGACCACAGGCCGTCCCTAGAGCGCCTCGCGGCCTCGCTTGACCTCGGCGAGCGGGCGAGATTTCTTGGATTCATTAGCGAAGGGGAGAAGTTGGCGCTTTTGCGTCGTGCATGGGCGCTCCTGTTCGCTTCACCCAAGGAGGGTTGGGGGATCACCAATCTCGAGGCGGCGGCTTGCGGCACACCAGTCATTGCCTCGGATGTTGCGGGGCTGCGGGAATCGGTGATTCATGGCGAGACTGGCTTCCTCGTACCCCACGGCGACGTGCGGGCAATGGTCGCACGGATGGGGGAGTTGACGCGGTCTCCGGCGCTCGTCGCAAGCCTGGGCGCCAGCGGACGCGCGTTCGCCGAACGTTTCAGCTGGGACACTGCCGCCGGCGAAACGGAAGCGCATTTGCGCGCCGTCGTCGCACGACCGGAGCAGATCACCCGGCGCCATGCCTAGCGAGGAGGAGTTTCTGTGCAGATCATGTTTCAGGCGCATCACGCGGTCATCTCGGACCACATGCGGCGGCGTGCCGAGCGTGCGGTCCGCAAACTCGCCCGCAAGCTGGCGCGGGCGGTCGACGCGATCATCCGCTTCGAAACCGATGGCAAGGTTCGTGTGGTCGAACTCATTTTCAACGCGCCGGGCAAGCGCTCGCTGGTCGCCAAGGGCACAGCTCGAAACTACGGTCCGGCCCTCGCCGATGCCGCCGCACGAATGGATAGGCAGCTCAGCCGGCTCAAGCGCACCCCGGCGATGCGGGCGCGCACGTTGAGTCGCGTGTGAAACGCCTGCGCCTCACGGTTGGGCGGCTGGTCGAGACGATGGGCGAGACGCTCGAGCTGGAGTACCTCGGTGAACCCGAAGGACTCGAGCGAGAGATCACGAGCAGCGAAGCGGCCAGCCCGGGGCTGGTACTTTCCGGCTACACCGATCGCTTCGTCCCCGACCGGATGCAGGTCCTCGGCGAGACGGAGATCTCCTACCTCGCATCACTGCCTGCCGACAGGCGTGAGGCGCTCCTCCAGAAGTACCTGACTTTCCCCATCCCGTGCCTGATCGTCACCAAGGGGCAGGAGCTTCCAGAGGAACTGAGCAGGGGAGCTCGTAAGGCAAGTGTCCCCCTGTTGCGGTCGCAACTGAAGACGAGCGAGTTCTACCGCAGGCTCAAACCGTTTCTCGAGGAGGAATTCGCTCAGAACACGACGCTGCACGGATCGCTTGCCGACGTCTACGGGGTGGGACTTCTGTTCGTCGGTCAGAGCGGCATTGGCAAATCGGAGTGCGTGCTCGATCTCGTGGAGCGCGGCCACCGGCTCGTCGCCGACGATCTCGTCATCGCATCGCGCCGCGGCTCCGATATCATCATCGGACGCGGCCACGAGCTGCAGCGGCACCACATGGAAATCCGAGGCGTAGGGGTGATCGATGTTCCGGCGGTGTTCGGTGTGCGCGCCGTAAGGCAGCAGAAGCGGATCGAAGTCGTTGTTCAGCTCGAGGAATGGAATAGCGCGGCCAGCATCGACCGCACCGGGCTGGACATGAAGAACACGGCGATTCTCGGTGTCGAGGTACCCAAGGTGATCGTTCGGCTCAATCCCGGAAAGAACATCACCGTCGTCGCCGAAGTCGTTGCAATGAATCATCTATTGCGCTACGCCGGCGTCGATGTGGCAGAGGCGTTCAATGAGCGTCTCATCGGCCGCATGCGCACGGCGAGCCAGGTGAGGCAATATCTCCGTGAAGACAATGAGTAGCGACGCGAAGGCGCTCGTCGCCGGCCATGCCGCTTTCGCCGAAGGTCTCGTCTCCGCCGTTGCACAGATCACCGGGCAGGGCGAGCAGTTCGTCACCATGACGAACACGGCGATGAGTGCCGATCAGATCGAGGAGAACATGCGCAACGTGGTTCGAGAGAACGCCATTCACGTGATCTTCACCGACCTTCCGGCGGGCAGCTGCACGATTGCCGCGCGCCGTCTGCTGCGCGATGACAGCGAGCTCACGCTGGTCACCGGCGTCAACCTCGCGGCGCTCCTGCATTTCATGTCGCACGGCGAGATCACATCGCACGAAGCGGCTGTGAGCGCTGCGGAGCGTGCCAAGGGCTCCGTTCTCGTCGTGGGCACTCCCGGTGGCCGTTGAACTCTTCCGCATCGACGACCGCCTGATCCACGGGCAGGTCGTCGTCGGCTGGGGGCAGCCGATGCGGCTCGGCTTCATTGCGCTGGTGGATGACGAGGTGGCCGCCAGCGAATGGGAGCAGGAGCTCTATCGCATGGGCGTACCTCCAGAGATGGACGTCTATTTCGCCACAGTGGAGCAGGCGGCCACCGACCTGGCAAAGTGGAATACAGATCCGCGGCCGGGCATCCTTCTCACCGGGGACATTGAAACGATGGCGCGGCTGGTCAAGCGGAGCCCCAGCATCGAAACGGTCAACATCGGTGGCCTGCATCATCGGGAAGGGCGGGGAATCTGCCTGCGCTACGTGTATCTGACGCCTGACGAGCGAGAGGAGTTGCGCGCCCTTCAACAGCGGGGAGTCATTATCACCGCGCAGGATGTGCCTTCGGCGCGTCCGATGCCGCTCGATGACGTTCTCGAGCACTGCGACAAGTGAGCCTGATCGAAATCCTGCCTTACGTGCTGCTCGGCGGTGTTCTCGGGCTCGACGTAGTGAGCTTTCCGCAAGCGATGATTTCGCGGCCAATCGTCGCGGCGACCATAGCCGGTGCCTTCGGCGGAAACGCGCTGTACGGATTGATGCTCGGGGCGATCGTGGAGCTTTTTGCGCTGGAGATGCTGGCGGTAGGTGCCTCGCGA
Organism: uncultured Gemmatimonadaceae bacterium; assembly: GCA_964584905.1. Classification (GTDB taxonomy): domain Bacteria; phylum Gemmatimonadota; class Gemmatimonadetes; order Gemmatimonadales; family Gemmatimonadaceae; genus JALZIF01. Next base: position 25,657 of record CAZPCC010000070.1, on the reverse strand, counting down.
TATCCGGAGTGGGGCTCGGCCTCGGTGGTGGGCGGTGCGGTGTTCGCCGGAAGCGCGGTGAACGTTCCGATGGCCCCATCGCTGGCAGCGGCGATAATCGCCACGCTCGTCATCGCCTGGATCGGCGGATGGTCGATGTACGGCCTGCGCCGGTGGAATGGCGTGCTTGCCCGCCGGGCCCTGCCGTCGCTCGAGCGCGGCGATAATAATGCGGTGTCGCGGCTGCAGTTGATCGGCCTGACGACTGACTTCGTTCGCGGTGGGCTGCTGGCAGGGGTGGGAATCGCGATCCTCGCGCCATTGGCGAGCATCGTTGCCCGCGGAGGAGTGGTCCCGGACACGGTCTATCTGGTGGTCATCTGGGGACTGGCGCTTGCCGCGGCGGTCAGTGCGCTGTGGGTGATAATCCGCGGCTCGTCAGGCGCGGGATGGTGGCTGGCGGCCGGCCTTGCCGGTGGCTTCGGACTCGTCTTGCTCCGATGAGCGCGTCTGCTGCACGGACGCCGGCTGCCGTGCCGGTGGCTCTGCCGCCCACCACGTGGGTGGAGATGTATTTCCGCGTGCTGGCTGTTCAAGGTTCCTGGAATTACGAGCTTTTGCTCGGCCCGGGGATCGGCTTCTGCGTAGAGCCGGCGCTCCGGCGCCTGCCCGGGGGTCCCGGCAGCGAGGCGTATCGTCAGGCGCTGGCGCGCCAGTCGCGATACTTCAATTCGCATCCCTATTTCGCCTCGCTCGCCATCGGCGCGCTTGCCCGGGCCGAGCTCGAGCGGGTGCCTCCCCTCCAGCTCGAGCGCTTTCGCACCGCCATGTGCGGACCGCTTGGAAGCGTAGGCGACAGGTTGGTGTGGGCGCGCTGGCTTCCGCTCTGCTCGTCCGTGTCACTGCTGGCCTACGCGTTGGGCGCCTCGCCTGGCGCGGTCTTGCTCATTTTCCTTCTGCTCTACAATGTGGGGCACCTGGGACTTCGCGGGTGGGGGTTCTGGGCGGGTTGGCGGTCCGGGATGCGTGTAGCCGGAGCGCTCAACGCCGCGCCATTGAGGCAGGGGCCGGTCTATCTTGGCCGGGTCGTGGCACTCGTCGGCGGCGCTGCGCTGCCGGTACTTCTCGCCGGGTCCGTTGGACCGGCGCATCTTCCACTTGCCGCGACGACCGTCGTCGCGCTCGCCATCGGCGCGTTTCTCGTCCGTATTCAGGGACGGGTCGAGGGTTGGCGTGTGGCGCTTGTCGCGCTGGCCGGGCTCGCACTCATCTCCGTCCTGCGATGACCACCGAACGCGAAGTGCAGATCATCAACAAGAACGGCCTTCACGCGCGTCCGGCGGCTGAGATCGTCAAGCTGGCCAGCAAATTCCGCTGCGAGATCACGGTGGTCCGTGACGACCTGGAGGTGAACGGCAAGAGTATCATGGGCGTCATGATGCTCGCAGCCGAGTGCGGCGCAACGCTTATCGTGCGAGCCGATGGCCTGGACGCCGATCAGGCCGTCGAGGCCATCGCCGCTCTGATCGCGCGAAAGTTCGGGGAGATCTAGTGGAGCGAACTCTCACTGGTATCTCCGCCTCGCCTGGAATCGCCATCGGGCCGGTGCGGCTTCTCCTTTGGGAGGTGCCCGAAGTGCCGCACGCGATCATCCCCGACGACGACGTCGAGAGGGAGATCGCGCGCTTCCATGCCGCGCGAGGGGAGGCGCGGCAGCGGCTCGAACAGGTGCGGCGGAGGGTCGAAGAGCGTGCCGGGCCCACCGAGGCGGCAATTTTCGAAGTGCAGCAGATGCTGCTCGACGATCCGGTCATGCTCCAGGAAGTGGAGTCGCTCATCCGGCATAACGTCGGCGCCGAGCAGGCATTCCACCAGCACATGGCCGATTGGCGGCATCGGTACGCGCGCGCGACGGACTCCTATCTGCGGGAGCGCGTGGGCGACATACTCGATCTCGAAATCCGCATGCTGTCGATCCTGCTGGGATTGCAGGATCACGATCCGCTCGACATACCCCCGGGCCAGCCGGTGGTCCTCGTCTCGCACGACCTGACGCCGAGCCTGACGGTACAGCTCGAGCGTTCGAGCATAACGGCGATCGCTACCGATGTAGGCACGCGCACGTCGCACGTCGCAATTCTCGCCCGCTCGCTCGGCATTCCCGCCGTCGTCGGCCTGCGCGATGCTACCGACCGGCTGACCGGTGGCGAGCTGGTGATTCTCGATGGCAGCGCCGGAACGGTCTACGTCAACCCCACCGACGCCGAACTGGCGATCTACCGCGACCGCGAGCGGCTGGAAGCGGAGCGGACGATCGACCTCGCCCTGCTCGCCACCGCCGATGCGGTATCGGTCGATGGGGTGGACGTCGTGCTGCTCGCCAACGTCGACGTGCCGGACGAAGCGGAGCGCGCCGCACGCAGCGGCGCGCGTGGCGTGGGGCTGATGCGGACCGAATTCCTGGTGCTCGGCCGCGCGCAGATGCCTGACGAGGAGGAGCAGTATCGCGCCTATCGTCGCGTCGTCGAGGCGTTCGCCGGCCAGCCGGTCATCATTCGGACGTTCGACATCGGCGGTGACAAGCTCCCGGTCGGCGGATTCCCGCAGGAAGCCAATCCTTTCCTGGGATGGCGGGCGATCCGCATGTGTCTCGATCAGCCTGCTCTGTTCAAGGTGCAGCTGCGCGCGTTGCTCCGGACCGCGGTACATGGCGACGTCAGGATTCTGCTGCCGTTGATCGTGACGGTCAGCGAGGTGCGCGAGACGCTGGCACTGTTGCGCGAGTCCGCTGCCGAGCTGGAGGCGGCCGGCTTGCCGTATCGGGGTGACGTTCCACTCGGCGTCATGGTCGAGACGCCTGCGGCAGCGTTGATTGTCGACCGGCTCGCGCCGCTGGTGTCTTTCTTCAGCGTCGGCACCAACGACCTCGTGCAGTACACGCTCGCCGTCGACCGCGGAAACGTGAATCTTGCGTCACGATTTACGCCGATGCACCCGAGCGTGTTACGCCTCATTCGCCGCGTCGTCGAAGTGGGGATCAGCCATGGAATAGAGGTCGGCGTCTGCGGGGAGATGGCTTCTCATCCGCTAACCGCCTATACGCTGGTTGGCCTCGGAATCAGGGAGCTAAGCGTGGCACCGCGATCGGTGCCGGTCATCAAGCGGCTCATTCGCGGAATCTGCGTCAGTCACGCCGAGACCGCCGTGCGAAAGGCGCTCGAGGTCGATACGGCGCCGGAAGCCGAGGCCATTCTTCGCGCCAGCCTGATAGCCGAGGTTGGAGACGCCGGTCTGCTCGAATAGCGGGTTGCCCGCCCCACAGGGGCGGCGTATCATCCAGTAACGTTAAAAATTCGTCCGATTTCGGCTTTCGACGGCGGGCGATGCGCCTTGGCGCGTGCTCGGGTGGCGCGGTGGCGCCGCGCGATCGCGGGAAGGTCGCACCGCCCTCTTTCGTTGGATACGCTAGCCAGCCCGGCAGCGGATCATTTCATATCTCAATGCCGCACGCAAGGCGGCAGGATCACTGCGTGGCGAGCTCCTATCTCTTTACTTCCGAGTCAGTTACAGAGGGACATCCGGACAAGATCGCCGACCAGATCTCCGATGCCATCCTCGACGCCATTCTGGAAAAGGACTCGGTCGCCCGCGTCGCCTGCGAGACGATGGTTACGACCGGACTTGCCTGCATCGCTGGCGAGATCACGACCGAGACGTACGTCCATTTTCCGGAAGTCGTTCGCAGCACCATCGAGCGCATTGGCTACACCGATGCGACCTATGGCTTCGACTCGAACACCTGCGCGGTGATGAGCACCATCGACCGGCAGTCTCGCGACATCAGCCAGGGTGTGGATACCGGAGGCGCCGGCGATCAGGGAATGATGTTCGGATACGCCTCCGACGAGACGCCCGAATTGATGCCGATGCCGATCCAGCTCGCGCACCGCATAACGAAGCAGCTCGCCACATGCCGGCATGACGGCTCGCTGCCCTGGCTCAGGCCGGATGGAAAGTCGCAGGTCACGGTTCAGTACGAAAACGGGCGGCCCGTGCGCGTTACCACCGTTGTCGTTTCGACGCAGCACGCCGAGAGCGTGGGTAATGCAGAGCTCCATCAGGCGGTGAAGGAACAGGTCATTTTCCCGTCGTTGCCGCCCGAGTTGTTCGATCCGAAAACGCTGATCACCCACATCAATCCCACCGGCCGTTTCGTTACAGGGGGACCACAGGGCGATGCCGGGCTCACCGGGCGCAAGATCATCGTCGATACCTATGGCGGAATGGGACGCCACGGTGGCGGTGCCTTTTCCGGAAAGGATCCCACGAAGGTCGACCGTTCGGCCGCCTACGCTGCGCGCTGGGTCGCCAAGACGATCATCGCCGCCGGCCTCGCCCGCAAATGTGAAGTGCAGCTCGCCTACGCCATTGGCGTCGCCGAACCCGTCTCGGTCATGGTCGAGACTTTCGGAACCGGCGAGGTGGAGGAATGCAGCATCGAACGCGCCGTGCGCGAGGTCTTTACCCTGACGCCTCGCGCAATCATCGCCGCGCTCGACCTGCAGAAGCCTATCTATCGCCAGACCGCCGCGTACGGCCATTTTGGACGTGCGCCACAACGCCAGACCAGCGGCGCAGGGGAGTACACGCTGTTCTCCTGGGAACAAACCGATCGCGCCGACGCGCTCCGTCGCGCAGCGCGTTGACCTTTACCGAACTTTCGTCATGACGACCACCGTCCGAACCGAGCGCGCCTCGGCCGCTCGCCCTCACGATGTGAAGGATCTGTCTCTCGCCGGGCAGGGGAAGCTCCGCACCGAGTGGGCCGAGCGCTCCATGCCCGTCCTGCGCCAGATCCGTGAACGCTTCACGAAGGAAATGCCTCTCGCGGGCAAACGCGTCGCCGCGTGTCTGCACGTGACCACCGAGACCGCCAATCTCATGATCACGCTCAAGGCCGGCGGCGCCGATGTGGCGCTCTGTGCCTCCAATCCGCTCTCCACGCAGGACGATGTCGCCGCGCACCTGGTCGCCGATCACGGCATTAAGGTCTACGCGGTCAAGGGCGAGAACGACGAGACCTACTACGAGCACATTCGCGACGCGCTCGCACACGAGGCCGACATAACGATGGATGATGGCGCCGACGTAGTCGGAGCCCTCCACATGATTGCACTCAACCGGCTCGACGATCTGTCGCCGCCGGTGCGCAAGTGGGTCGAATCGCTCGATGCCAGGGCTCGTAAGGCGCTCATCGAGAGGGTGATCGGCAGCACCGAGGAAACCACCACCGGCGTGATCCGGCTAAAGGCGATGGCGGCCGATGGCGTGCTCGCGTTTCCCGTGATCTCAGTGAACGATTCGTTCACCAAGCATCTCTTCGACAACCGGTACGGCACCGGCCAGTCCACGCTCGACGGCATAATCAGGGCGACCAATCTGCTGCTCGCCGGCTCGAACTTCGTGGTGGCGGGTTACGGCTGGTGCGGTCGTGGCGTGGCCAGCCGTGCGCGTGGCGCCGGTGCCAACGTCATCGTCACCGAGATCGACCCGCTCAAGGCGCTCGAGGCCCTGATGGACGGCTTCCGCGTTATGACCATGAAGGAGGCGGCAGCGATCGGCGACATCTTCTGCACCCTCACCGGCAACATCAACGTCATCCGCACCGAGCACTTCAAGGCGATGAAGGACGGGGCGGTCGTCTGCAATTCGGGGCACTTCAACGTCGAGCTCGACCTCCAGGGGCTGGGCAAGATCGCCAGCGGCGAGCCCCGTTCGGTCAAGGAGTTTGTCGACGAGTACACCGTCGCCGGCAAACGCGTTTTCGTGCTTGGCGAAGGGCGATTGATCAATCTGGCTGCCGCCGAGGGGCATCCCGCCTCGGTGATGGACATGAGCTTTGCGAACCAATCGCTCGGAGCAGAGTATCTGGTAAAGAACGCTCAGTCGCTCTCCAAGGCGGTGCACCGCGTACCGGAGGAGATCGATCGCGAGATAGCGCGGCTCAAGCTCAGTGCAATGGGTGCGCAGGTGGATGTGCTGACCGCCGAGCAGAAGAAGTATCTCGCTTCATGGGACATGGGTACCTGACAGCCGGCGCAGGGCCGGAGGCCGCACACGGATGATCGAAGTCACTGTGGAAAAGCTCGGGCTCGACAGCTCGACGAACTCGTACGTCGTGATCCTCCGCGAGAAGGATGGCAGCCGGCTGCTTCCGATCTGGATCGGGCAGCCTGAGGCCGAGTCGATCATGATGGAGATCAAGGGTGTGCGTCCTCCGCGGCCGCTCACCCATGATCTCTGCAAGCGCCTGATCACCGGACTCGGTGGATCGCTGCGCCGTGTTCAGATCACGCAGGTGAAGGAGAACACATACTTCGCCGAACTGCACATCAATCGTGGGGATGAGACCATCCAGGTCGATGCGCGCCCATCGGACAGCATTGCGATCGCGCTTCGGCTCGAGACGCCTATCTTCGCCCAGGAGTCGCTGCTCACCGACATTTCGTTGCAGGAAGCCGACGAGGACGGCGAGGAGGAATCGTTCTCGGCCGAGCTCACACCCTCGGCGGAGGAGGATGTCGAAGGCCGCGAGCTACGCATGACCGGTGAGGAATTGAAGGAGTACCTGCGCCGCATGCGGCCCGAGGATTTCGGGAAGTTCAGTCCGTGATCGCTTCGAGGCAGCGCGCGCCGCGTGGGCGCGAGGTGGCGGCCGCCGTTGGCGGCCGCTTGTGCATTGCGGTGCTGCTCGGCTTCGCGACCATGGCGCAGGCGCAATCGCCGGATCTGCAGCCTGACGATGGTCCACGTGTAATCGCCGGACGCGTAGTGCAGCCAGCCGGCGATACGCTGCGCGGAGTCGCGGGCGTTTGGATCGTCCTCCACCGCGTTGCCAGCGACACCGCCGGCCCGGTGGACTCGACCCGCTCGGGTGCGGCGGGTGCCTATCGCATACCGTACCGGCAGGTCGGAGACCAGCGCACGATCTATTTCGTGTCGGCCCATCATCACGGCATCGCATACTTCTCCCCACCGATACCTCCGGCCGGGGCGAGCGAGGACGAAGCGGAACTCATTGTGTACGACACCGCCTCGTCCGGCATTCCGCTGGCCGTGGCTGGGCGGCACATCGTCGTCTCGAGTGCCGGAGAGGATGGCAGCCGCCGCGTGGTGGAGGTCTACGAGCTCGCCAATCAATCGGACCGCACGCTCATCTCGCCTGACGACGAGCAGCCGACGTGGTCCGGAAGAATTCCAGCAGGAGCGACCGGCTTCCGCATTGGCGAGGGGGACGTCCCCCAGGAGGCCGTCCGCGTGGAACACGGCCAGTTGCATGTCGTCGCGCCAATGGCCCCGGGACTCAAGCAGTTCTCGCTTGCCTATCAAGTCCCGGCGGACGCTTTTCCGTTGCGCATCGCGCTCGATTCGGCGGTTGCGACGCTGGAGGTGTTGCTAGAGGATCCGGCCGTGCGGGTGGAGGGAGCGGGGCTTTCGGCATCGCCATCGGTCACCGTGGAAGGGCAGGAGCTACGCCGTTTCGAGGCGACCAATGTTGCCGCCGGATCGGAGATACGCGTTCTGCTGCCGGCGCTCGCCCAATCACGCCGCACGATGTATGTGGCCGTGGTGCTCGTCGTGATCATGGCGGCGATGCTCATCGCTCTGGCGCGGTCGTTCAGCCGGCGGGGCGCCGGCATTGGCGTATCGCCCGCCGGCATGCCGCCCGTTCCGCGCTCCGCGGATGTGCTGGCGCGCGAGATCGCCGCGCTCGACCGCGAGTTCGAACGCACCCCGGCGGACGACCGGGAGATGCGAGAGAAGTTCATCGCTCGTCGCGCCGCGCTCAAGAGCGCGCTCGCTCGGGCGCTTGCCGATGGCGAGCGGCCGCAGTAGGTTCTGACCACAACTCAGAGCGAACGGCGGTAACGGAAGCCGGTGTGATTCCGGCGCGGTCCCGCCACTGTAACGAGCATAACGCGCGCTCACCAGGCCACTGACATTGGGACGTCGGGAAGGCGGGCGGTCGCGGCTCGAAGCCAGGAGACGACCGTCGCTCGCGCCAACTCAGTCCTCGGGCAGAGGGGCTGGTGGCCGCGTGCGTCTCTAAACGACGGCACTCACATCGCGGACATCCAGCCCACAAGGACGGATGCCGCGTTTTTCGTTTCGCCTGGCAATGGTCGTTTGCGTCGCTCTCGCCACTCTGGCGTGCGCTCGGGATCGCGCGCCGGCGGGAGATGCCACGGCGCGAGACGATTTCGGAGTGCTCATCGACACCGCGGGCGCACCCAGGCAGCGCATCGTCTCGCTCAACCCGACGACGACCGAACTGCTGTTCGCGCTCGGTGCCGGCGGCGCGGTGGTCGGCCGGAGCGAATGGGATCAGTGGCCGGTCGAGGCGCGAGCGCTCCCCTCGGTCGGACCCGGGCTGCGACCCAATGTCGAAGAGGTGCTCGCGCGCCGTCCCGATCTCGTCGTGCTCTACGGCAGCGAAGACAACCGCGCTGCCGCGGATCGTCTAAGCGCCGCCGGTGTGCCCGTGCTCGCTCTCAAGATAGACCGTATAGCGCATCTCGTTCGCGCAACGCGGCTGCTGGGAGCACTCGCCGGCCAGCAGACCCGTGCCGACTCCCTCGCCAGGGCCATCACGTTCACCCTCGACAGCGTGCGCTCGGCGACTGCCGCACTCCCCAGACCCCGCGTGTTCTGGCACATCTGGAACCGGCCCCTGATCACCATAGGGGGCGGCAGCTACATGAACGAGCTGCTGGAGATTGCCGGCGCGGAAAACGTGTATGGCGAGTTTCCGGCCGTTTCACCGCCTGTCTCGCTGGAAGATGTCGTCAGGCGCGATCCCGACTTCATCCTGGCTGGTCCGGTGAATACAGCGGAATTGCGGCGCGATCCGCGGTGGCAGGCGGTGCGCGCTGTACGCGAAGGCGACATAGCCGTCGTCGACACCAATCTGGTCGGCCGTCCTTCGGTGATGCTCGGTGCCGCCGCCGCGCACCTCGCGCATCTGCTGCACCCGGCGGAGCCGACGCCATGACGAAATCACCGCCGCCGCAGGATCGGGATGACCCCATTTCCCGATTCCCAATTCCCGATTCCCGTCTACTCTGGCCCGCCCTTGGAATCGGGCTCCTAACATTGCTGATCCTGGCGATCGGAATGGGAAGCGTTCCCCTGTCACCTGGCGAAGTGCTTGCCGGCCTGCGTGGTGAGGCCGCGCCCGAAGTCGTCGCCATCGTACGGTCGCTACGGCTCCCCCGAGCATTGCTGGCGATGCTGGTTGGCGCGGGGCTGGGGATGGCCGGCGCCGCCTTGCAAGGCACGCTGCGCAATCCGCTCGCCGAGCCGTACCTGTTAGGGGTATCGGGCGGCGCGGCGGTAGGAGCCGTACTGGCGGTCGCCATGGGGTGGGTGGCCGGGGCACTGCTGCCGCTGGCCGCGTTCGTCGGGGCGTTAGGTGCTGTCGGAGCGGCGCTGACCGTCGCGCGCGCCGCCGGTGGGGGGTCCGATCCCCGCGTCCTGCTCATGGCCGGTGTGATCATCGGGGCTTTCGCAAACGCCGCGATCATGGTCGTGCTGGCCAACGCGCCCCCTGACACGGTTCGCGGGGCGTTGTGGTGGATGATGGGCTCCGTATCGGACGCCCAGTGGTCTACCGTCGGCTGGCTGGCGCTCTACGTCACAGTCGGCGGTGGGCTGCTCGTCTGGCGCGGGCGTGAGATCGACGTGCTCGCGCTGGGCGAGGAGCCGGCGGCCGCGCTCGGACTGGATGTCGATCGCGCGGCTAGCCGGATCTTCGGCATCGCATCGCTGTTGGCAGCTGCGACCGTTGCCGCCGCGGGACTGATCGGTTTTGTGGGGCTGGTGGTGCCGCACCTGGTTCGTCGCGCCGGCGTGCGACGTCACCGGCCACTGCTCATTGGCGCGGCGCTGGCTGGAGGCATACTCGTCGTCGGCGCCGACATCGCCGCGCGCACGTTGCGTCCTCCTTCGGAACTGCCCCTGGGAGCGATAACCGCGCTGATCGGCGTGCCCTTCTTCCTCGTACAGCTGGCCCGCCGCGCATGATTGCCTTCGAAGCCGTGCGGATCCGCTATCGGCGCGCGCCTGGTCCGGCGGTGGACGATGTTTCGTTCGCGGTCCCGCGAGGGCAGGTGACGGCGGTCGTCGGGCCGAACGGAAGCGGCAAGAGCACCCTCGTTCGCGCCTTGCTTCGCCGCCAGCCACTGGAGTCGGGACGGATCACGATCGACGGTACGCCGATCAACGATGTCGACAGGCGGACACTCGCCAGGCGCCTGGCGATCGTCCCTCAGCGCGAAGAGGCGACGTTCGCGCTCCCTGTGCGCGAGTTCGTGGCGCTCGGCCGCTTTCCCCACGAAGGGCAATGGGGGGCGCGTGCTCCTGCCGATGATGAGCTCGTCCGTCGCGCCATCGATCGCTCCGGTATGAGCCATCTGGCTGGCAGGAGCACAGCCGAGCTGTCCGGCGGCGAATGGCAGCGCACCCGCCTCGCGCGCGCACTGGCGCAGGGCGGTGAAGCGATCGTTCTCGATGAGCCCACCACGTTTCTCGATGTAGCGCACGAGATGGCGATGTTCGAGCTGTTCGCCGAACTGGCCGCCGATGGAATGGCGGTGATGGTCGTGAGCCACCAGCTCAATCTCATCGCCCGGTTCGCCACGTCGATCGTGCTGTTAGGTGAGGGCCGTGTGGTTGCGCACGGTTCTCCATCAGAGGTCATGCAGGGAGCCGTTCTCGAGCGTGTGTACGAGTGGCCGCTCGTCGTCCTGCGCGATCCGGCAGTGGGTGCTCCGGCGCTCCTGCCGCTTCGCCGGTCCCGACGAACGCCATGAGTCTCGTTCGTCGCCATAACGTGTCGATTTCTCATTCCTCAGCAGGTGCTTTCATGGTACGCGCAACTGTCGTCGTCGCTTCGATCGTGCTCGCTCTTCCAGCGGGGTCGCAGGAAGCGCGGGATACGGTGCGCCTGAAGGATGTCGTGATCAGCGCGGCTGCCACGCCAGTGGATCGTAGCCAGGCGCCGGCCGTGACCACCGTCCTCAACGGACGTACGCTGCGCGAGCGTGGAGTGACTTCGCTCGCCGACGCGCTACGCGGCGTTCCGGGAGTGAACGTCGCGCGATCCGGATCCTTTGGATCTACTACGTCCCTCTTCGTGCGCGGTGGCGAGCGCGACTACGTGAAGGTGCTCATCGACGGCGTACCGGTCAACGAGCCCGGAGGTGACATGGATGTGGCGCACCTCGGAATTGCCGACGTGGACCGGATCGAGATCGTGCGCGGGCCGGCGAGCGTGCTGTTCGGCTCCGATGCGGTGAGCGGAGTGATTCACATCATCACGAATCGTGGGCGGCAGGGATTGCGGGCCACCGGCGTCGCCCAGTCTGGCTCGTTCGGCTCGCGGAATGGCGAACTGTCGGTCGAGGGTGGAAACGGCACCGCTGGTTATGCGGTTTCGGCCTCGCATCGCGTGTCGAGCGGGATTCTGCCGTTCAACAACGATCATCGGGCGAGCGCCGCAGGCGGATCGGCGGGACTGGTTGGCGAGAGCGCCTCACTTCGCCTTACGGCTCGCCGGTCGGCCGGCAGGTTCGAGTTCCCTACTGACGGCTCCGGTGTACCGGTCGACAGCAACCAGTTCACGCGTGAGTTGCGCGATGTACTCGGCGTCGAAGGTACCGCTCTGTTGGGGTCGCGCGCCGACCTGCGGCTCCTCCTTTCACATTCGGCGCTGGATCGCCGATCTGCCAATTCCCCGGATAGTCCGGGCGATTCCAGCGAGTACTACTACCAGACCGACACGCGCTCGTACCGCCGGGGTGCGGATGTGCGTGCGTCGATGGAGCTGGCGGCAGCGACGCGGCTGAGTCTGGGGGCGGCGTATGAGCGGCAGCGCGAGATCTCCGACGGCACGTCAACCTTCGGCACCTTCGAGCTCGACCCCACCCATTTCAACGAGTCGCGGGAGACGCGCGCGGCGTACGGCGAGCTGCTGGCCGCCCCGGTCGAGAGGCTGCAGTTGGCGTTAGGTGCGCGGATCGACGACAACTCGCGGTTCGGCGTATTCCGCACCGGCCGGATAGCGGCGCGGGCATCACTCGCCCGGGCGACGGTGCTCCGCGCGTCGTGGGGCTCGGCGTTCAAGGAGCCCTCGTTCAGCGAGGTCTTTCCGACATCGTTCTCGCTTGGTGATCCGTCGCTGCAGCCGGAGCGCACGCGCACGTGGGAAGCAGGTCTCGAACATTACCTCGGCCACCGCCTGACGATCGGCGCCCGGTATTTCGATCAACGATTCCGTGATCTCATCCAGTACCGGTTCGTCGACCGCGCACAGGACCTCACCACTCCCAACTACGCAAACGTCGCCGCGGCGACAGCGCGCGGAGTGGAGCTCGAAGCCGCGCTGGCACCGCGGCCGGGACTCGATCTGTCGGCGAGCATAACAAGAGTGCGCACCGAGGTGACCGATGAAGGTTTCGGCGCTTCCGGCACCCTGGTGGTGGGCGGGCCGCTGCTTCGCCGGGCCGAATGGCTTGGATCGATCTCCGCCGCCTACCGCGCTACTACGCGACTCCTGCTCGGCGCGGAATCGCACTACACCGGTGAGCGCACGGACTACGATTTCGGGAGCAGCGGCTTCGTGCTCCTCGATCCATTCACCACTGTGAATATCTTCGCCGATTACAATCTGCCATTCCAGTGGAGCGCGCTGGATCTCTCAGCCATGATGCGCCTGGAGAACGCCCTCGATGCCGACTACCAATCGGTCTTCGGCTTCGACGCACCGGGACGGGGTTTCAGTGTCGGGGTGAGGGCGGGATTCGGGAATAGGGAATAGGGAATCGGGAATCGGGAGTCGAACAACCCGGAATCGTCCAAACGCTGCGCGGATGTGTTCATGGCTTCGAGTACTGTTCGCTTCCCCGATTCCCGATTCCCGATTCCCGATTCCCGATCAACAATCCAGCAATTCCCGTCCTTATCTTTCTCACCATGCGTCAACTGGCGAGCGATGCGGTCGTTCTGCACATTTTCAACTACTCCGAATCGTCGCGGATCGTGCGATTGGCCACGCGCGAGGCTGGGGTTGTGTCTGCGGTCGCTCGTGGGGCGCGCAGGCCCAGGAGCCGGTTCGGTAGCGCGCTCGATTTGTTTGCCGACGGCGTTGCTCACCTGCTGATCAAGGATGGGCGCGATCTCCACACGCTGGCTGCCTTCGATCTGACGCACGCAAGGCCGGCGCTGGGACAGGACCTCGAGCGGTTCACCGGAGCCGCCGTGCTCGCCGAGCTGTCGCTACGGTTCTCCACCGACGATCCGGTGGGAGCATTGTATTCCGTGCTCGCTGATTCACTGGATGCGCTTGCCGAGGCGCCCGTTTCATTCACGACCACGGCGGCGCTCTCCGGTGCCTGGCGCGTGCTCGCCGCATTGGGATTCGAGCCCGCCCTGGCCGAGTGCTCGGGCTGCCACACCAGCTTGCCGCCTGACGACGACGTCGCCTTCGCGCACGAGGCGGGGGGAGCGATGTGCCCGCGCTGCGCATCGCGCGTGGGTCAAACACGCCGCTTTCCCGCCGCCGCTCGAAAGAGCCTCGCCGCCTGGCTAGCCGATGCACCCGTTCCGCCGCTCTCCGCGGCGGACGCGCGCGCGCACCAGCGACTGCTCCGCGAGTTCGTGCGCCAGCACCTGGAAGATGAGCGTCCGCTGCGCGCGTTCACCGTGTGGGAGCACGGCGGGTGGTCGGCTCGCGTCGCGGAGCCCGCATGATTCTCGGCACCGCCGGTCACGTCGATCACGGCAAAACCGCGCTGGTTCGCGTATTGACCGGCGTCGACACCGACCGCCTGCCTGACGAGAAGCGCCGCGGCATCACCATCGATCTGGGTTTCGCTCCATTGCGGATCGATGGGCTGCCGCCAGTCGGCGTGGTGGACGTTCCGGGCCACGAGGCGTTCGTGCGCAACATGCTGGCCGGTGCCACCGGAGTCGACCTGGCACTTCTGGTCGTCGCCGCCGATGAAGGAGTGATGCCGCAAACGCGCGAGCACCTGCTCATCCTCTCGCTGCTTGGCGTGTCGGGGGGCGTCGTCGCGCTGACCAAGGCCGATCTCGTCGATGAGGAGTGGCTGGCAATGGTGCGCGAGGATGTGGCCGCGCTCACCGGCGGAACGCCGCTGGAAGGCGCGCCGGTGGTCGCCACGTCGAGCGTCACGGGGCGGGGAATGGGTGAGCTTCGTCAGGCGATCGCGGCGGCGGTGCGCGCGCGTCCGGTTCGGGATGCCGATGATCTGTTCCGAATGCCGGTTGACCGGGCTTTCACGGTTCGCGGTACCGGAACCGTGGTGACTGGCACGGTGTGGAGCGGCACGCTCGAGCGTGATGCAGCGGTGTACATCCGTCCCGGTACGTCGGTGGCTCGCGTTCGCGGGCTGCAATCCCACGGAGCGGCGATACCGGCTGCCACGCCCGGCATGCGGGTGGCGGTGGCTCTGGCCGGCGTGGACCTGGCGGTAGTGGGGCGTGGCACGGTTCTGGTCACCGACAGGGCGTGGCACGAGGCGAGCCGCCTGCATGCCGAGGTGGCGTTGAGCGCGGCGGCTGATGTGACGTTAGGTCCGCGGACGGCGGTGCGCTTTCACCTGGGGACGATCGAGGTCGGCGCGCGCATCATTACAGCGGGCGGCGCACTCGCCCCAGGCGATCGTGCGCTGGCTCGCGTGGTCGTCGATACGCCGGTGGTCGCTCGCGCTGGCGATCGATTCGTGCTCCGCGCCTTTTCACCGGTCCGAACCATCGGCGGCGGGATCGTCGTCGATCCCGCACCGCTTCGCCGTCGTCAGCGCCTCACCGGGCTGGCGGTATCGCTCCCTGACCGCCTCGAAGCGATGGTGCGTGATTCCGGGCTCACCGGCGTGCCTGGCGCGGAGGTGCCGGTGCGGTTCGGCGTGTCGCCGGCAACCGCGGCGGTGCTGATCGAGGGTGCCGCTCCGGCAGTCGTTATGCTCGGGAGCCGGCTCGTGGCCGGCGCGGTGCTGGCCACCGCCGTCGACACCGCGGTCCGGATAGTCGACCATTTTCACGATGGGCATCCCCTGGAGCCGGGCATTCCGGTGCAGGAGCTGCGTATGCGCATCGGTGGGGCCAGCGAGATCGTCGAAGAGGTGCTGAGGCGGGCCGCTGAGGCCGGCCGACTGCAATTGGCTGGCGCGCTGGCGTGGCGATCCGGGTGGAAGCCGGCCCTGGCGGGTGACCAACGGGTGGCCGGTGAGCGCCTGCTGGACGCACTCCGCCATGGCGGACGAGAGCCGCCGAGCGTAGCCGAGTTGGTCGACGAGATCTCCTCGCACGCTTTTTCCATCCTGAAGTTCCATGAGCGCAACGGGCAGGCCGTTCAGGTCGCGCCGGACCGGTTCTACGATCCCGGCGCGTTGTCAGTGATGACAGAGACGTTGCGCCGCGGAATGGATGGTGGCCGAAGCTATGCGCCGCAGGAGCTTCGGGATTTGCTCGGAATCAGCCGGAAGTTTCTGATTCCGTTCCTTGAATACTGCGATCGGACGGGCATTACGGAACGTCGCGACGACGGTCGTGTATTGTGTGAGGCTTTTCGCGCGGGGGTTCGCCCGGAAGTTGCTTGACAGCTTTCGAGCGGGATCGTATGTTCGCGCTGAACAGTTGGTTTCGGACACCCACCATCAGGAGCGCGTCCCAGAACCCTTTTTGTCAGTCGGAGAAGGCAATGAAGCACGGTTGGGCAGCACTGGCGTTGTCCGTGCTCGCCTTGGGGGCGTTCGCGCCGAGTAGTGTGGATGCGCAGGAAGGTTCTGCGAACCCTCCTGCCCGTGAACGTAAACCCGGATTCGAGCTCGGACAGAACTACCCGAACCCGTTCAATCCTACGACCACGATCCCGTTCACGATAGGAGATCCTCCCACGTGTTCGGAAGTTGGGCGCTTGCACCGTGTCAACCTGCGGGTTTACAACATGATCGGGCAGCTCGTTTCAGTGCCGATCCTGCAGGGCGACCCGGCACCCGGCGAACCCATACAGAACCTGTCGCTTCCATGTGGAAGCTTCACCGCGTTCTGGAACGGCAAGTATCTGAACACGTCGCAGGAGGTTGCGAGCGGCGTGTACTTGTACAAGATCGAGGTCGACGGCAAGGTGTTCGCGAAAAAGATGCTCGTCACGAAGTGAGCAAACCTCGTTTCGCGAGGAACACGCGGCGCGGGTGCAATTCATTGCACCCGCGCCGTTCGCATCAGCCCCTTATTGCCCGGTGTCCGGCTCTTCCGATCCCCCGATACTCGAGGCCGTATCCCCCGCCGCCAGCGAATCGATTCGCGACCAAACCTCAGTCGAGCGCCTGACATCGCGCGCCAGAGCGCGAGCTGCCGCCTCGAGCGCCTCGGGTGTAAGGTCTCGCTCTTGCAACACTTCGCGGCGTGCGATCGTCCTGGCCGCGCTGTCCAGCGCCGGGTTGAGCTGGATCCGGCGAAGATCCGCCATCGTCGAAGCGAATTGCGCTTCACTCATGCCCGCCAGATCGGTCGAGCGATCGCACGCCAGAGCCGTGAGGCAGGCGGTCATAGCCAGGACCGGTAGCAATTTGCTCATTGGACGCCGAGTGTATCCCATGGACCTCGACCGCGTCAAGCACGCGTGACCTCGATCTTTGTTCCCAGTACCGACGACGATGGCGGATCAACCGGCAGCGCTTCCTCGTTCAGTGCGAGGGAAGGTGGCCGCTTTCTGGACAGGTGGGAGTTGCTCGTCACCGCCAGCTACTGGGTCGCGTGGCTCAGCTTTTCACGCCGAACCGCGATGGGAACCGGCATTGCTCGGGAGTTCGACCAGCTCGGCATGGGCGCGCTCCGGCTCATCGTTCCCGCTTCCCTGCTCGTCGGTATCATCACCACTTTTCAGGTCGCCTCGCAGCTTTCGCAGTTCGGCGCAGAGGCGCTCAGCGTTCAGGCTATCGGTTGGTTCGCTGCTCGCGAACTGGGTCCCCTCGTGGTTGCGCTGCTCGTCGTCACTCGAAGCGCATCCGGAATCGCCGGCGAGCTGGCGACGATGCGTGCCAACGGAGAGATCGACGCTCTGCGCGCCATGGGACTCAACCCGGTCAAGTATCTGGTTGCACCCAAGCTCGCGGCGCTGCTCATCGCGGTTCCCGGGCTTACCATTCTTGCGGACGCACTCATCGTTCTCGGGGGCTGGCTGGGAAGCATCGCAATCCTGGACGTCAGTACCAGATTCTACTTCGATCAGTTTCGCTCCGCGTTCGAGTTGCGGGATCTGTTCATTGGACTCATCAAGAGCCTATGCTTTGCGTACATGATTGCGCTGATTGCCTGTGATGAAGGGCTCAGTGTCGAAGCGCACTTGCAGTCGATCGGAGCGGCGACATCGCGTGCCGTTGTCCTTACTGTTCTCGGCGTGCTCGCCGCCGACACCGTGATCAACGCGATGTTCTACTTCATTCCGGTGTTTGCCTGATGATCCCCGTTCTCGAGGTGCGCTCGCTCACCGGTCCGGCGAATTCTCCTGGAATATTCGATGTGACGCTGGCTTGCCTCCGCGGTCGCACCACGGTGGTGCTCGGTCCCATCCATTCCGGCAAGTCTACGGTCATGCGCCACGTGGTCGGCCTCGAGCGCGCTTCGCGTGGTACCGTCATCGTGGATGGCGAGACGTTCGACGCCAGAGGGGAAAGCGAAGATCGCCTCCGGCGCATGCGGACCCGGATCGGCTGCGTATTTCCGGGCGCGGCACTCATTTCCAGACTGGGAGCCGTGGAGAACGTGGAGCTCCCCCTTCTCGAGCACACCACCGCCTCGGCGTCCGAAGCTCGCGAGGCGGCTACCTATCTAATGTCCGAAGTGGGCCTGAAAATCGATCCGGAACTGGTGCCCGGGCAGCTCGATCGCGATGTGCAGCGGCGCGTGGCGCTCGCCCGCGCGCTGGCGCTTCGTCCGCCGGTGTTGATGCTCGATGAGCCGACACAGGGACTCGACGCCCATTCGGCGGCCGAGCTCGACAGGACGCTCGAGCGGTTGCAGGCAGGGCAGGGATTCGGCACGCTCATCTTTTCTCATGACCCGCGTTACGCATTCGGTCGCGCCCATCAGATCTTCGTCATGGCCGGCGGCCGGATCGTAGAGTCCGGATCGCCGGAGTCCGTGCGCAACAGCGCGAGCGAAGTGGTATCACGTCTGCTGGACAGGCGGGGGGCGGCGTGAAGCGCGGCCAATCGCGGCTGGGGCTACTCGCGTTCCTGGGAACGACGTTCTTCGTTCTGATAGCTCTGATAGCTCTGGCGCGCTATCCGGCGCTCTTCCGGTCGGGCAAGGACTACCGAGTCACGTTCCGCGCCGTGCCGGGGCTCAATCTGGGCGACGAGGTGCGATACGGCGGCTTGCTGGTCGGCAGCATTACCGCTCTCGAGCTGGATCGCCGCGATCCGACGCGCGTGGCCGTCAATATCAGAGTGCGAGATGAAACGCCGGTGCAGACCGACACCAGGGCCGAGATCAATCAGGTTGGCCTGCTAGGCGCGCCGTATCTCAACCTGGTGGCCGGTACCGGAACTGCGCCCGACATCCCCCCCGGCGGCACGATCCAGAGCCGGGACAACATGTCGTTCCAGGACGCGATGAGCCGGCTGGCGCAGTTCCTCGACCGCGCCGACACGCTCATGGGTGGTGTCGAAAGACTTGCGGAAGGATCGCCCTGGGACCGGATAGATCGCAGCTTCTCCGGCCTCGATTCGCTCATCAATGAGATGAGAGTGGGCACCGGCCGGATAGTCACCGGTCTCGATACGACGACACAACATCTGGCCGTGCTGCTCGACCGGAGCGAGCGGCTCGTTATGGCCATCGACACGGTGGTTGGTTCCGCGGCCCCTCAGCTGGCTTCGTCACAGCAGGATGTGCAGCGCACGTTGGGAGAGATGCGGCAGCTCATCTCGGAACTCCGGATGGCGACCGACAACGGCGAAAGAGTGGAAGCGATCGTTCGAGATCTGGCCCGGGCGAGCGACAACCTCGCCAAACTATCCGCGCGCCTGGAGCGCGATCCCAGTGCCCTCCTCAGCAGGCGCGACCCACCCAGCAAACCCGTTGGACCGCAGCCGTGAATAGATCCCGTAATGCCATCGCTGTGCTTCTGCTGGCTGGCGCTGTCGGCGGCTGCTTTCGCAACAAGCTTCCGCCGCTGGAGCAGTATCGATTGGCCCCTTCCCCCGACTCGTCGGCGTTAGGACACCCTCCCAGCGGGCCTCTTCCGGGCAGCATCGCGATCTCGAGATTTCTAACGCCCGGTATTTATGGGGGAGACCAGATCGTCTACCGAATTGGCGAGACTGGCTATGGTACCTATCCAAGCCGGGAGTGGGCGCTGCCCCTGGGCGAGATGCTCGGCATGCTTGCCGAGGAAACCCTGCGCCGCGATCCGATTGGTACTGAGGCCGTGTACGGCCCCGCTTCGCGCCAACAGTTCGAGTACGAATGGCGCGGAACGGTGAAGGAGTTCGAGGAGGTCAATCGCGATAACAGCGTCTATGCGTCGGTCAAACTCGAGGCTCGCCTTCTCCGCACGTCCGACGATTCGATCATCTGGCGCGGTGAGCGCAACCTGGAGCGGCCGGTGCCCAATCCCACAATGAGCAACATCGTCGACGAGATCTCCACTGCCGCCCGACAGGTCATGCGTGAACTGGCGCTGGACGCCAAAACGGCAGCGCGCAGCATCTCGGAGAAGAACTCTCCGCCATAAGGCGAGGGGCTAGGGGCCAGGGGTTAGGGGTTAGGGGGTTGACCAACGAGACCTGATCGCAAATCTCTTAGCTACAGGAATTTAGAGACACGTGATAAGGAACATTAGCAGGTGGAAAGTCGTTTCAGCGGCAGGTCCCTGGCCCCTGGCCCCTGGCCCTAGCCCCTAGCCCCCAGCCCCTAGCCCCTAGCCCCTGGCCCCTCGCAGGTAAATGATCAATCCTGACCGACTCACCGTCAAAGCATCCGAGGCGATCTCCGAAGCGCTGAACCTGGCGCGCCGCGCAGGCAATCCCGTGGTGTACGATGCTCATCTACTCCGCGCTCTGCTGTCGCAGGACGAGGGGATTGTCGCGCCCGTTCTCCAAAAGCTCGGAGTCAGCCTTCCGACGCTTAGTGAAAGCGTCGATCGGGAGATAGCGCGCTACCCGCGCCAATCGGGCGGCGGGCAACCGACGCTTTCGCGCGAGCTCAATCAGGTAATCGATCGCTCCGAGGAGGACGCGAAAGAACTCGGCGACGCCTACGTATCCACCGAGCACCTGCTGCTCGCGCTTGCATCGGTGCGCGGCACCGACAGCCAACAGCTGCTCAAGACCGCCGGCGTGAGCCGCGAAGCGCTGCTGGAAGGACTGCAGGCGGTGCGTGGCTCGCATCGCGTGACCGATACAACCCCAGAGGATCAGTACCAGGCTGTCCAGCGCTTTACCCGCGACCTCACCGAAGCTGCACGCAAGGGCAAGCTCGATCCGGTCATCGGCCGCGACGAAGAGATCCGCCGCGTGGTGCAGGTGCTATCCCGGCGCACCAAGAACAACCCGGTGCTGATGGGCGAGCCAGGCGTGGGCAAGACGGCAATAGTCGAGGGGCTGGCGCAACGCATCGTTAACGGCGACGTCCCGGAGGGGCTCAAGAACAAGCGCCTGGTCTCACTAGACCTGAGCGCGATCATCGCAGGCGCCAAGTTCCGCGGCGAGTTCGAGGAGCGGTTCAAGTCGGTGCTCAAGGAGATCACCGAATCCGAGGGGAAGTTCATCGTGTTCATCGATGAGCTGCACACCCTGGTCGGCGCCGGCGCGGCGGAAGGCGCGATGGATGCCGGGAACATGCTCAAGCCATTGCTGGCGCGCGGAGAGCTGCGCATGGTCGGCGCCACCACGCTCGACGAGTATCGCAAGCACATCGAGAAGGATGCGGCGCTGGAGAGGCGCTTCCAGCCCGTGTTCGTGGGTGAGCCATCGGTCGAGGACACGATCGCGATTCTGCGCGGGCTCAAGGAGCGGTACGAATCGCACCACGGTGTGCGCATCACCGACGGCGCCATCGTTGCCGCCGCCACGCTGTCGCACCGCTACATCGGCGACCGGTTCCTGCCCGACAAGGCCATTGATCTCATCGATGAATCGGCGTCGCGGCTCCGCATCGAGATCGACTCGCTGCCGAGTGTAATCGATGAGGTGGAGCGGCGCATCGTGCAGCTCGAGATAGAGCGCCAGGCGCTGCAGAAGGAAAAGGATCCGGCCAGCATTGAGCGGCGCGAGATTCTCGAGCGCGAGATCGCGGAGCTGCGCGAGCAGTCGGCCGGGATGAAGGCGCAGTGGCAGCAGGAAAAAGAAGCGTTAGGCCGAGTGGGGCAGCTCAAGCAGCAGATCGAGCAGGCGCGGATCGAAGCAGAGCAGGCCACTCGCAAGGGCGACCTGGGCAAGGCGGCGGAGCTCAGTTATGGCACCATCCCCTCCCTCGAGCAGCAGATGCGTGAGGCCGAGCAGCAGCTGGCGGCTGGGCACGGACGCCCGCAGTTCCTCAAGGAAGAGGTTACCGAGGAAGACATCGCCGAGGTGGTGGCGAAGTGGACCGGCATCCCCGTAACGCGCATGATGGAGAGCGAGCGCGAGCGCCTGACCAAACTCGAATCCGTACTCGGCACTCGTGTCGTTGGTCAGGATGAGGCCATAAAGGCTGTGTCGGATGCGGTGCGCCGTTCGCGCGCCGGCCTGCAGGATCCCAACCGTCCGATCGGCTCCTTCATCTTCCTCGGTCCTACCGGGGTCGGCAAGACCGAGACCGCGCGCGCGCTGGCCGAGTTTCTGTTCGACGACGAGCACGCAATGGTGCGCATCGACATGTCGGAGTACATGGAGAAGCACTCCGTCGCGCGAATGATCGGCGCTCCGCCGGGTTACATCGGTTACGACGAAGGCGGGCAGCTCACCGAGGCGGTGCGCCGCCGCCCCTACTCGGTCATCCTCTTCGACGAGATCGAAAAGGCGCACTCCGACGTGTTCAACATCCTGCTGCAGATTCTGGATGACGGGCGCCTGACGGACTCACAGGGGCGCACGGTGGACTTCCGCAATACCGTGATCATCATGACGTCGAACATCGGCAGCCAGCACATTCTCGAGCACGGGCAGTCGAGCCCGGAGACAGCGGATCGGCTTGTTATGCAGGCGCTGCGCCAGCACTTCAAGCCGGAGTTCCTGAACCGGGTGGATGACATCATCCTCTTCAAGCCGCTCACCCGCGCGCAGCTCGAGCACATCGTGGAGCTTCAGCTCGTGCGGCTGCAGCAGCTGCTGGCCGACCGCAAGATCACTATCGAGGTGACGCCGGAGGCGAAGCGCTTGCTCGCCGAGGAGGGGTACGATCCGGTGTTCGGTGCGCGACCGCTCAAGCGGGCCATTCAGCGGATGATTCAGAACCCGCTGGCTATGGCGGTCCTCGAAGGGCGATTCGGAGATGGAGACCACATCGTTGTCGGCGTTGGACCCGACGGAGGGCTGTCGTTCGTGAAGGCGGAGGAGGCGGTTGGAGTGGCGTAGGGCAGGCAAATCGGGAATCGGGAATCGGGAATCGGGAACACGGAGTGGACGGTAGCGGTGGATTGATTTCGCGATTCGTTATTGCGCTGTTCGGATCGAGCCCTCGTTATTGGCCGGCTCTGATTGTTTGTGGATCTCGCGGGCTAGCGTCTGTTCGTGAACACCAGCCAGAGCGTGTCCATCTGCGCGTCGCCGGAGAAGTCGAACACCAGCTTCTGCTCGAAGTAGGTGAACGTGTTGTCGACCGCCACCGAGTAGATGTCCTGCGGGAACCCCGGGTAGGAGACTACTGCAACCACCGTGGCGGAGTCGTAGGCGATTGCACCCTCCGGATAGTCGAGCCGGGAAACCGAGTTGTCCGTGCTCACGGTGAACGGGTAGGTGCGCCCGGAGTCGGCGAGTGCGGGAGCCGCGAAACTGAGATAGGCACTGCACGATCCGCCGTATAGCCCGGGTCCCTGGTTTCCAATGGTGTAGGCCTCGAAGCCAGCACAGGTGTAGTCGCCATCCAGCAGCTCACGATCGGGCTTGGCCCCGGGGCCGGCGGGATCGTCATCGCTGCAGGCGAACAGCGGTGTGGCAACGATCAGTAGGAAGGCGAGTCGGCGGAGCAGCATGTGCGGTCTGATCGGGGGAAGCGGGTGCCGGTCGGCGGCGGATTGATTCAAATTGGCGGGCGGGTGCTCCGATTTGGAAGTGCCGCAGCGCACTTTGCGCGATTTGGTTCAGCGGCCTAGGGGCCGCGTCATTCACTTTTCACTCGTGGCCATGGACCCGACCTCGCCTGCCTCGGTCACCGACGAGAAGTTCATCCGCCTAGCGCTTGAGGAGGCGCGAGCAGCCGCGGATGCGGGAGAGGTCCCGGTCGGGGCGGTAATCGTCCGCGAGGGTGCGGTTCTCGCGCAGGCCGGTAATCGTACCGTCGCCGAGCGAGACGCGTCGGCGCATGCCGAGATGCTCGTCATGCGCGCGGCGTCCCAATCGCTCGGCGCCTGGCGACTCTCCGACTGCACGTTGTACGTGACGCTCGAGCCGTGCGCGATGTGTGCGGGGGCGATCGTTCTGGCGCGGGTGGGGCGGGTGGTGTTCGGGGCGTGGGACGAGAAGGCGGGGATGGCGGGATCGGTGGAGGATCTGCTCCGTCACCGGCGGCTGAATCATCGTCCGGAGGTTCGCGCTGGGGTAATGGCTGACGAGTGTGCGGCATTGTTGACGACCTTCTTTCGAGGGCGTCGCGATTCCGTTGACTCGACCTCTGGGGCGGGCTAGGATTCTAGGTCTGTACCACTCGAGGACAGGTGGCCGAGTGGCTGAAGGCACCGGTCTCGAAAACCGGCATACCGGTGACCCCGGTATCGTGGGTTCAAATCCCACCCTGTCCGTTCAGAATTCGGGAATCGGGAGTCGGGAATAGGGAATCGAGATTGTGGAGCGTTTGCTGTAGGAGAGCATACTTCTCGCTCTTCGCTCTGCGCTAATCGATCCGGATCCAGATTCCCGATTCGTATCTCCGATTCCCGATTCCCAATTCCCAATTCCCGGTAGTTAGGATGGGTGGCCGAGTGGTTTAAGGCGCACGCCTGGAAAGTGTGTGTACGTTAATAGCGTACCGTGGGTTCGAATCCCACCCCATCCGTCTCCGCCCCGCACCGCCTTCGGCGGGCGGGGCGGTGTGCGTTGATTCACCCAAATATCCGCAGTAATGTCGCCATCGACGCCCTTTTTCCGCAATTAGGATGTGAGCGGAGAGAGCGTCGTCGTCCCGGTACGGCTGCCCGGCCAGATGCCGGGGCGCGTCGCGACCTCTTCCCTTGCGGCGAGCGTGAGAAGGCGCGTGGTGCGCTTTCTGCCGCTCATCGCACCATCACGCGGAGAGCTCAGATATGGCAACCATCACCCGGCCCGAAACCAGACAACGCATGTCGGTCCTGACCGACGCGCTGCTCGAGCGATGCGCCGGGCGCGCCCCGGGTTACGATCGCGACAATACATTCTTCACCGAAGATTTCAATGAGCTGAAGGAGGTCGGCTATCTCACCTTGCCGGTCCCCGAGGAGTTGGGCGGTAGCGGCCTGACGCTGGCCGAGATGGCGCGAGAGACGCGGAAGCTGGCGTACCACGCTGCGCCCACCGCGCTGGGGCTCAACATGCACATCTATTGGTTAGGCATCGCCGCCGATCTCTGGCGAAGCGGCGACAAGTCGCTGGAGTGGATGCTGACCGCCGCCATGGACGGCGCGATCTTCGCCGCCGGCCATGCCGAAAAGGGTAACGACATCCCGGTGCTGCTCTCGACCACGCGTGCGGAGAAGGTGGACGGCGGCTACCGCTTCACGGGTCACAAGCACTTCGGAAGCCTCACGCCGGTCTGGAGCTTCCTCGGCATTCACGGGATGGACATGAGCGATCCCGCAGCGCCAAAGATCGTCCACGGCTTCATGCCGCGCGATACGCACGGCTACAAGACGGTCGACACCTGGGACACGTTAGGGATGCGCGCGACGCGCAGCGAAGACACCATCCTTGACGGCGCGTTCGTTCCCGACCGCTACATCGCCCGCGTGGTGCCCGCCGGCGCCGCCGGCGTTGATGCCTTCGTTCTCGGCATCTTCGCCTGGGGTCTGCTCGGCTTCGGCAACATCTACTACGGCATGGCTCGCCGTGCACTCGACATCACCGTCGATACGGTAAAGCGCAAGAAGTCGATCGGCCTGTCGCGACCGATGGCATATCACGCCGAAGTGCAGCATGCGGTGGCCGAGATGGCGATCGAGCTCGAGGCGATAGGGCCGCAGCTGGAGAAGGTCGCCGAAGACTGGTCGAACGGCGTTGATCACGGCGCCTTTTGGCCGGCCAAGATCACTGCCGCCAAATACAGGGCGGTAGAGGGCTCATGGAAGGTGATCGACACCATGCTCGAGCTGTCGGGCGGATTCGGAATCTTCCGCGCATCAGGTATCGAGCGGCTCTGGCGCGATGCACGGCTCGGCCGCATCCACCCGGCCAACGCCATGCTGACGCACGAATTCGTCGCC
>CAZPCC010000069.1:0-2695 GCA_964584905.1 uncultured Gemmatimonadaceae bacterium | reverse complement strand
GTTCGTCGCCAATCGCGTCGAAGGCTCGGATTACGGGCTCTGGGGTGGATACAGCTGGGAGTCGATCGTTGCCGGGAACGAGTTCATCGCGAACAGGATCGGTGTTGCGATCGAGCACGGACAGGAGAATGCCATAGTCGGCAATCTCTTCAACGGCGACACCACCGCGGTCAGGCTGTGGGCCAATCCCATTGAGCCGTCGGATTGGGGATACCCGAGACATCGTGACACGCGAAGCCGCGATGTGCGCGTCGAGGGAAATGCATTCTCCGGCAACCGTACGGGAGTCTGGGCGGCGGCGACATCCGGGCTCCGGGTAATGGGCAACCGGTTTTCGGCGGTGGACTCGCCGGTCGTCGTCGCCGACTCATCGCCGCCCGCCGAGCTGCAGCCGGTCGGCGATCGCCATCCACCTGTGCGCCTGCCGGCGCTTTCGGCGGAACATGCGCTACTGGCTCCGGAGGCGCTGCCTAACGGTTTGCCGCGCGATTCGGCCTGGATGGCGCGGCACCCGCGTTCGGCGATCATCGTCAATGAGTGGGGACCCTATGACTGGCGCTTTCCCATGCTGTGGCCGGTGGACTCCACGCGCGCCGCGCCGCTTGCATTGCGGGTTCTCGGTCCGGCGGGTGCTTGGCGAGTACTCGAGCGGCGCGGAGTGGCGGCAATTTCCGCCGATTCCGGTTCTGTCGGCGACACCATCCTGGTGACGGCGTCTCCGGGTGCGGAAGGCGACTGGACTTTGAGACTGGAGTACCAGGGCGCCGAAGTGGAATCCCCGCGAGGCGTGCGCTACGCGGCCGGAGTGCCGGTTGTCTTCGGCTACGAGCGCTTCGAACCAGCAACCAACTGGACCGTGCGCATGTTCGCCTGGGGCGATAGTACCGATCCACGTTCGCAACCCGCGGCATTCGCGTCGCTGCTGGAGGGACCGCCACTCTTTACCCGCGCGGAACCGCGCCTCGACTACATGTGGTACCGGCCATCCATCCCGGCACTTCCGCGGGAGCGGTGGGCAATGGAGGCGCGGGCGGAGGTGACGCTGCCCGCCGGTCGGAATACGCTGCGGGCGATCAGCGACGATGCAATTCGAGTCTGGGTAGACGGGGATCTGGTCATCGACCGGTGGGATCCGCATGGGTCGGAGGTGGATTACGCGGAAATCGGCGGTGGCCGCCACGACGTTCTGGTGCACTACTACCAGGCGGATGGATGGACCGAGCTCCGGCTGGATTTCATGCGGGGAGCGCCGCCGGCGTCCCGCGGCTCTCCCGGACCGCACTGAGTGTGACGGGGGCGGGTGTGCGCGGAGCCGACGCCCTGTACCTTTACGGCACCCATTCGAAGAGACCGGGCGCCGTGTTCTTCCCTCGCGCCGACAATGCACCAGCACCACGTCCGCTAACGAGTCATCCCAACCTCGATCCCCGCCCCCCATGACCGAGAAAGAGCTCCTGGAGATGCCGAACCCCGGCCCGTACGAGCACATCGTACCTTCCCGGTTGGCGTTAGGTAGCGCCGATGCGCCAAGGTCGCGTATCGGCTCGATGGCCAGTGAGCTCAAGGGATCTTCGATACTCCGGATCGCGGGGCAGGTACGCGCTCTGATCGCCAGAGGCGAGCCGGTCGTGAACCTGACTGTCGGCGATTTCAGCCCCGCCGAGTTTACCGTTCCGGCGCCGCTGATCGAGTACATTCGTGAGGCGCTTCAGAGTGGGGAGACGAACTACCCGCCCTCGACCGGGGTGCCGCAGCTTCGTGCCGCCGTCGCCCGCTTTTACGCCGAGCGACTCGGCCTGCAGTTCGGCGACAACGGGATCATAATTGCGGCCGGCGCGCGCCCGGGGATCTATTCCGCCTTCCGCGTGCTGGTTGATCCGGGCGACCAGGTCGTCTTCCCGGTGCCATCGTGGAACAACATCGACTACTGCCACCTGGTGGGGGCGCAGCCGGTGGCGGTGCCTTGCGAAGCGGCGACCAGCTTTCTTCCTACCGCCACGATGCTGGCGCGCCCTCTGCGCACCGCCCGCCTGCTGGTACTCAACTCTCCGGTAAACCCGACCGGCGCGGCGTTCGATGCCGAAACGTTAGGCGAAATATGCGATGTAGTGCTCGAGGAGAACGCTCGGCGCGAAGCGAGAGGGTCCGATGAGCGGCCGCTGTTCGTGCTGTACGACCAGGTCTACTGGATGCTCACCTTCGGCGACACGCGGCATGTACACCCGCTTGGGCTACGCCCGGAGATGGCCCCTTACACCGTCTACGTCGACGCGATCTCCAAGTCGTTCGCGGCGACCGGTTTGCGCGTCGGCTGGGTGGCCGGACCCGACGATGTCATGCGCGCCATTGGCGATGTCCTCGGCCACTCCGGGGCGTGGGCGCCGCGCGCCGAGCAGGTGGCCACTGCCCGGTTACTCGCCGACGGCGACCTGATGGCGCGGTACCACTCGGAGATGCTGCGGGCGATCAGGCTGCGGCTCGACAGCCTTCACGACAACCTCGCGGCCATGCGCGAGGCCGGCTTGCCGGTGGACGTCGCCAATCCGACCGCGACGATCTATCTGAGCGCGCGGTTTACCCTGAAGGGGCGGCGCACGCCACAGGGAACCGTACTGCGAGACGATGAAGCGGTTCGTACCTATCTACTCCAGGAAGCCGGGTTCGCCGCCGTTCCGTTCACCGCATTCGGTGTCAA
>CAZPCC010000068.1:0-5572 GCA_964584905.1 uncultured Gemmatimonadaceae bacterium | reverse complement strand
GCCATGACCTGCAGCCTGAAGCGCGCGGCGCCCTTCGCCACGGCTGGATACTCGACGAGATTGGCGATAAGCCCAAGCTCGGGCAGGCGCCGGCTGACCAGACGGGCCAGGCTCTCCGCGCCCATCCTGACCGCCACGATCGCGGACGGCGCGCCGTAGACCTCCATCCCGGCCGCTTCGAGCTGTTGGCGCAGGTCAAGCACGTTTGCCATCAGCGCGTGACGCAGTTCACGACCTTCGCTCGAACGGACGATTTCGAAGGCGTTCAGCACTACGGCTGCCTGAACAGGCGACAGCGCATTGGAGAACGTGCAGGGCGGGCTGTAGAAGCTAAGGTACTCCTTCACCGCGCGGGTCTTGCAGGCGACAAAGCCGCCATTTGAGGCGAAGGTCTTCGAGAAGCTCCCCATCACGATGTCGAGCTTGCCGAGCATGCCCTGCATCCCGATGTGGCCCGTCCCGTCCTCGCCGAGGCAGCCGAGATCATGCGCCACGTCGACCATAAGGGTAGCGTTGTACTCGTGGCAGAGCGCCTGCATCGCAGCGAGATCCGGCGTATCGGAATCCATCGAGAAGAGGCTCTCGGTCACGACCAGAATGCCGCACTGGGTATCCTTGGCGCGGATCCTCTGGAGCCGCTCGCGGCAATGGTCCACGTCGAGATGCCTGAACAGCGCGACGTTGCGGGTCGCCGCCGCGGCGCCCTCCTGCAGACACGTATGGGCGAGCGCGTCGATGACGACATAGTCGGAAGAGCGGACGAGGCCCCGGATAGCACCGAAGCCGGCCGCCCAGCCGGTCGGGAAAAGCACGACCTCCCGCATCTGCAGGAAATCGGCGATCTGGCGCTCCAGCTTGACCGAGTAGACAGTGTTGCCCACCAAAGCGGGCGAGCCGGCGCTGTGGACGCCATATCGCTCGATGACCTGCTTCGCGGTCGTCTTGATCGACGGATGGCTGGCCAGGCTCAGATAGTCCTGCGACGCGAAGTTGACCCCGTGCATGCGCTCGCCGCGGTCGTCGCGGGCGTCACACGTCGCCGTCGGGGCGCTGTCGGTCGAGCGGCAGAAGGGCCAAAGCCCGCTCTCACGCCGGGTATCCTGCCAGCGGTAGAAGCCTTCGACCCGGCCCAGGATGTCGGGACCCTGCGGAACCCGGAAATCGCGCATGCTGCCGCCGAGCGCTGCTTCGGGCACATAGATTCCGGTCAACGTTTGCATTGCCGACCCCACCCTCTGTTTTCGTCTGCTTATTGAAATTGATCGTGGGGCAGTAGTAGTCCGGATGGAGTTAAAAGTGCGGTATGCCGGGTAAGTATTTCGAATTTGACCGACCCATCTTGGTGAAATGGCAAACGAGCGATTAATCGAACAGGGCGATTGCAAAATTGCGCGGTTGCAGGCGGACGCGCTGTCGTCCGAGGGGGCGAAGGCCTAGCGTCAGGCAGACCTGAATCAGGAGAGCGTGGCCTGCTGGTTCGACTGGACGAGCACATGCGTCGCTGTGGTCACTGAATCGGAGGCATCGGCTCTTCTGGCCAAGCACGTGCGCATCTTTTCGAGAAGGCGCGGCATGTCGATCGGCTTCGTGTCGAAGTCCACGCAGCCCACCTCGATGCTTCTTTGGCGATCGCTCGCCAGGGCGTGAGCCGTGAGCGCGATGATCGGAATCTCGGCGGTGACCCGGTTGGCCTTGATCAGCTGCGTCGCCTCCCAACCGTCCATCTCTCCCAGGGCTACATCCATCAGGATGAGGTCGGGCAGGTGCTCCGCGGCCATCGCAACCCCGCTTCTGCCGTCCGGCGCACATAGGACGGTGAAGTTGTGGCGCTCGAGACGACGGGTCAGCATGTCCCGGTTCATCTCGTTGTCCTCGACCAGCAGAATCGTCGTCATCTCATGCACCTATACTGACTGTGTTCATGCGGCCTTGGACAGTGGGATTGCGGCAGCGCCGGATTCGCCGGACGCGGTCGCCGGCACGCCGGCTTGCTCCTCGGGCTCCGGCGAGATCGGTATCCAGAAAGCGAAGCAGCTGCCGGCGCCAAGCTCGCTGGTGACCCGGATGTCTCCCCCCATCAGCTGGGACAATTGCTGGCACAGCGCCAGGCCGAGCCCCGTTCCGCCGTATTTGCTGGCGCTCGTATCCTCGGAGACGCGGAACTTCTCGAACAGCTCCGGAATGAGCCCCTCCGCGATTCCGATGCCCGTGTCCTTGACCTCGGCGAAGATGACCTCCTTGCCTTCGAGCATCCTGCGCGCGACGTTGATCTCGATCCGGCCGTTCTCCGTGAACTTTGCGGCGTTCTCGGTCAGGTGGCACACGATCTGCTTGATTTTCCTCGCGTCGCCGGTGATCGTTCCGGCGTCCTCGCTGACATTGACGGTCAGGCTGTTGCCGTTCTTGCTGGCCTGCGCGCGATACGCTTCCGCCGCGTCGACGATTACGTCGCCGACCGAGACCTGCTCAGCCGAGACATCCATCTTTCCGGCCACGATCTTGGAGAGGTCGAGGACATCGTTGACGAGCCCCAGGAGGTGTTGGCCCGCATTGTTTATCCTCTCCAGGTCCGCGGCGGTCTCCGCATCGCCCTCGTCGACCGCATCCTCCAGGAGGAGCTGGCTGTAGCCGATCACCGCGTTGAGGGGGGTGCGTAACTCGTGGCTCATCTTGGCCAGGAACTCTGCCTTCGCAGCGCCGGCGCGCTCCGCCTCGGTCGCCGCGCGGCGAAGCTCCGCGGCGGTCGCGAGATGGCCCCTCACCTCACTCTCCAGCTCGACGCCGGACGCCAGTATCTTGGCGTAGTAGAACGCCATCATCGACACGTAGAGCGAAGCTGCGGCGGTCGAGACGATGCCGAGACCCTGCACGGCCGCCAGCGACATGCCGTGAGGGGGAGGCTCGACCAGGTAGTAGATCGCGCAGAACGCGGCGAAGTTGACCGCCGAGATCACCAGCACTCCGATGCGGAGGAACTTGTCCGATCCGACGTAGAAGGAAGCCAGGAGCGGGATCGTCAGGATCCACGCCAGCGTCGGCGATGTCACGCCGCCGTAGAAATAGCAGCTCCACAGAATGCAGAAATTGAGGTTCTGGACCGAAGCAAAGACCAGCCAGTCATAGTGGCCGATGCTTCGCAGGATGAACGGGAACACCCAGAATACGCTGATGGCGGCAGCCAGCACGAGGACGTCATAGCTCGGCGTCGGATCGAGCAGATAAAGCGACAACGGGACGACATTGCCGATAAACGGCCCGAAGAAGTGGCTGAGCAGGAACATGCGGACTTGCTTGCGCGTGTCCCGGTCGCTCGCGAGCTCGTCCGGAATGAACCAGTCGAGCAGCCGGTCCATTGCGGAAAGGACCACTTGGATTTGGCCAGCCATCAGGAACCCGCCCTCAGTGAACTGCGGGCCCGACTTACCTGACTCAAGTTAATGTTCGCTGTGAGCATATGGTAAACAGCCCGGGGAACGGCCTCTTCACAGCCAGGGGGCGCGTCGACCGATAAGCCGGTCCAACTTTTTCAAGGGATACTTCTGACGGCGCGGAAGCCGGGCTTCCGCGCACCACCAGCCGCAACCCGGGACGGTTGGCGATCAATCTTGGTTAACCGATTTTTAAAGCACGCCGGATCAGATTGCCTTGGAACACCTTTCGGCGTCGCGAATCACGGTCCTGTTATCGATTTGAGGCGCGCCGTCGGGCAAGCGTAGGGTAGTGATGAAGAAGTTGCTCATCATAGCGGCTGTGCTCGTCAGCTTGCCAGCGGCCGGCGCCTCCGCCGGGGAGAACGACTCCGGGCCCGCATCGCTCGGGGCGCTGAACCTGCGCGGCTCCTTCGATTGGGCAGGACCGTACGTAGGTGTTCACGGCGGATTCCATTGGGCCCGTCCCGACGCCGATCTTTCAAACGTCGTAGGCCCAACCCTCACTCTCGACGTCAACAACGGCGTCTTCCCGCGCTCCACCGAGCTCTCCGACGAAAGCTTCACGGGCGGGCTGCATGCCGGCTGGCAATTCCAGCGCGGGATGTGGGTTGCGGGCGTTGAAGGCGACATCTCCTGGCTGGGCCAGGAGGCAAAACGGGACATCAGTGTCATCGACCCCGTCCCCCCGCCCTCTCCCTTCTCAGGCGCTCTCGTCAATACCACCTTCAAGTCGGAGATCGACTGGCTCGCGACGATGCGCCTGCGCGGCGGCGTTGCGTTCGACACCCGCACCCTCGCCTACCTGACCGGCGGCGTGGCCGTGGGCGAGGTGCGAAACGCCATGACCGTCACTATCCCCTCGCTCGGCTACGCACCGCCGACATGGTCCGAGACCGGCACAAGGTGGGGCTGGGTGGTGGGCGCCGGCATCGAGCATGCCTTCACGCCGCGCCTGACGGCGCGGCTCGAGTATCTCCACTTCGACCTGGAGGATCAGAAGGTCCTGGCGACCGACCCGGTCAACTTTCCGGGGGAGTCGCTCGAGTACCGCTATGAGAACAACGGAGACATCGTTCGGGTCGGTGCGAACTGGCGGTTCTGAGAACCGGCACTTATTTCCGGCCTTTCTCTCCTCCGCTCCAAGCGAGAAGCACCTCTGAGGCTCCGAAGCAACTCGAGGCATCGCTCGCCGCGATACGACCTTCAGCGGGTTTGCGTGACCTTCCTGAGGTGCTGCGGCCGATCGGGGTCACGGCCTCTCGCGTGCGCAAGGGCTTCCGCGAGCGGGTAGAAGCTCTGCATGAGGCAGATCGGCTGCGCGAAGGGATGCAGCCCCGCGTCTGACGGGAGCACCAGCGCGCCTTCCCATGCGCCCGGCCCGGCAGCGATCACCGGGACGCCGCGCCCGATCAGACCCGCGGAGAGCTCCTGCAGGGAAGGCAGCGCCGCATCGTTCTGGCCGAGCATGACGACGGGGAAGTCCGGCGCCGTAAGCGTGAGCGGGCCATGCATCAGCTCCGCCGCGCTGACGGCTTCCGCGTGCAACCCGCACGTCTCCTTGAGCTTGAGCGCCGCTTCTTGCGCCGCGGCATAGCCCGGGCCACGGCCGGCGACGTAGAGGCTGTTCGCACCACGAAGCATCGGCACCGAGGCCTGCCAGTCCCGTCGGAGCGCACTGCCGAGATCGTCCGGCAGGCGCCGGACGGCGCGGTCGAGGAGCGGGTCTCCGCTCCAATGCGCGATCAGCTGAAACAGCGCCGTGAGCGACGCGAGGTACGACTTAGTGGCCGCAACGCTGTGCTCCGCGCCCGCATGAAGCGGCAGAACGATCTCGCAGCAACTCGCGAGCGGCGAGTCGACGTCGTTGACGAAGGCCACGGTCAGGGCACCCTCTCCGCGCGCGGCTTCCGCCGACGTGACGAGGTCCGGGCTGCGCCCCGACTGCGATACGGCGAGGAAGAGCGCATCCGACATGCGCGGCCGTGCGCCGTAGATCGAGGTAACCGACGGACCGAGCGAGGCGACGACCAGGCCGAGCCGTATCTCGAGGAGATACTTGGCATAGGTTGCGACGCTGTCGGAGCTGCCGCGCGCGCAGGTGACCGCGAAGCGCGGCGGCTTCCTCTTCAGCCGCTCCGCCA
>CAZPCC010000067.1:0-2172 GCA_964584905.1 uncultured Gemmatimonadaceae bacterium | reverse complement strand
GGGGGGCCTGGCGCAGCGGGGACGGTGCTGCGCAATTTCCGCGGCAGTGATGCCGCGGCCCCATTGAAGCGACAGCCCGTCGCTGAATCACACGGCGACCGGTACCATTTCCGCGGCAGTGATGCCGCGGCCCCATTGAAGCGGCGCCGCCTCGGCCGGCCCAGAGACTCCGAACAGATTTCCGCGGCAGTGATGCCGCGGCCCCATTGAAGCTCTCATTCCGCCGGGCCCTCGGCCGCGCATCACAGCATTTCCGCGGCAGTGATGCCGCGGCCCCATTGAAGCGAGCTTGTTTGTGTGTGTGTCGGCGAAGTCGCCGAAGCATTTCCGCGGCAGTGATGATCTTGCCCCGGTTTCGTGGACACCCCGGATCGCACGGAAGTGCGGTAGGAGTGTGTCATGGCGAAACGGAAGAGACGAGCCTTCTCGGCTGAGTACAAGGCCGAGGTGGTGGAGCTGATCCGCAAGAGCGGGAAGAGCGTCGGGGCGGTCGCGAGGGAGCTGGATCTCACGGAGACCGCGGTGCGGGCGTGGGTGCAGCAGGCGGACGTCGATGAGGGCCGGGGCCCGACGGGTGCGCTGACGACGGCCGAGCGCGAGGAGCTCGCGCAGCTGCGGCGGCGGGTCAAGACGCTGGAGATGGAGCGCGAGATCCTGAAAAAAGCGACGGCCTTCTTCGCCAAGGAGAGCAAGTGAGATTCCGCTTCGTGGAGGCGGAGAAGGCCCACTACCCGATTCGGTTGATGTGTCGCTGTCTTGCGGTCTCGCGATCGGGCTACTACGCGTGGCGAG
The DNA here is from genome assembly GCA_964584905.1 of uncultured Gemmatimonadaceae bacterium. Taxonomy (GTDB): domain Bacteria; phylum Gemmatimonadota; class Gemmatimonadetes; order Gemmatimonadales; family Gemmatimonadaceae; genus JALZIF01. The sequence continues at coordinate 1,380 of CAZPCC010000067.1, read as the reverse complement.
GGCGTCCTCCGAGTGCGCGTGCGAAGCACGATGCGCGCCTTCGGGTGGAGATCGCCGTGTCGCATACTGCGAGCCGTCGCACCTACGGAAGCCCGCGCATCCTGAGCGACCTCCGCGCGGAAGGCCACCAGGTCTCGCGCAAGCGCGTGGCGCGCCTGATGCGGGAGCTCGGTCTGGTGGGACGTCGCAAGCGGCGTTTCCGGGTCACGACGGACTCGAAGCACCGCTTCCCGGTGGCACCGAACGTCCTGATGCGGGACTTCGAGGTGGCGGAGCCTAACATCGCCTGGGTCACGGACATCACGTACGTCGCGACCCTGGAGGGCTGGCTGTACCTGGCGGTGATCCTCGACCTCTTCTCGCGAAGAGTCGTGGGCTACGCCCTGAGCGAGCGGATCGATCGGGCCCTCGTGCTCGAGGCCCTTCGCGAAGCCCTGGGACGTCGGCCGGAGACGAGGGACCTGATCCACCACTCGGATCGCGGTAGCCAGTACGCGAGCCACGACTACCGGGAGGCTCTCGAGCAAGCCGGGATCACCTGCAGCATGAGTCGTCGGGGCGATTGCTGGGACAACGCCGTCGTCGAGAGCTTCTTCGGGACGCTCAAGGCGGAGCTTCTCTACGAGCTTCCGCTCCAGACGCGCGACGCGACCCGAAGCGCCGTGGCCGACTACATCGATGCGTTCTACAACGTGCGTCGACGGCACTCGTCGCTGGGTTACCAGAGCCCGCTGGAGTTCGAGCTGAAGAAGGGGAAGGGACTCAGGGGCTCCGCCCCCGAACCCCCGTTCATGAATGAAGGAAGAAGAGGACAGGAAGGACCTGGACTCACGTTATAAGCTGAGTGTCTACGGAATCGGGGCAGACCCAAGATGGGGCGCAGTTTATTAGCGCGTTGAATGAAGGCGCATCGATCGGCGCAAGTTCACCGATTCGGAGAGTCCATGCGGATACGTGCGTATTGCTGCGGGAATGGGTAGGTAGTCACGCGCCTGTGTTTTTTGATTTCGGCGGGAACCAAGTGCTGTGGTGGCTCTTTGCTCGGAGCACCGATGGGCCGGCGTATGTCGCACCGTACTCGCGCGCTGAGTTCATCGAAAGTCACCGCGGTGGGGCACCAGAGAGAGCCCGAGAGTTCGACGAGTTCGTGAAGGACATCCCCACACTGGTCGGTGACTACGAGTCACATCTTCGGGCCCAGCCGTTGACACGGGACCCGCTTCAACCTCGCGGGTTTCGGAGATCCTTTCGGTTCTAGGACACCTCTTGGTCTCGTCTGTTTTGTTGTGTGCCTGACTGACCTTCGTAAGCGAACCAGCCGGCGGGGCGCCTTTTGCGTCGCGCCCGCAGCTCAAGCGCATCTCGTTACGCCCGCTTCTC
>CAZPCC010000066.1:0-24130 GCA_964584905.1 uncultured Gemmatimonadaceae bacterium | reverse complement strand
CGGAAGGCGATCGGCGCGCTGTCGCATCAGCTCGGTGCGGATCACTACGTTCCACCCGGGCAGCGTACCGACCTTCCCCGGCTCGACGGGCTCCATCCACTCGCCATAGCCAAGCAGGAACGAGCCTTCGGCCCATAACGTGGTGCGGTTGCCGGGCCGGAGCGAGGCGCCGATCACGTCCCAGTCCTCGTCGAGCCGCTCGAGCATAGTCGCGGTCCAGTCGGGATCGGGCAGGCAGTGGTCCTCGGCGAGCATCACGTAGTCTGCCGTCGCCTGCAGCGCGCCCCATGCCCGCGCCTCATGCAGGTCGCGCGATCCGGTGACGACGATTCGCTGCCCCGGCGTCAACTCCGCGGATGGCTCGAGCTCCGGACAGAGGATCAGGATCTCGAGCTGGTCGCGACGTGTCTGCGCTTCCCATGACGCGAGCGCGGCACTCACGGACTCGTACCCGCGCGTCGCCGGCAGCAGGATCGACAGCTTCGGTTTCAGAATAGCCTCCTTTTCCACAGTGCCCGCTCGAGCGGATAGAGTAGGTCGCGCACGTGCCGGTCGTACCAGCTCACCAGCCGGTCGCGAGTCCCGGTCGCCTCGCGCGCGAACGTCGAGTCGACACGGCTGAGCACAGCATGGTACGGAGCGTCGAACGGACCGCCGACCGCTCCGCGCCACGGCTTCATGCGGCCCGCGTAGTGCACGATGCCCGGGTCGCGCCACGCATCGCACGGCGGAGACTGATACCGCCGTCCGTCCAGACTCGCCAGCAGGTTCCAGCGCCGGTCGATCGGGCGCCAGTCGTTCCACGCGACCGCGTTCAGCGCCCCCTGGTGCAGGAAATCGACTGGTGTCGTCTTCCTCAGGTAGTCGCGCACGCGCGGCGTTATCTCGCGCTCCCTCCAGCGCGGCAGGTCGATGAGCAGAACGCCGCCGTTGAAGTATGCGGCATCGGCCGGTATGCCCAGCTCGCGCCATCCCTTCACGCCGCGCACGGACGAGCACGTCGGCACCGCCGCGTCCGGTACCGCACCTAACACGCGGCCCTCGAGGTCCGTCTCCCAGAGCGCGGTCACGTCGTCCAGCACCAGCAGGTCGACGTCGAGAAAGAGAACGCGCTCGACATCGGGTGGCAGCAGATCAGCCAGCAGGATCGGGTACGAGGCCTCCCGCGGGAACGGAGACTGGTGAGGCGCGCCGGCGATCTGTTCGGCGGTGGGCACGATCGCCTCGGTCTCGACGATGTCGCCGATCGCGTCGAGCATCCCCGACGGAATGTCCTCGTGGATCAGATAGAGCTTCGCGGACGCGCCCGGCCGCAACCGCTCCACCAGCGAATGCAGCACGACCGCGAGCGGAAGCAGGTACGCGCGACTCACCGAGCACGCGATATGGACTGCGCAAGCTGTCATCGCTGCGATCTTCTGGTCGGCGGACCTGCGCGTACTTCCAGCCTGGCATGCACTGACGCACAGAGAATATTGGCAGGGATCGGGGCGGTCCGGAATGGTCGGTCGGGGCGCAGCCGACGGTGAATGGGACGGTGGTGGGGAGGAAAGTGCAGTTAGGCTCTCTACTTCGGCGGGTGTGAGTAGAACCGCGAGGCCCTCGAGCGGAATGCGTTCGAGGGCCTCGTTGTTCATCGTTCATCGCGTATCAGATTCTCCCTTCCGGGTGGATATCTTCGGAGGGTGCCCAGGATGTCGCGGCCGCGCGAGACGCACGATAGCGCTTGAAGACAACGATTACACCGTGGGGCGCTCTAACAAGGGCTTGAAGCTGACGCGGTCGGCCACGGAGGGCGCAGCGGTCACTCGGCATGCACCCCTCGCGACCGCGCGAACGCATGGTGGCCGCGCAGCTCAAGCCCTGCGGTCACACCGTCGGGTTGGACTTCTCGGCCCTCAGCTTGCTCTCGGCCTTGTTCAGCTGCCGTGCGGCGGCCTCCCGACCACCCAGCCCAAAGGCGAGGGCGGCGGCCAGCGCACCACCTACGACGACCGCGCCGAAGGCGAGGTTGACGATCGTGTCGGCGATGCCCATGTAGTTCAGGCCCATCGCGGTAAACAGCGCAATGGTCGCCCAATAGACGACGGATGACATTGTTCCAGCGCCGATGGTGCGGCGGAGCAGACCGGCGATCATTACGCCGGCCGCGATGAGCGCGCCACCGAACAGGACCCGGCCACCCAGCGCGAGAACCTCCTCGAGGAGGTTGGTGACCTCGGGGAATCCGAGCATTCGGGTCGCCATCACACCGAAGAACAGAATGATCGCGACTTGTGCGATGCGCCCGAGGATCGAGCTGGCGCTCTGACCCCTGGGCGCGATGCCGAGCTCACTAATGGTCCTGTCCGTGCCGAGGCCACGTAGCGTGGTCTCGAGAAGCTGACCGGCGAACCTGGCGATGAACCAGCCCAGGCCGAGCAGCAGTGCCGCGGCAATCACACGCGGAATGGCGGCAAGAATCATCTGCAGCATCGACTCCGCCGGGTTAGAGATTGCCTCTATGCCCAGGATCTGCAGAGCCGCGATGGACACGACGATGAGGATGACCGCGAACACCAGGTTGGCGACGACCGAGGAGAGGCTTGTCCCCGCAGAGCCGTCGGTGCCTATCTCGGAGGCGGTCGTGGCACCACGCTCTTGACCCGGCACGGTGTTCTCCCCTGCGGCGGCGGCCCTGCCTATCTGACCGTCAGTCAGCTTGGCCACGCCACGATCGAGACCCGCTGTGTCGAGCGTCGTCTGCGTCAGCTGGCGGGCGATCTTTGCGATCACATATCCGATGAAGAAGACGAACCCTGCACCGATGACGTTCGGCAGGTAGGCCATCAAGTTGTTGAGCATGCCCTGGATCGGTGACAGCACCTGGTCCAGCCTGAAGACCTGCAAGATGGCGATGAGGCCGAGCAGCCAGATCAACAAGGAGGCGATCTGACCGAGCGCCTCCCCTAGTGATTTGCCGTCGGCACCCTGACGCTGGAGGAAGCCGACGTTGCCTACCAACTTGGTAAGGGCCAGTTTCACCAGCCGTGCCACTAACCATGTGACGATGAGAATGACAAGGGCAATCCCGACCTTCTCGGCCAGGGCCACCCAGTCGTAGTCACGCAACGTGTTCATGGCGACTCCTTGTTGTAGACAGAGTCAACGCCGGCCATACAACCTCGGCCGGCAATGGAAGCGACCCGAGAATGACCTGCTCAGCGCAGCAGCTGGCGACGTCGTGCCAACTTTGCCGCAGTAAGGCACCTCCTGGTAGCGCGTCGCATGACGTCTGAGAGCAGGGTGTTCCGCCCAGTCGCACCGAACTTGGGGCGCGCAAAATGCGCGCCATCTCGGACCCATCCGGTGGCGCGGGACCCTCGTCCTGATGTCCACTCCAGGTATGGCCTGCCGCCTGGCGCAACTGGCGTTAGGCATCGCCAGAAAAAAGACGAATTGGCAGCAGTGCGAAGCAGGAGGTCAGGAGTTATGCTTCTCCTGCATTTCTTTCATTGCGACAGTGGTCTCTGCCGCAGCACGTGTCTGAAGGTCAGAACGTCATCCTCAGCGTTGAGACGATCAGCCATCCACGTCCGCGGCTTCGATAATCGTGCTCGAGTAGCCACAAGAAATGCCTGACAATGCCAACAACACTGATTATGGAAAGCGTTATGCCGCCTCCAACCACCAATGGCAGGAGAGTTGAGGGCATGACGCACGGGGACTTGTCAGCAAGGATCGGAGTTCCTGCGGAAGCGATAGCAGCGCGGCCTGATCCTGCGTGAACTGTTACCCACCCCGTCACGTGCGTACAGAACTCATATTCGCTGCACCGTGGCACCCCTTGGTCCACGTTCACGCCTTTCACGAGCAGCCACAAGGTCAACGCCGGGAACACGATGCCGGCGAGGACTTGTAACAAAAGCGCCGCCGCGTTTCCGCTGCGAGCGGCAACTTCGACTGCCTCGTTTCGCTGCACCATGCGCCGATTCGGTGCGGAGTGAAGAGCCCCTCATCCGGGCAGTGAATCCTCCAAGCAGTTGTCGTTAAACAACTTGCGTTAATTGAATCCGGTCGCGCCATTCGGCGTGAAGCGTGCCTTGAGAGTGACCAACAGTCTACCCTCTCAATGGAGTCACCACATGCGTCGCACGTATTCCGCGCTCATCCTCGCGCCTTTGCTTGCTGCGGCTTGCGCCGATGGAACGGCGCCCGAGTCTGGGACCGACCAGGTCAGCTTGTCCTTCAGCACCGGCGCCATGACGACGGCGTCAACCCAGATCTCCGGCGGCGCAACCGCGAGCGGCGAGATCCGTCTCGGCGCCGGCACCGATGAACTTGTGATCACCCGCGCCCAGGTTGTGCTCGAGGAGATCGAGTTCGAGTCGGAGGACCGGTCGTGCCGCCGACGCATGGCGGCTGCGGGAGCCGACACGGTCGCGCTCGACACCGCTCGGCTACGCGAATACTGCGATGGCTTCGAGGTCGAATTCGGTCCCGTCGTCATCGACCTTCCGACGGGCCAGGGTCCCGTACAGGGTGTTACGCTTCGCGTGCCGCCGGGCCGGTACGACGAGCTGAAGTTCGATATCGAGCCGCTCGACGATCATGGCGGACGGTCCGACGACCGTTATGGACGTCCTGGCCCGCGAGGGGCGAGCATCCTTGTCGACGGCACCTTCAACGGCCAACCCTTCGTGTATCTTTCGGCCCTCGAAGCCGAGGTGGAACTGCACTTCCAACCGGCGCTGGTGATTGCGCCAGGCGGGTTCAACGTCAACATCCGCGTCGACGTCTCGGAGTGGTTCACGGCGAGCGACGGCCGGCTGATCGATCCGAGCAGCGCCAACGCTGGCGGACCTAACCAGGCAATGGTGGAGGCGAACATCCTCGCCTCGCTGGATGCGTACCCCGACCGCGACCGCGACGGCCGGCGCGACGACCACTCACATTGACCCTCGCGCGGAGGGCGCGTCGCTCACGGCGCGCCTGCCGCCCCTTACGTGTCAGAGCTCCACCTTCTCTCCCTCAGCGACTCGTTCGGCACCGTGTGGCCGGAGCTCGCCGCCGACTGCTCCCTGACGCTTGTCGAGGTCGGGGATGTGGCATCGGTACCGAGCCGGGCGAGCGGTGTGCTGCTGGTGAACGGCGCCGGTGTGGAGGAGACGCTGGCGGAGACCCTGCGGGCGATCGCGCCGGGCGATGCCGAGATCGTCGCGATCGGCGCGCTGCCGTCGCACCGGATCGCCGTTCAGGCAGTGCGCGCGGGAGCGCTCGAGTACTTCGCACTGCCTGGCGACATGCCGGCGCTGCGCTCGTGGCTCCGCGATCGCGCCGAACGGATTGCCGCCCGTGGACGGCGCAGCTCGTTCGCCGATCGCGAGAGCGCGAAGTACCGGTTCGAGGGAATGATCGGGGGAAGCGAGGCGCTGCGGGTGGCGCTCGAGCAGGCATCGCGAGTGATACCGCACGGCGGCGTCACGGTCCTCATCGCAGGCGAAACGGGGACCGGCAAGGAGCTGTTGGCGCGCGCTATTCACTACAACGGCCCGCGTCGTGAGGCGCCGTTCGTCGATGTGAACTGTGCGGCCATCCCCGAACAGCTGCTGGAGAGCGAGTTGTTCGGGCACGAGAAGGGTGCGTTCACCGACGCCTCGGCGGCCAAGCCCGGATTGTTCGAAGTGGCGCACGGCGGCACGCTGTTCCTCGATGAGATAGGTCATCTGCCGTTAGGGTTGCAGGGCAAGCTCCTGCGCATGCTCGAGGAGCGCACGATCCGCCGGGTCGGCGGCACGAAGACTATCGCGGTTAACGTGCGCATCATTGCGGCATCGCACGTTGAGCTCGGGGAGGCGGTGCAGCGGCGGCAGTTTCGCGAGGACCTGTTCTACCGGCTGAACGTCGTGCCGCTGGAGCTGCCGCCGCTGCGGCACCGGCGAGAAGACATCGTGCCGCTCGCCAGGCACTTTCTGTCGAGGTTCGCGGCGGAGTACGGAGTGCCGCTTCCGGCATTGACCGCCGGTGCCGAACGCGCCCTCTTGACGGCGCCATGGCCCGGCAATATCCGGGAACTGCGGAATGCCATGGAGCGGGCACTTCTGTTGGGGAACGGGCACGAGCTTGAGGCGGACGACGTGGTGCACGGTGCACCGGCGACCGTGTCGTCAGGCGACGGGGTGTTGCCGTTTCCGGCGCCGTTGCGCGAGATCGTGGCGGCGGCGGTACGCGAAACGGTGGAGCGGTGCGGCGGCAACAAGAGCGATGCGGCGCGGCGGCTCGGAATCTCCCGGTCCCGTCTGCAGCGTCTTCTGGATACGGGGGCGGACGAGTCCGCCGACTACGAATGAGGAGCACAACGATCATGAGACGGATTTTTCTTTTTATCGCGGCGGCCGCTGTGGCGGCCTGCAACGATTCGACCGGGACGCGGGTGGTGCAGCGAAACGAGTCGGATCTGTCATTTCTCCGGACGGCGGCGGACGCGCCGCCGCTGGCGAGCTTCGGTGCGAGCTTCTGGGCCGTTAGGGGCGATGAGCGCGAGCTGCGGTTGTCGTACCGGCCGCGGCTCGGAAGCACCGATTCGACCGAATTCCTGCGGCTCCGCATCAGTGACGCGTCGCTCCTCAACCTGCCGAGCGGGCTGCCCATCGCGCTCGGCGACTCGGTGCTGATCACCGTCACGGTGATCGATCCGGCGCGCATGATCGTCGAGTTGCAGCCGGCGGGACTCGTATTCGCTCGCGGCGAACCAGCCGAGCTCGAAATGCGCTACCGGGAGGCGGATCCTGATTACGACGATGACGGTGACGTGGATGCCGATGATGACGAGATCGAGACGCGGTTGAGCATCTGGCGTCAGGAGCGGATCGGCGAGCCTTGGGTGCAGATCGGCGGCGACGTGCGCGTCGATTCGGACGATGTGAAGGCCGACCTCACGGGCTTCACGCGCTACGCCATCGCATACTGATCGCCTGAGGAGCGGCAGATGATCGCGTTCGGCGGGACCGACGACCTCCGCGAATCCGCGCGTGCCTTGGCGGCGCGGGGGGCGTGGAGTGGCGTGCGGTCTCTGCTCGCGGGCGAACCAGCCTCGGAACGCGAGCCCGACCTGCTGCTGCTCGCTGCCGAAGCAGATCTGCGGCTCGGAATGCCGCGCGAGGCGGCCGAGCGGCTGCGCACGGGATGGGCCGCGCTCGGGCGTGCGGGAGATGGAGCGGCGCTACGCCGCGCCAACAATCTGCTCGGCGCCGCTGCCTTCGAGTTAGGCAACCTGGATGAGTCGCACGCCGCCTTCTCGCGCGCACTGGAGCTGGCGGACGCCGACGGCGATCACCTGCTCGTGGCACGCGCGACCAATAACCTGGGGGCGATCGCCAACTTGCGCGGCCAGCGAGAAGCCGCGCTCGCTCACTTTCAGTTGGCCATTCCGGCGTATCAGCAGCTCGGACACGCGGTGGGGCTGGCGGAGAGCTGCCATAACATCGCGATCGCCTATCGAGACGCGCGGGCTCTCGATACCGCGGATGAGTACGAGCGTCGTGCCATTGAATTCGCCCGTGAAGGCGGCAGCGCCCAGCTCGGGGTCATGGCGAGGGCGGGCCGCGCAGAGCTGAGCCTTCTGCGCGGAGACGCCGCCATGGCGGAGGTGCGCGCGCTCGCCGCGGCCGCCGCGTGCCGCGTCCTGAACGATCCGATCGGCGAAGCGGACGCGATTCGGCTGGCGGGCGAATCCCGCCTCGCGCTAGGCGATGCGGATGGCGCTCGGGCGGCGCTCGACGAGGCGGTGGCGATCGCGACGCAGCACGGCGCGGCGCTCGTCCGGGGAGAGGCGCTGCGAGCGAGAGCCCGGTTGCACCTCGCCCGTGGAGCGCGAAGCGCGGCGCTCGCCGACGCGCAGGCGGCACTCGAGGTGTTCGAGCAACTCGGAGCAACCGATGAGGTTGCCGCGATGGCGGCGCTGCTGCAGGCGATCGGCTTGTGAGTTCCAACAGGATTGGCGGTGTGGATGTTCGGCATAGGGCAGCGAGGCAGCGATGATCCCCGACGCCACGCTCCCCGATGTTCCGGAGACCGATCTGGTCTTTCGTGTGCGCGGCGTGCGCAAAGTCTACGGCATGGGCGAAGTCGAGGTGCACGCGCTTCGGTCGGTTGACCTCGACGTGCGCCGCGGCGAGCTTCTCGTAATGCTTGGCGCGTCCGGGAGCGGCAAGTCTACGCTGCTCAACATTCTCGGTGGCCTCGATGTGCCCACGTCAGGCACCGTAATGTTCCAGGGGCAGGACCTTGCCACCGCCGGCGAGAATGATCGCACCAGTTACCGCCGCGGGCAGGTCGGCTTCGTGTTCCAGTTCTACAACCTGATCCCGAGCCTGACCGCACGGGAGAACGTCTCGCTGGTCACCGATATCGCCGAGAACCCAATGCCCGCCGAGGAAGCACTCGAGCGTGCGGGGCTCGGCGACCGGATGGACCATTTCCCCTCGCAGCTTTCGGGTGGAGAGCAACAGCGCGTGGCGATCGCCCGCGCCATCGCCAAGCGGCCGGCGATTCTCCTCTGCGACGAGCCCACCGGCGCCCTCGACTACGAAACGGGGAAGCTCGTACTCGACGCATTGAGCGATGTGAACCGCGAGCTGAGCACCACGATCGTCGTCATCACCCATAACGTCGCCATTGGCGCGATGGGCGACCGTGTGATCCACCTATCGAGCGGTCACATTAGCGAAGTGCAGCTGAACGAAAGGCGGGCGATGGCCTCGGAGTTGTCGTGGTGACTCGGGAATCGGACCGACTCGACGCCCCGGTGCCGTTCGACCCAGTACCGATTACCGATTCCCGAAGAGCATGCGTTCCCTGACGCGCAAGCTCACCCGCGACATCCTCCGCGCTCGCGGCCAGATTCTCTCCATCGCTCTGGTCGTCGCCGCAGGTGTGATGTCTGCAGTCACCATGCGGAGCACGCTCGCGTCACTCGAGATATCCCGCGACCGGTACTACCGCGAGTACCGCATGGGGGACCTGTTCGTATCGCTCAACCGCGCTCCCGAACAAGTGGCGGAGCGGATCGGCAACCTGCCCGGCGTCGCCGCCGTCGAGTCGCGCGTGAGGCTGTTCGCGGTGCTCTCGGTGCCCGGGCTCGAACGGCCCGCCACCGGCAGTCTCATCTCCGTTCCCGACATACGCCGGCGGATGCTCGGCGATCTGCACATAAGAGCGGGACGTTACATCGAGCAGGGGCGCGACGATGAAGTGATCGTAAGCGAGCGGTTCGCCGAGGTGAACGATCTGTCCCTCGGCGACACGGTCGCCGCAGTCATCAACGGGCGTTATCGCACGTTGCGCATCGTCGGAACGGCGCTGTCACCGGAATTCGTATACGAGATCGAACCCACCGGCGGCTTCCTCGGCGATGAGCGGCTGTTCGGCGTTTTCTGGATGGCGCGCGAGCAGCTTGCCGCCGCAAACGACATGACCGGCGCGTTCAACGATCTCGTCGTCAGGCTTGCTCCCGGAGCCTCCCTACCCGCCGTCATCGACCGGATCGACGAGCTGCTCCGCCCCTATGGAGGACTCGGCGCGTACGGACGCGAAGACCAGATATCCAACCGACTCGTCTCCGACGAAATCATACAGCTTCGTACGACGGCGACATTCATTCCCGTCGTGTTCCTCGGGGTGGCGGCGTTTCTGCTCCACATTCTGCTCGCCAGGCTGATCGCACTCGAGCGCGATCAGATCGCGACCCTCAAGGCATTCGGCTACCGGAACTCCGATATCGCGCTCCATTATCTGGGATTCGCGGCGATCGCGATAGGCGCCGGTGCGCTGCTCGGACTGATCGCCGGTTTCTGGCTCGGCGCAAAGTACGTGGCGCTGTATGGCCAGTACTTCCGCTTTCCGGAGCTCGCTTATCAACCGACGTGGGGTGTCGGCGGCGGGGCGATTGCCGTTAGCGCGCTGGCGGCGTTCGCCGGTGCGTTCTCCGCGGTTCGCGCCGCCGCCCGCCTGCAGCCAGCCGAGGGGATGCGCGCCGAGGCGCCCGCCCGCTTCAAGCCGCTGATCGTCGAGCGAATCGGTCTCCATCACTTGCTGAGCCCCGCGCAGCGGATGGTGATGCGCAACCTGGAGCGCCGGCCGATGCGCGCCGGGCTCTCGATCCTTGGCGTCGCCGCGTCGCTGGCCGTGCTTACAATCGGTTACATCATGCTCGACTCAATGAGCGAGATGATGCGGCTCCAGTTCACGCGCGTGCAGCGCGAAGATCTCACCGTCAGTTTCTCCAGCGACCGGGACATCGGCGCCGTCCGGGAGCTCGCTGGAATTCCCGGCGTCGTCGCTGCCGAACCGTTCAGAATGATTCCGGTCAGGCTGATTTACGGGCACCGCTCCCGGCGGCTAGCGCTCACCGGCATTGACCCCGAGGGACGGCTTCGCGTTATGATCGATGAAGAGGGTGCACGCCACCCGCTGCCGTACGGCGGCGTGGTGCTTACCAGCCGGCTCGCCAAGTCGCTGGAGGTCGGAGTTGGGGACACGCTGCGCGTGGAGCTGCTCGATCGCGCCGGCGAGGAGCGCACGGTTGCCCTGGCCTCCACAATGGATGAGCTGGTCGGTGTGAACGGATACCTGGCGCTGCACGAGCTGAACCGCTTGACGAGAAGTGGGCCGCAGGCGGGAGGCGCATGGCTCACTATCGAGCGCGGCGCCGAAACGGAGGTGCTGCGCAGACTGCGCGAGTACCCCGCTGTCGCGTCCACCACCTCCAAGAGCGCGATGCTGCGCAGCTTCGAGAGCCAGATCTCCGAGAGCTTCGGGATCATGACCGGTATCCTGCTTACGCTCTCCAGCATTCTGGCCGTGGGTGTGATCTACAATGGTGCCAGGATCGCGCTCTCGGAGCGCGGCCGCGAGCTGGCAAGCCTGCGGGTGCTCGGCTTCACCAAGGGCGAAGTGGCGGCGATGCTGCTCGGCGAGCAAGCCGTGATCACACTGCTCGGCCTACCTTTAGGAGCGCTACTCGGCGTCCTGCTCGTCTCCGCGGTACTCGGCGCATTCGATACGGAGCTGTATCGTATCCCGCTGGCCGTGCGACCGCGCACGCTCGGGCTGACCTCGATGGCGATCGTGGGAGTGGCGGTTTTCGCCGGGTTTCTTGTGCGCCGCCGGCTCGACCGCGCTGACTTGATCGCCGTGCTCAAGACACGGGAGTAACGTACGATTGGCGAATCGCATACGAGTGACTCGCAAGGCAATGGGGATTGGCGCCGCAATCGTGGTCGCCGCTCTGATCTTCGTGCCGATGCTGCTCCCCGAGCAGCTGCAGGTAGCGACAGCAGAGGCGACGGTGGGCCCAATGTCCGTGACTGTCGAGGAGGACGGTCGCACCCGCGCCGTGGACCGTTACGTCATAACCGCGCCAGTTGCCGGCGAGCTGGAACGGATGCCTATCCGCGCGGGCGAGCGGATTAACCGAGGCGACGCGGTCGCACGAATCCGTCCGCTTCCACTCGATGAGCGAACGCGCAGCCAGCTCACCGCGGCGCTCGACGCGGCACTGGCCCGCGAGCGGTCGGCCAGCGCATCTCTCGAGCAGGCCGTGGCCGCCGCCGGGCAAGCGGAGCGCGAGTACGAGCGTCGGCGCTCGCTCAGGGAGGCTGGCGCGCTGAGCTCCGAGCAGCTGGAGCAGTACGAGCTCGCGGCCCGTAGCGCTGCCGATCAGCTGGTTGCTGCTCGTCAGGCACAGAACGCCGCGCAGGCAGACGTGCGCGCCGCGCGTGGTGCGCTGTTGGGCGGAAGTCGGCCCACCGACGGCATGAGCAGTGGCGGCGCTGTCATCACTGTCCGCTCGCCGGCGACGGGCACCGTCGCGACGGTCCCGGAGCGGAGTGGCCGGATCGTGCAGCCCGGCGAAGTGATTCTCGAGATCACCGACCCGAGCGCGCTGGAGGTGGTGGTGGACGTACTCTCTACCGACGCGGGGCGGATCGAGCCGGGAATGCGTACGATGCTGACCGGCTGGGGAGGAACCCCCCTTGGCGCGACTGTGCGGCGGGTGGAGCCGTCAGCGTTCACGCGCATCTCGGCGCTCGGGGTCGAAGAGCAGCGGGTGAACGTGATCCTCGACCTGGACCAGCGCCCTGCGACGCTGGGCGATGGCTACCGTGTGGAGGCAAGCGTCACGGTATGGCGCGCCGACAGCGTGCTGTCCGTGCCGTCGTCCGCGGTGTTCCGGGACGGGAGCGGGTGGCGGATGTTCCGCGTGGTGGACGGCCGCGCGCGCCTGACGAGGATCACCGTCGGGGAGCGGACGGGATTGCGGACGCAGGTGCTTTCCGGGACATCCGCCGGCGACGAGATCATCCTGTTTCCGTCGGATGAGCTGGCGGATGGGACGCGGGTGAAGGCTGCGCAGCGAGAACAGATTCCGGGTGGCGCGGGAGAGGGGGTGGTGCCGGGTGATACCGCGGGGGGGATTCGGAGATGAAACTTACCGAATCGGCGTTTGAATTCCAGGATCCCACCCGGAAGGGAGCTGTGGAGACCTCCTTGCGATTCGATGCTCTGCTGCCAGCGGAAATGGCGGAGAAAGCCGAGGCGATCGGCGTCGCCAAGGCGGGGCTCAACCCAATCAGCACCCTGGCGCTCGCCATTCTGGCCGGGGCGTTCATCGCTCTCGGTGCTGTCTTCGCCACTACCGTCGCGTCAGGCGCCGCTGGAGTACTGCCGCCCGGTGTGATCAGGCTGCTCTCCGGCGTCGCGTTCTCGCTCGGACTGATCCTGGTAGTAGTGGGCGGAGCTGAGCTGTTCACTGGCAACAATCTCATCATAATGGCGTGGGCCAGCCGCAAGCTCGGTCATGCCGCACTGCTCAAGAACTGGGCGCTGGTATACACCGGCAATTTCATCGGTGCGATCGGTACAGTGCTACTCGTGTTCTTCAGCGAGCAGTACATGTTCGACGGAGGCGCCATCGGTGCGGTGGCACTCGCAACGGCAACGCACAAAGTCGGACTGGGCTTTGCGCAGGCCGTGTTGCTGGGAATACTCGCCAACGGCCTCGTCTGCCTTGCGGTGTGGCTCTCATTCAGCGCCCGCACGACGACGGATCGCATTCTTTCGGTCATTTTTCCCATCACCGCGTTCGTCGCGGCCGGGTTCGAGCACAGCATTGCGAATATGTACTTCGTGCCGCTCGGCATACTGATCCGGAGCTTGGCGCCCGGGTCGTTCTGGCTCGCGATCGAAGCCGACCCGGCAAGGTACGATGTGCTAACCTGGTCGGACTTTTTCCTGGACAACCTGCTGCCGGTGACCATCGGAAACATCATAGGCGGCGCGGTCCTCGTCGGCGCGACGTATTGGTTCGTTTATCTTCGGGCGCGGCCGTCATAGTGCGTGGGCCTCGTCAGATGAGGAGCGCAGCCGCGATATGGCCGCTCATCGTCAATGAGCGATGGTGGCCGCGACTGCCGCCACCATGCGCTCAAACTTCGGGGGACAGCAACTGCCATGGTCGGAGTCCGCTGAATGCTGTTACCGTTTGTGCGACCTCGGCTTCGGGGCGAACCATCAGCGGTCCGCCCCGAAACTTGGTCTACGGCTTCCCACCTCTCGCCGACGCATCGTAGGCGATCCAACCGTCCACGACCGCGAGTGTCGCGGTGTTGGTGAGGAAGTTCGCAGTTCCTTCCAGTCGTGCCTCTCCGATTGTATTCGCGAAGCGGCCGGTTCCACCCACGAAGGTCGTCGTCCCCTGGAACCGCACGCCCGGGCCGCTCGGCGCGCTTGTGCCGACGTTCGTAGCGCGCAGCACGTCCCCGTTCGGAGCCGTGAACGTGAACTCGACCGACACCTGCGTTCCCGTCGCGAAGTGAATGTCCTGCACCAGGTACATTGCCGCGCGACCAAGATGGCTGAGCTGGCAGCTGCCCACGTCGACTTGGCGGAGCACGGGTGGCAGCGGGTAGGGAGGCGCAGCGAAGCTCGTCTCGCACCGACCGGTCAACGGGCGCGGCGCCGATGGCGCGGTACGGGCGAGGGTTAGCTCATCTGGCGGGGCGGTCGACGCGGGCTCGCCGACGCAGGCGCCCAGGAAGCCGGTGAGGGTGATCAGGACCGTTGCAGTGGCGAAGGTTCGCATCGCAGCCTCCTTCAAGTGAGAATGAGCCGGGTTCGGCGGCTTGCCCGCCGGTGTCGGTGCGCGCTATCTAAGGCGGCGAGGGGAATTCCTGGTTACGTCCCGGTTAGGTTCACCCGTAGAGAGCCTCGGCGTGTTCCGACTCCACACCTTCGGCGGCTGCTACCTCGAGCGCGATTCCGCTCGTCTCGACAGCGTCTCGGGGCAGCGGAAAGCACTCGCGCTTCTCGCGCTGCTCGCCGATGCGGGTGCACGCGGAGTGCTTCGTGACAGGGTGCTCGCGTTCCTGTGGCCGGAAAGCGACGAGGTGCGTGCACGGACCTCGCTCAAGCAGCTTGTCCATTCGCTGCGCCAGCAGTTGCGCGCGCCCGACGCGTTGCTCGCCTCGTCCGAGCTTCGGTTGAACCCGGACGTCGTAATGAGCGACGTCAGCGAATTCCGCGAGGCCATTGCACAGGGCGAGCACGCCACTGCCGTGCATCTCTACGCCGGCCCCTTCCTGGACGGCTTCTATCTGAGGGGCGCCGACGCATTCGAGCGGTGGGCAACGGCGGAGCGGGATCGGCTAGCGCACGACTTCGCGCGCGCGTTGGAGGCGCTTGCCGAGCAGGCGACGGTCGGAGGCGATGTGCGCGCCTCGGTTGGGTGGTGGCGACGCCTCGCGGCCGCGGAGCCACTCAGCGGATTCGTGGCCACCGGATTGATGCGGGCACTCGACCGGGCGGGCGAGCGATCCGCGGCGCTGCAGCACGCGCGCGTGTTTCAGCAGCTCGTGGTGACGGAGGTGGGCGGACCGCCCGACGCAGCGGTCGCGGAGCTGGCCGAGGATCTCCAGAGTGCCCCACCGGTCGCGACGTCGCCCTCCCTTCGGGCGCCAGGCCGGTCCGATGCGGGGCCCCCGGCGCTGGACGATGCTCTCGCTGCGCCATGCACGACCATCGCGGTGCTCCCGTTCGCAAACACGAGCGGAGATCCTGCGGACGAGCCGTTCACCGATGGCCTGACCGACGAGTTGATTGGCGCGATCAGCCGCGTGCCGGGCTTGCTCGTGACGGGACGCACGTCCGTCTTCGCGCTCAAGGGCACGCAACTCGACGCGCGCGCCATCGCTGAGTCGCTAGGCGTTGGGGCGCTGCTCGAGGGGAGCGTCAGGCGCGCCGGAGAGCGACTCAGGGTGGCGACGCAGCTCGTGAGCGCCCCGGAAGGCCGCGTGCTGTGGGCAGAGAGCTACGACCGCGCTGCCGGAGACATCTTCGCGGTGCAGGAGGAGATCTCGCGGGCGACGGCAGAGGCGCTGCGCGTGAGGCTGGGCACGGGCGTCGGGCGGTTGGCCCGGGCTGCAACCGACCTGGTCGCCTACGAGCTGTACCTCAAGGGCCGCCATATACTCAGCACGCACACCAGTCGCGAGCGGCTGCTCCAGGCCGTCCGCTACTTCGAACAGGCTACGGAGCGCGCCCCAAACTATGCGCCTGCCTATGCCGGGCTGTCCGACGCGTACGCGTATCTGGCGGTCTTCGGCTACCAACCGGCGCACGACGCCTTCCCCAAGGCCATGTCTGCGGCGCGTAAGGCGCTCGCGCTCGACAACACGTTGACGGAGGCGCACACATCGCTGGCGCACGCGCTCTGCGTCTACGAATTCGACTGGGAGGCTGCCGAGCAGGAGTTCCGGCGCGCCATCGCGCAGGACCCCGGCTACACGTTCGCGCGCCTCTCGTTCGCCATCTGCCTGCAGGACCAGGAGCGCTTCGCCGAAGCGATCGAGCAGCTGGAGAAGGCGCGCGCCGCCGACCCGCTCGCCCCGCACGTAGGCGCCATACTGGGCCGCGTCTATGTCAACTCACGTCAGCCGGATCGTGCGATCGCGGTGCTCCGCGAGGCACTGGAGTTCGGCCCGGAGCTTGACCTCGTCCATCAGCAACTCGGGCATGCATATCTACAGAAGGGCATGTCGCGAGAAGCCATCGCCTCGTTCCGGCGTGCGGCGGAGCTGAGCGGCGTGCGCGACACGGCGCACCTGGCCTACGCCTATGCGGTCACCGGCACACGCGCCGAAGCGGAACGCATTGTTCAGACGCTCCTCGATTCTGCCGAGTACCGTTACGCGCTCCCGTTCCACCTCGCGCTGGCGTACGCAGGACTGGGCGACGTCGACGCGGCTTTCCGGTGGCTTGAGCGCGGATACGATGAGCGGGCGTCATTCATGGATGGCGTCCGGATCACGCCGGCCTTCGACGTCCTTCGTTCCGACCCGCGCTGGACGCAGCTGCTACGCAGGATGCGCTTGGCGCCGTGAGGCGCGCCGCGAGCCCTGGCCGCCCCGCACGTCGCTCACGTTAGGTTGTTTCCACACGCTCCTCAGCTGAACTCGATGCATTAGGGAGACGAGTCCTTGTGTCATTGCGCCAACTGGATCTCTTCGGACGGCCTTTCTTCGTTGAGCGAACAGCCAGCGGCTGGTCCATTCACTATCCGGGTTCTGAAGGGAAACGCGGACCGCCGCTCGACCTGCCCATTCCGTACTTCATCGAGGACCACGACGCCCTCGCTAAATACCTCGCGGACCTCTGTCATGAGTGGGCCTCGCCGGCGCACTCCGAGGTCCGCTGGGTCGACTAATCACCGTGCGCGCAGTTGAACTTGAGGCGTCAGGCGCGCCTGCGTCACTCAAACTACTGAAAGACTCAGTTGGATCGGCGCGTCCGGCGCAGCAGTCGACGGTTTGGCGGCACGTTGCCGAGCCCGGACGCGCTCGACCGGAACGATCTCGACCGTCATCGCAGGCTGCGACGCGCGAAGCCGGGACGGCGACACGGCGCGCCAGTGCTCGTCGCTGAGGGCGCCCGACACGCGGATCGAGAGCACGGCGTCGTCAGGCGCGGCGGACATGATCGCGTCCACCGCGGAGGCGAGTGCCGCGGGCGACATGGAACGCGCGTCGAGCTCCCGTCGCACCATCGGCCGCGCAGGCAGCTCCCGGAACTCCCACCACACGCGCGGCACACCCGCGTCCAGGCCGGCATCGAGCATCATGAAACCCTTCGTCTCGCCGATCTCCGCGAACGCCGTGCGCTCGATCGAGCCGGGGTACAGCACCGGCGTTGCGAGGGCCCGTCCCCTCAGATCCGAGGTCAGCACCTGGTGCCGGTGGATGTGCCCCGACAGCACGGCCGCGAATGCCGGTGGAATGTCGCGCGTCCGTATCACGTCGCCTGCCGTCGTGAAGGTGTAGTCGGCCGGTCCGACGGTCGCGCCTTCGACGCAGTGGTGCACGCAGAGCAGGCGGATGTCGGCGGCGTGCTCGGACCAGCGCGTCTGCTCGAGAAGTTCGCGGAAGCGCGTGCGGACATTGCGACGCTCGTAAGGAAAGCCCGAGAGTGCGATCCGCATGCCGCGCGCTTCGATGACGATGGTGCGTGGCGCGGCGAAGATGTGTACGTCGCGATGCCGCGCGAAGCGCAGATGCGGGAGGCGCGATCGCTCGTGATTGCCAGGCACGACGACGACGGGTATTCCGCGATCGGCGATGCGCCGCAGCGGCTCGAACGCCTGATAGGCGAGCGAGGCGACGACGGAGGAGCGGTCGAAGACGTCGCCGGCGTGGATGACGACGTCCACTTCGCCGGCCAGCGCCGGCTCCAGCGCGCGCGCGTAGTTTGCCAGGAAGTCGTGGCCGCGCCGACGACGTTCTATGCGCGGTCGCACCGGCAGATCGAAACCGAGATGCGAATCCGCGACCAGAAGGACTCGAACGTTTCCGCCCATCACGTATTCTACCAACCGCACGCTGAAGCTGCCGGGCGAGAAACGTGTATCCACGCAGGGACCCCCGGTTCGGCCGCCAGCGCGTCCGGCCCGTACCGCTCGGACCGGACGCGCGCCTTCTCGTTAGTCAGGCCGCGCTCGTCAGCGAGTCGCCGGCTGGTTGTAAACCGAGAGCGCCTCCTCGACCTTCTTGACCCGGTCGGGCGGCAGCGTGGTGCGAAGGACCTTGCCGCCGTGGCCGCGGAACTGCTCGGCGACCTTGGCCGGATCCGAGGCCTCTGCGAGCACGAAAACCGCCGACTGCCCCAGCTGCACCATACCGCTGACGTCCTTCACGAATTCCTCGGAGATACCGTAGGTCTGCTTCCAATCGGTGGATTCGTCGAATGCCAGCACGCCGCCTCCCGTTGCTCCGAGTGCGGCGCCCCCTACGCCCAGCGCAGTTGCCGCGGCAGGCACGCTCGCAATCGCAGCGAGCGGCAGCGCGAGAATGGCGCCGACGAGCGCGCCCAGGAGGGCGCCTGCTGCCGTCTCCTGCTTGGTCGTCATGTGCACGCTCCGGTCGACGCGCAGCCTCCCGTCATCGGTTCGGTAGACCGCGATGCCGTCTCTGAGTGCGAGCATCGCGTCCGCGTTCAACCGTTGCACCTGGTCGAGCACTTCCGCCGCCCGATGCTTTCCCTCGAACCCGACTACCAAGAGCTCTGCCATGATACGTCCCTCAGGTTTGTAGTTATCGCCCGTTTCGCCCGGCCACCGCCGAGCGCAGGGCAGTGTCGATCATCACGAACTCGCCCACGTTGTCGAGTGTGAGCACACCGTCCAACCGATGGTTCGAAACCACCGGCAGGGTGTGGCATCGACACTCCTGGAGGCGCCTCAGCGCGCTATCCAGCGGCTCCGTGGGCTCGACCGTCCGAAACGCGGTCTCCATGGTCTCGCCAACCGCCGCGTGTGGTCCCCGTTTCGCAAGCGCCGCGAGCAACTTCGCGCGTGTCAGCACGCCGACCACGCGGTCCCCGTCGACGACCGGGAAGTCCTGCTGAAAGCCGGCGAGAACGTGGTCCAGCGCCACTTCCAGCGAGTCGCTAGGCGTGAGCGTGTGCACGTCGCGGATCATTACGCGCTCGACCGGCACCCCCGCGAGCGACGAGCGCTGCAGAGCATCGGTCGATTCCCCGGCCGCGCCGAGCCAGACGAAGAGCGCTATGAACACGAGGAACGGGTTGTAGAAGAGGCCAACGATCGCGAAGAGCAGCGCGAACGCCTTCCCGACGCGGGCGGCGATTTCGGTCGCCCGCACGTAATCCGTGCGCATAGCGAGTGTCGCCCGAAGCACGCGGCCCCCGTCCATCGGGAACGCCGGGAGCAGGTTGAACAGGAAGAGCGACAGGTTCGCCCACATGAGCTGCGATATGAAGCTGCCGCGAGAGCTCAGAATATCCTGCGCCTGCGTGAGGGGATACCCCAGCAGGGTCAAGACGCCGTAGAGCACGAGAACGATCGCCAGCGTGACCGCTGGGCCGGCGAGCGCGATGCGCAGCTCCTGGCGCGGGTCCTTCGGCATGTACTCCAGTCGCGCCACACCGCCGATCGGCAGGAGCGTGATGTCCTTTGTCGGCACGCCATAGCGCCTGGCGGTCAGTGCGTGTCCGAGCTCGTGCAGAACGACGGACAGGAAGAGCGCGAGGACGAACAGCACCCCCCGTACGGCGCCGGTGACCGTACCTGACGCCTGATACGATCCCAGCGCCGCCCACGCGAGGATGATCAGAAACGTCGCGTGGACGCGGAGGTCGATTCCAGCGATCCGGCCGATCTTCCATGACCACCGCATGAGTTCACACCCTCGCGTACTTCTTCGTCGCGGCGTCGTACGCCTCGTCGAAGTGCCGCGCCGCTTCTACCAGCTTTGCCTGCGCCGCGGCGCTGTGCTTCTCACTGCTCGCAGCGGCTGCGCGCGCGCGGGAAAGGGCTATCTGCTCCTCGAGCGTTGCCAGATCGTCGTGGCCCTTGACCGTGGCGTCCACTCGCTTCTGGCCGGCCTTCGCCTTCCAGACCTTGAGCCTGGCCTCCGCCTCGTCGAGCTTCGCGTAGAAGCGCCGCTCGCGGGCGGCGTCCCATGCCGTGTAGCGCTCGTCCACTTGCCGGATCCCGACCTGCAGGTCCTTGAGCTCTCTCTCGACGTTGCTCTTCGTCGCCGCGTAATCCGCGGCAGCTTGCTGCTTCATCTCGGCAACGCTCTTCTTGACGCGCTCCTTGGCGGCTGCCAAGCCTGAGATCTCGTCCATCTCCTGCTTTGCCTTGCGCTGCTCCGCCTGCGCCTGCATGACCTTCAGCTTCGCC
This sequence comes from uncultured Gemmatimonadaceae bacterium, assembly GCA_964584905.1. GTDB lineage: Bacteria > Gemmatimonadota > Gemmatimonadetes > Gemmatimonadales > Gemmatimonadaceae > JALZIF01. The sequence continues at coordinate 3,897 of CAZPCC010000066.1, read as the reverse complement.
TCCGCCTCCTTGACCTCGGCGTCGAACTGCTGCGCGACGAGATCCCGTTCTTTCGTTGCTGTAGTCATCTCACAACTCCGGTGATGCGAGCCGTGCTCGCGTTGATCATTGCTGGCGGGTCGCTACGCCCAAGGTGTCGTACGGCGAGGGCGGCGGAGGCATCGCCCGAAGACGTGCCCGCACCATCTGGAACTCCGGCGTGTCTCGCGTGAGATTCGTCCGGTTCGACTGGGGGAGCGCAGCGATGTGTTTCCGCAGCTCCCGTATTCTCGATTCGTCGGTCGGATGCGTCGCGAAGAACGACTCGATGAACGTCGGCTGCGTCGCCCGCTGATCGAGGAGCTTCTCGAGGAAGGTCGTCAGTCCCTCCGGGTCGATCCCGGCGCGGAAGGTGTTGACGACTGCCTCCGAGTCGGCCTCCGCCTCCTGAGACTGACTGTACTGTGCTTCCCGCGCCTCGGAGCCCACCTGCAGCGCGATCAGACCACCCAGGGTGTTGCAGGCGCTCGTCAGGGTGCAGAGCGCCGCCACGGCGGCGTCTGTCTTCGCGGCCTCCTGGAGCTGCTCGACGTTATGCCGACCCACGACGTGTCCGATCTCGTGCCCCATGACGCCCGCCAGCTCAGCTAGGCTGTCGGAGTGCTCGATCAGTCCACGCGTCACGTATATGAACCCGCCAGGAAGCGCGAAGGCATTCATGCCCGACGCGTTGGCGACCTTGAAGCTCCAGTCGATGTTCGCGCGGCTGGTCTGCGAGGTCATCGAGCGTCCGAGAGCCGTGAGGAACCGTGTGACCACGGTGTCCTCGATGAGCGGGACCTGAGAGTCGACCGAGGCTGCGTACTCCGCGCCCATCTCACGCTCGTCGGCTTCCGATACGGACGCCGAGCACGCCGCCGTTAGGGCGAGGACGCCGAGCACGCAACTGGTGCGTGCCCGGCGGACGTTGCGCGTCAGAGTCGCTGTCATCGTTCGCGCGATCGCCGGCACCTCAGCGCGCCGCCGCGCTCTGAGAGCGAATCGTCTGCTGCACGCGCGCCGCCTTCTCCGGGGCAAGGGTGGTCTGCAGGATCGTTCCGCCGTACCCGCGGAACTCCTTCGCCACTTCCTCGGGGTTCCGGGCATCGCCCAGAATGAAAAGCGCGGATTGCCCAGGCTGGACCATCCCGCCGACCCGATTCACGAAGTCCTCGGAGATGCCGTACCTTTCCTTCATCTCGGCCGCATCCTCATGACCGATTACGGCGCCCGTCGCGCCGAACGTCACCGCCCCGGTGCCGACTGCGGCCGCGGCAGCCGCCGTGCTCGCCCCGGCCGTGAACGGCGCCGCCAGCAGTCCACCGATCATCGCGCCGATCAGGCCGCCCGATATGGCGCCTTCCTTCGACGTCACCTGGACACTCTCGTCGACGCGGAGCTGACCGTCCTTGCTCCGATAGACCGCGACAGCGTCGCGCAGGTTGAGATCGATTGTCCAGCTCGCGTCGAGATAGAGCAGCTGATGCAGCACTTCGGCCGCACGATGGGTTCCCTGGAACCCCACTACGGTTAGACCCGACATTGTGTCCTCCCTCTGATGGTTGAACGATTGGGCGCGGCCCGCGACCTTCACGCGCACGCGCACCGTTATGGTAGGCATCTCTCCGCGCTCAGTCGTGAACGACGCTGAGGAACGAAATTGCGCCCACCGCTGGTCGAGCTACGACTTGCGCGTGATTCGATCGCCGAGTTTGCGCAGCTCCGCGTCGAGGTCGGCCGCGGCCTTTTGGAACTCCTCCGCAGTGACCTCCGCAGACTGGCTCAGGCGCTCGTTGAGCGCCCGTGCATCGGTCGCCACCTTCGTCGCGCCCGCCTCGAGCTTCACTCCAGCATCCTTGGCCGAGCGCTCGAAGTAGTCGGCCGCCGCGTCGAGATTCTCGCCAGCACGCGTGCGCTGTTCCTTCGCCCACGCGTCGGTCGCGACGGCGAGACGGTTCAGCGCCTCGGCGTGCTCGAGCCTGGCAAGAGCGCTGTCGAGACTCTGTTGGCTTTGCCTGACCCCTCGCGAGACGCCCGCAGCGAGGCTATCCAGCTCGTCGGCCGATTGGTTGAGCGCCGATCTCGTGGCTTCACTCGCCTCCGCCGCTTCGCGCCGTGCCGTGGCGGCGGCGGAGCGGAGCGCCGCGGCCGCGGCTGCGGTATCGCGGCTGAAGGTCGTGCGGACGGTGTCGAATCGCGCCTCCCATTCCTCTTCGGTCGCCAGGTATGGAGTGCGCTCCTCGGCGGGAGTCTGCGTCGTTGCGTCGGCGGCGGTCTGTGAATCCTCGCCCTGCGTGCAGGCGCCCACCGCCAGGAGCGAGCACAGGGCGGTGAGAGCTGTCGTGCAAATGCGCGTGCGCATGGTGCCCTCTCTAGGTCATTGCGACGAGAAGTTGGTCGACGACTCGGGTGACACCCGGTATCGAGCGGACGACGCGCTCGATGTCGTCGAGCATGGCGAACACCGGTACTACGCCGGTCAGGGTGACCACACCGTCGGCAACGTCTACCCAGATGTCTGGGCATTCAGTCCCGAAGCGCCGGCGGATCGCTGCCTGAACGTCCAGCGCGAGGTCGGCGGGCGCCGGCGCCGGCGCTAGCTTGACCTCGTTCACAACGTCGCGCACGCCGACGAGATTGCGTACGGCTTCCTCAGCAGCCTCCAGCTGCGAGAAGCGCTGGACCACGCCCCGGATGCGCACGATTCCGTTCGTCACCTCTGCGCGGATCCCGCGTGGGAGGCGCGCATCCCACTGGAGGGCATGCTTCGCCGCCCTCTCCACGTCGCGGTCGTCGCGCTGATCCGCGTGGCGTGGGCGCACCTCGAGGTAGTCACGAATGTCTCTCACGCCGACAACCCGGCTCGCCGCGCGCTCGATCGCCAGCTTGTGCGCGTAGCTTTCGGCGAAGCCCGTCAGGTCCACGACGCCGTCCTCCACGGTGACCGCGAGGTACCGCTGGTCATTGACGTCCTGGCCAGCACGCAGTTCGGCCAGGACGTCCTGCACGATCTCGTGGTCCGTTCTTCGACCGCGGGCACTGTTGTCGAGCGACATGGCCCCTCCGGCCGCGGTCAGACTGGGCGCGGGGCGCCGAGGGCTGCCGTGACCTCGTCCTTCGCCGAGGACAGCTTGAACGCGCCAACGAGCAGCACCGCGCCGCCGACGATGGAGTATCCAGCGATGATGCCCATGATGGCCGCCAGCGTGGCGAGCGGGGACATGAATGCGATCACGGCGGCACCGACGCTCACGACGCCGAACGCCATCGTCCACCCCCACGACAGTCCGAGGCGGCGCTCCTGGATCGCGAGGTAGATGGCCAGACCCCCGGTCAACAGAAGCCACCACGTGGTCAAGCCGACGGCGAACGTGAGCGAGACGCTTGGATAGTAGTAAAGCGCGGCGATGCCGAAACCGACGCCCACGAGCCCACTAACCAGCATGACCCACCACTGCGAAAACACCTCGCGCAAATCGAAAGAGTGGACGATCTGCACGATGCCGCTGACGAGCGCCCAGATCGCGATCAGGAGCGCGAAGGCGGCGGTCGACTCTGCCGGTCGCCAGAGGATGATCACCCCGACGGCGATACTGAGGACTCCGCGCAGTACGAGCGACCACCACGTGCGTCGGTACGCGGACTGTAAAAGATCGGAGGCCATTGTCTTGTCTCCTGCCGCATGTGCGGCGTATCGGGAACGCGGCCGCGAGGGATCTCCGGGCGACCACGGCGTCGTCCGCCGACGACGCGCCTATACGATTGCCTGGCGAGCCGCGCCGGTCGTGAACGCAACCATTGAACGGAACTGCGCTCGTACGCGGGTAGTGGCTCAGCCCGACATGACGAAACCGGTTTGGCCGGACATTCGGCGGCACC
>CAZPCC010000065.1:0-2339 GCA_964584905.1 uncultured Gemmatimonadaceae bacterium | reverse complement strand
AACCGGACGAGGTTACCGGCGGACGCGGGGGTGACCGTGGTCCTCAGTGCATGACCCGTGCCCACCACCTTGGTCGACATCGACGGAGAGAGAGTGAGTCCGGTGGCGTTCGCGCTTGGGGCGGCGAGCGAGCTACGCGCGCCATCCGGCAGCATGGCCGCGTCGGCGCGGGGCGCAAGCAGGGCGAGGCTGAACACTGCCAACACAACCAGCGCAGTTGGCCACTGCGACCAACTAAGTGGGCGCGCTCGGCGGCCCGACAATGCTGAACTCCCTGACGTCATGTCTCCTCCTCGGCCCTCGATCTCGCGATGACTGGATAGAACGTGCGAGCGTCGAAAACGTGACGCGTCTGCCACGGAACCGATCGCCCTGTGCGCATCGCCATCCACGTGAGGTGCGTGCGGCCAAGGTGTTGCCGATGAGCATCCGCTCTTCTGCGGGCCGCCCGTGTACGGCGCCAGAGTGGGCTGTCGAATCGAGTACCGTGCCTTCCTCGCCTCCGCAAACGATGGGACTTGCCGTGCGACTGGCAGATTTGGCACCGGTGGTCGAGCGTGCGGGCGAGCGCGAACGCGCCGCGCCGGAGCAGTTTCCGATCGAGACGGTTCGGGAGCTCTTCGAGTCCGGGCTGATCAGCGCGCCACTGCCGGAGGCGCTCGGCGGCTGCGACTGGTCCCCGCTCGAAGCCGCCCAGGCGATCGCACAGCTCGCCACCGTCGCGCCATCGGCGGCGCTGATCGCCGCCATGCCACTCGGGCTCGCGGGCATCTATGCAACCGGTCCCGAGGTGGCCCCCGCGGAGCACCGCGCGATGTGGGCCGACCAGATCGCCGCCGTGGCGGCGGACTATCGCGCGCGGCGCCTGTACGCCGCGTGCAACTCGGAGGCGGGCGCAGGCGGCTCGCTCGCCGCGACGAAGACCGTGGCCCGCCGTGACGAAGCCGGTGCCTGGCACCTGTCGGGCACGAAGATCCTCGCGTCGGGAGGTGCACACGCCGACGTCTTTTTTTCGACCGCGAAGGTCTCTACTGAAGACCTGCCGGGCGCGGGCATCGTTGAGTTCTTTCGCGTTCCGACTACGGCCGACGGCGTCTCCATCGCAGACGACTGGGATGGCTTCGGCATGCGCGCCACCGAGAGTCAGTCCGTCCGCTATGACGACGCACCCGCGACGGGGTTGTGCGGATTTCCCGACTTCATCGAAGTCGTGCAGCCGGTTTCGTACTGGTACTGCCTCTTCGCCGCGATCCCGCTCGGCTGCGCGACCGGCATCCTCGACCTCCTGAGTCACCCCGCGCCCTCATCGCCAGCGTTTCGGCTGCGGCTCGCCGACGCTCGCATGCGCCAGGAAGCGCTCGCCGCGTATCTGCACGAAACCGCCTCGCGGTGGCGCCCGGCCGCAGGCGTCGAGTACGCCGCGCGCGTGTTGCGCATGAAGACCTACGTGAGCGCGGAGGCGACGAAGCTCTGCGCCGAGTTGTTCGCGCTGAGTGGTGGCCGCGCGTACCGACGTAACGGTCAGGCCGCCCGACTCCTCGCCGACTCGTTTGCAGGGACGGCGCTTCGGCCCCCGCTCGCGCTGGCGCTCGACTCGCTCGTGGAGCAGTTCGGCGAGGCGAATCAGCCCGCATAGCGCTCCATGTTCGACCCTGGCTCGGCGGGCGCAGGACCCCAGGAACCAGCGCGACAGCATGCATATGAGTCGTTGTAGCAGCCAGCGGTGTGGCGATTGTGCTCGTCTGTTGACGCGCAGGAATGATGAGCCTACGTTCCGCCGTCCGATGAGCACCGCAGTTGGCGATTCCGCACGACAAGCCGACGTTGTTCGTCGGTAGCACATTTGCAGCTCGAGGAGGCCCTGAGTGACCACTGTCCAGCGCTTGAGCAGTATTCCCGAGGATCTGATCGAGGCGTGCGGGTCAAGAGCAGCGGCCTACGACCGCGACAACGAGTTCTTTCAAGAGGACTGGGATGCGCTGAAGGCGGTGGGTTTCCTCACCTTCAATGTGCCGACGGAGTTCGGTGGCAGTGGTCACACGCTGAGTGAGACGTGTCGTGAGCTGCAGCGCCTCGCGGAACGCGCACCGGCGACCGCACTTGCCGTGAACATGCACCTCTACTGGCTGGGCATTGCAGCGGAGATGCGGCGGCTCGGCGATCCCTCACTCGAGTGGATTCTCGAGGAGGCTGGCCATGGCGAGATCTTCGCCGCCGGACATGCAGAAGTAGGCAATGACCTGCCTGGGTTGCTCTCGACTTCGCGTGCCGTGCGCGTTGACGGCGGGTACTCCATCAACGGTCACAAGATGTTCGGCAGCTTGACGCCGGTCTGGACG
>CAZPCC010000064.1:0-3192 GCA_964584905.1 uncultured Gemmatimonadaceae bacterium | reverse complement strand
ACGCCCGCTACACGACCTGGGGCCGGCTGGCCTCCGTGCTGCCGAAAACCATCGCCGCGCCGCCGGCCAGTCCGGTGGTACCGTCCTCGCCCATCGCCTCGAGCAAGCCGACTGCCGCGAAGCTCGGCATCAAGACCGGCGACACGGTTGCGCTCGTCGGAGCGCCCCCTGGATTCACGGCAACGCTGAGGCCCCGGCCACCAAAGGTCGCCTTCACCGCACGGGCGGACCGGGACTGCGACGTTGTCGTCGCGTTCGTGCGATCGTCGCGCGAGCTGTCGGCGCAACTCTCGATGCTCGGTGACGTTCTCAATCGCCAGACGCTGTGGATCGCGTGGCCGAAGAAAGCCTCGGGCGTCTCGACGGACGTCGACGGCAACATCGTGCGCGAGACGGGCCTTTCGCTCGGGTGGGTGGACTTCAAGATCTGTGCAATCGACGCCACCTGGTCGGGGTTGGCGTTCAAGAAACGGAAGGACTCACGCAGCCGGGTTTAGCTCGCTAGGACTCGGGCCTCCGGCCCTCGTGGGACTCAGCCCTTCGGGCTTCGCTGGGACTCGCGGCTCCGCCGCTCGCTGGGATCCCAGGAGCGAAGCGACTCCCACGAACGAAGTGAGTGCTCCACGCCTCTGCGAGTCACCATGAGCAATGAAACGCGGTAGAGTAGCGCCGCACGTTGGCACCGAGGTCGGCTGGACAGTGGTGCCGTCGAGCCCGCAAGTGAGTGTGACCCTGGAGTCCCGCGAGCACCACGTAGTGCTGCCCCGGTTGCACCGGTGAGCGCGTCTTGTAGATTCCGCCATTCGGGGATTCCATGCCGGCGTGCAGACGGAGGTGCTCCTATGCAGCTGTTGTATGCCCGGTGCGCGGGCTTAGACGTGCACGCGCGACAGGTCGTGGCCTGTGCACGGGTCGTCGTGAATCGCTCGGTCACGTATCACCGGCTGACGGTGTCCACCACGACGCGGGGCTTACTGGAGTTGGCCGACTGGTTGACCGCGCATGAAGTCACGCACGTCGCCATGGAAGCGACCGGTGTCTATTGGCGCCCCGTGTGGCACGTGCTCGAGGGCCTCGTGGCGTTGACATTGGCCAACGCCCAGCACGTGCGCCAGGTGCCGGGCCGCAAGAGCGATGTCAATGACGCGCAGTGGCTCGCGGATTTGCTCGCCGTCGGCTTGATCCGCAGCAGCTTTGTGCCCCCCGCGCCGGTGCAGGAGTTGCGCGAGCTCACGCGTACTCGAAAGCAGCTGGTGCGGGAAATCAATCGCCACACGCAACGGCTGCAGAAAATCCTCGAAGATGCCAATATCAAGCTGACCGAGACGATCAGTAGCATTCTGGGCCAGAGCGGGCGGGCCGTGTTGACCGCGCTGATTGCGGGCGAAACCGACCCCGAACGACTCGCCGCGCGGACGCGCGGGCTCAAAGCGTCACACGCGCAACTCGTCGACGCACTGCAGGGGCGGGTGACGGCGCATCACCGTTTCATGCTGCAACTCCATCTTGATCAGATTGAGGCGATCGAGGCAGGCGTTGCGACACTCGACGCACGCCTGCTGGAGGCACTCGCGCCCTTTCGTGCCGCCGGCGACCTGCTGAAGACGATGCCCGGCATCGGGGACACGGTCGTGGCGGTCATCATCGCGGAAGTCGGCGATACCGTCGCGCCCTTTCCGACCGCGGCGCACCTGGTCTCGTGGGCCGGATTGGCGCCGCGGCTCGACGAGAGCGCCGGCAAGCGCCGCTCGACGCGCACCCGGCCATCGGCGCCGTGGTTCAAAACCGCCATGGTCCAAGCCGCGTGGTGCGCCGTGCGCGTGAAACACAGCTATTTTCACGCGCAATTTCTCCGCCTCAAACACCGACGCGGCGCGAAGAAAGCCATTGTCGCCGTCGCCGCATCAATGCTCACGGCGATTTACCACATGCTGCGCGACGGGACCGAATTCCAGGATCTCGGCAGTCAGTACTTTGCGCAGCACGACAAGCAACAGACCGCGAAGCGGCTCCTGCGCCGACTTCGCGACCTCGGCCTGGAAGTCGAGGTCAAGAATGCGGCGTAGGACCGCGTGAGCGGCAGGTTTCTTTGTAGTCCCAACGAGCGAAGCGAGTCCTAGCGAGCGAAGCGAGTCCCAGCGAGGGCCGTAGGGCCCGAGTCCTCAGAGCGGCGCAGCCGCGAGTCCTATGCCCTTCCGCCTCCTCCTCTGGATTCCTGTCGTCGCGCTGATGGCGGCGATCTTTGTCGCCTCTTCGATGTCGAGTCCGCCGACTCCGGTGGGCGTGTCGGACAAGTCGCTGCACTGGCTTGCCTACGCGCTGCTCGCGGCCCTGACCCTGCGCGCGCTCGCGGAGGCGGAATGGGCCAACATCAGGGCGCGCACCGTGCTTGCCGCGTGGGTGATCGCCAGCGCGTACGGCGTCACGGACGAGTTCCACCAGCGCTTCACCCCGGGGCGGCACGCGGACTGGTACGACATCGCGGCCGATGCCCTCGGCGCCGCGTCGGCGGTGGGGGCGTTGTGGGCGTGGGGTATAATCAGGCGCTTCCGACGTGCGGATCCACACCGCCAGAGACCCCTATGACCTTTGACACCCTCCTTATCGAACAGGATGGCGGCGTCGCCATCGTCACGGTCAACCGTCCGAAGGTGCTGAACGCCCTGAACGGACAGACGATCGCCGAGCTGCGCGAGGCGATGCTTGCGTTCCAGCGCGATGATGCCGTGAGGGCAATCGTGCTCACCGGCGCGGGCGAGAAGTCGTTCGTGGCGGGCGCCGACATCAACGAGCTGGCGGAGCTGACGCCGGCGGCCGGCAAAGAGCATGCGCGCGGCGGGCAGCGGGTGTTCGATCTGATCGAGCAGCTCGGCAAGCCGGTGATCGCGGCCGTCAACGGATTCGCGCTCGGCGGAGGCTGTGAGCTGGCCATGGCGTGTACGCTGCGCCTCGCGTCAGATACCGCGCGGTTCGGCCAGCCCGAGATTAACCTCGGGATCATCCCGGGCTACGCGGGCAGCCAGCGGCTGCCACGGCTGGTCGGGAAGGGCCGCGCACTCGAGATCCTGCTGACCGGCGACATGGTGCCGGCGCCACGCGCGGTCGAGATCGGACTCGTCAATCGTGTCGTGCCAGCCGCCGAGCTCATCGCCGAGGCGACGAAGTTGGCCGCACTGCTGGCCTCGAAGGCGC
>CAZPCC010000063.1:0-7418 GCA_964584905.1 uncultured Gemmatimonadaceae bacterium | reverse complement strand
GCACGGGGATGCGATGCACGGCAGGAAAGTAGCGGGGCGAGGGTCGGGGGTCGAGGGGAGTTTGGGGGTCGGGGGTCGGGGGTCGAGGATTGGCGGGTTGCGCGACGCGCGACGCGCGACGCGAACTGTTGCATGGGACTGGTCGGGGCAGGCGACGAGAGGGCACAGTCTCGTTAGGACCTGTCTCCGTAGACCACGGCCGGGACTGGCGGCGTTGCGGCGGGGTGGACAGATTCCAGCCGTTCCCGATCCATTGACGCCAACGATACAGGAGTACGGGATATCCACTCCCGACGTGCCCATTTTCTGAACGCCGCTTGGGCGTTGTCGCCGCCATGCCCTCTCGGAGCGAAGCGTCTCAGGGGGCGGTTCGCACTCATACTGCTCACCCTGCTGACTGTGCCTGGTCTGGCCGCCCGTTCGGCCGTTGCGCAGGCGGTCGCGGGGATTGGCGAGCAGTCGCTTGGACCGGCGAGGGGAGTAGTCCGGGTGACGCTCGCCCCTTCGTTCGAGACATTCGACGAGCGGTTCCTTCCCGGAGGTGAAACCGAGCCTCTTGGTGCCCGCCTGACGACGGACGCTCTCGGTGCACTGTACTTCCCCTCCCTCGGGCCGACCGAAGCGGCGGTTCGGGACCTGGTTCCCGGGGGAATTTTCGAGGCATCGCTGGGCTCGTCCCGCCTGCTGGCTTCTACGAGCATCAATTCGTTTCGCGTCGGCGTCGAGTGGGGGCTTACTCACCGGCTGTCGCTGATTGCTGCCGTGCCGTTAGTGCGAACGAGGTCGGAAGTGCAGCTCGAGGTCCATGGCGCCACTGGAGGCACGGTAGGCGTAAACCCCGCCTTGCTCGATTCCGAGCTCGCGTTGCTGAACCAGGCGGCGCTTAACGAGCAGGAGCTCGCCGTAGGCACGCTGGAGGATCTCATTACTCATTGCACCTCGGCGGGTGCGAGTGATTCGCGGTGTCCCACGGTTCAGGCGAACCTCGGCTCGCTGCAATCGTTGGTCACGGATGCTTCCGCGGCCGCGCTGGCCTCGGCGGAGCTGTTCGGACCGGCCGCACCCTTCGCACCGATCGCCTCGAGCGCGACCGGGCAGGCGATCTCCGCGAGACTTGATGCTGTGGCGGCCGGGTTCGCATCCTGGCCTTCGCTAGGCCTTCCAATGTTTCCGGGAGCGGTGTTTCCCGGGGCGAGCGTGCCTATCGGCTCCCGTGATGCGCAACTGGTACTGACGGATCCCGCATTCGGAATCGGCATCGACTCGCTGGCGACGCGGACAAAGTTCGGTCTGGGCGACGTCGAGGTAGCGTTTCGTCTCCTGTTGATCGACACCCCGGGTCGCGAACGGCGTCTTTCCCCCGGGGTCGGATTGCGGATGGCGCTGGTCGCGGGCGCGAGGATAGGCACCGGCGCCCCGCCGGACGTGGATCAGCCGTTCGATCCCGGGACCGGCGACGGGCAACACGATTTGATGGGCGCCGCCAACATCGATCTGATACTTGGCAACCGCTTCTGGACGACGTTCACCGGTCGCTACGTGCGGCAACTGAAGGACGAGTTGCCGATGCGCGTCTGGCCGCGCACGGCGGCGCTCGCCCCGCTCAGCTCCCTTGCCGACGTCGAGCGCGACCTCGGTGACGTAATCGAGTTCGAGGTCGCGCCGCGATTCGTGCTAGGCCGGTACGTCTCGGTCGGCGCACGCTATGCCTATCGGGACAAGCAGGAGGACACGCACGAGTTCGCGTCGGAAGGCGGGATTCAGCCCCCCGCGGCCTTTCAGTCGGCAAGCGTTCTCGATACGGGGACGGCATATACGGAACAGGAACTGGGAGTAGGCTTCACGTTCTCCACAGTTTCCGCCGCGGCGAGGGGTCTGAGCCGACTCCCGTTGGAGATAAGCTACCAGCATGTGGAGTCGTTATCGGCCGAGGGAGGGTATCTACCGAAGCGGTCGCGCGACGAGATTCGCTTGCGCCTCTACCTACGTTTGTTCGGCGGCGGCTAGGGCTCGCATTTAGGTGAATCGCACGGCAACAACGCGACAGCAACCGCAGATTGCCCATCTGTCGCAGGATGCCTTGGAGTTCCTTTGCGGTTGTCCTCAACGTCAGGCCATCTGCGTAATCGGCGAAATCTGCGGTTTGCCGTTTCTCTCAGTTGCGAGTCGGATTTGGCTGCAAACAACAGCAACAGCGAGAACAGCAACCGCCGATTTCGCCGATTACGCAGATGTATATGAATGTCCAGGAGTTCATATCCGACTGTTCAATCAGCAACGTTGTCGCGTTATGGTCAGGCAAGTAATCTGCGTAATCGGCGAAATCTGCGGTTTGCCGGTTCTCTCAGTTGCGAGTCAGATGTGGCTGCAAACTAAAGCAACAGCGAGAACAACAACCGCAGATTACGCAGATGATAAGAATGTCCAGGAGTTCATATCCGACTGTTCAATCAACAACGTTGTCGCGTTATAGTCAGGTAAGTAATCTGCGTAATCGGCGAAATCTGCGGTTTGCCGCTTTTGAGAAATCAGCTCCCGTCGGAAGGCCACCCGTTGCGCACGTGTGCTGGCTTTGGCATCTCGGGAGGCGCGGTTAGGAACGTCTCGATCGATTCTTTAGTCAGCCGTTTCTGCGGTTGACGGCGGGCGCCGGTCGCGGGCGGTCTCGAAGCTCAGCGGCTGCGTTTGCGGCGCGTTGGCTTGGCAGGAGGGGCTACCGCCGAGCTGATCAGCTCCCTCGCATGGGCGAGACCAAGCTCACTCCCCGAATCCCCTCCCAGCATACGCGCAATCTCCGTAACACGCGCATCATCTTCCACGGAGTGTGTGTCGGCCGCCGTGATCCCCGAGCTCGCGCTCTTGGTCACCACTATGTGGTGGTGGGCCCGGGCGGCGATCTGCGGTAGATGGGAGATGGCCAGTACCTGATGATGTCCTGCCAATGCCCTCATGGCATCGCCGATCTGCAGGCCCACGCGCCCGCCGATGCCCGCATCCACTTCGTCGAATACGAGCGTCGGCGTGTGATCGAGTCGCGCGACGATGGTCTTGAGCGCGAGCATTACCCGGGACAGCTCACCACCTGACGCCACGCGGGCCAGAGCTCGGGGTTCGTGTCCGACGTTCAGCGAAACGAGAAACTCCACGTCTTCGGCGCCGGTCGAGTCGATCTCATCACGCTCGACGAGCTGCACGGAGAACCGGCCATCGGCCATACCGAGTTGCGGGAGCAGCGCTTCGACATCGCGCGCGAGGCGCGCTCCCGCTTCCGTACGGCGTTCGGTGAGTGCTCGCGAGTCCGCATGCATTTTCGCCTTGTTCTCCGCACGACGGACTTCCAGCGCGCGGAGATCAAGGTGACCGCTCTCGACGATGTCGAGCTCGGCTCGCGCCTCCTGGCCCGCTTCGATCACCTGGCGGACGGTGGCCCCGTACTTTCTCGTGAGGCGGAAAAGGAGGTCCTTGCGGCGCTCGACTTCGGCCAGCCGCGCCGGGTCGACATCCACGCTCTGTGCGTACGCGCTGGCGTCGCGCGCAAGCTCCTCCAGGGCGTAGTACGCGGTATCGCACAGCTCGCGCAGGCGTGAGGCACTCGCGTCGAGCTCGGCGAGCCGGCCGACAGACCGAGTGATGGCGCCGAGGCGGCTCAGGATGCCCAGCTCGCTTTCCTCCAAACCTTCGGCCATCGAACTCGCGAGCTCGCGCAGCTCTTCGCCGTGCTCGAGCCGCCGAGCCTCTTCGTCGATGAGCTCTTCTTCTCCTTCGCGCAGCCGTGCGTCATTGATCTCGGCGACGACGTGCCTCAGGTAGTCGGCTCGCTTCTCTATCTCGGCGCGCCGTCTGGCAAGCGCGTCGATCTCGGTGGTGATGGCTCGCCAGGCGGCGTACGACTCGGCCACCGCGGCGGACAGGTCCCCCGCCCCGCCGAATTCATCCAGAATGCGCCGCTGCGACTCGGGATCGATGAGCGTCTGCGCCTCGTGCTGGCCGTGGAGGCTCACCAGCATGCGTCCGACCTTGGCGAGTGTGGCGGCGGTGGTCGGTGTGTCGTTCAGCCAGGCGCGGGTGCGTCCGGAGCTGTGCACTTCGCGCCGCAGGATCACGCCGCCGCCCTCGACGTCTATTCCCCTTTCATCGAGAAGCGCGGCGAGGGCCGGCCGGTCGGCCGCTTCGAACACGCCTTCGACCACCGCCTTGTCTGATCCGGTGCGCACCACATCGCTCCCAGCGCGCTCGCCAAGCAGGAATCCTAACGCGCCGACGATGATTGACTTGCCGGCGCCCGTCTCACCGGTGAGAACGTTGAATCCGGTGACGAGCGGCAGGGCAAGTGATTCGATGATGGCGAAGTTGCGGATTCGGAGTTCGGTCAGCACCGAGAGAGTTCGTCGCGCTCGGGCAGTCCGCCCCATCCCAGCTTGCGGCGCATGCGCGAAAAGAAGGTCACATCACTGTAGCGCACGATGAGAACGGGTGCTTCGGCGCGACGCACGATCAGGGTGTCGCCAGGTGGAACGGTTGCGCCAACCTGGCCGTCGATCGTAACCAGAAGCTCCTCGGGGCCATCCAAAGCTTGCACCTGAATCGTCGCGCTGGAGGGGAGCACGACCGGTCGCACGCCGAGCGAGTGGGCGGAGATCGGTGTGACTATCAGCGACTCCACGGTCGGCACCACCACGGGACCGCCGGCAGAAAGGTTGTATGCGGTCGAGCCGGTCGGCGTGGAGATGACGATCCCGTCCGCCGCATACGAGGCGATCATTTCCTCGTTGATTGAAACCCTGAGTCTCACCACGCGCGCAAATCCGCCCTTGTGGAGCACAACGTCGTTGAGCGCTCGCCAGGGGGGCTGACCTGCACCTTGCTGCGTATAGGCCTCGAGCGCCATGCGCGGTTCGGTGCGATGCTCGTTGGCGACGAAGCGCGCGATGGCTCCGTGCAGCTCGTCCACGCCGCAGCAGGTGAGAAAGCCCACCCGCCCGAGATTGATGCCGAGTATCGGCACCTGGCGGCCGGCGAGGAATCGCGCGCCGCGGAGCATGGTGCCGTCGCCGCCCAGGGTCAGCAGCAGATCGATGTCGTCAGCCGTCTCGACGACGTCGGCGTCCTCGATCAGCTCATCGAGCCCGCTTTCCAGGGCGAACGACACGCCGAGGCCGGCGGCGGCTCCGAGCAACTCCCGGAGCAATACACCCAGGCCGTCGAAGCGGCGGTTTGCGATGATCCCGACACGCGTCACCCGGCCAGCGCCTCGCTCTCCAAAAGGGCTCGAACGCGCGCGGCGATGCCCTCCGGATCGAGGCCAGTCGCGGCGAGCTGCCGCTTGCGAGGCGCGTGCTCGATGAAGGTATCGGGCACGCCGTGCGCGCTGACCCGCACGCCGGAATCCATCCGATGAATGACCTGTGCCATATAGGCTCCGAACCCGTTCACGACCGTGCCTTCCTCGACAACCAGCACGGAACGATGATCATGCAGCACCGCCTGCAGCGTCAGGCTGTCGTACGGCTTGAGGAATCGGCAATTCACTACGGTGACGTTAAGGCCGTCGGCGGCCAGCTGATCGGCCGCACCAAGTGCCTGAAGGACCATGGTGCCAACGGCCAGTATCGCGACCTGCTCGCCCTTGCGCACGACTTCCCAGGTGCCGTAAGGCACTGGCTCGATCCCGGACATCGCCGGCGGTTTGTCAGGCGCCGTATCGCGCGGGTAACGGAGGCAGAACGGCCCTTCGACATGGCTGGCCGCGGTACGCATGAGCCCGAGCATTTCGGTGGCGTTCTTCGGCGCAGTGACCGTCATGCCGGGCACTGCGAGCATGTACGCGATGTCGTAGAGCCCCATGTGCGTGGGGCCGTCTTCACCGACGAGTCCCGCGCGATCCATACAGAACACCACCGGCAGGTGCTGGATGGCAACATCGTGGATGATGTTGTCGTAGGCGCGCTGCAGAAAGGTCGAGTAGATCGCGACGAATGGCTTGACTCCATCCGTCGCCAATCCGGCCGCGAAGGTGACCGCGTGCCCCTCGGCAATGCCGACGTCGAAAAACCGGTCGGGATGCTCCTGAGCGAAAATGCCGGTTCCCGTACCGCTCGGCATCGCGGCCGTAATGGCGACGACATTCTTCTGCTCTGTAGCCAGCTCACTCAATCCCCTGCCGAAGATTGCCGTATAGGCCGCACCGCCGCTCGATGGCGTCTTCTGCTTTCCGGTGGCCGGATCGTGACCGGGGGGAAGCGCATGCCACTTCTCACCGTGCTCGCCGGCGGGAAAGCCGCGTCCCTTCTGTGTGATAACGTGCACGAGGCGCGGAGTGCGGAGCTCCCGCACCGCTTCCATGGTCTGCACGAGCGAGTCGATATCGTGTCCGTCGATAGGCCCGAAGTAGCGGAAGCCCAGCTCTTCGAACAGCACGCCCGGCGTCAGAAAGGACTTCATGCTCTCTTCCCACTTGCGCACCAGCCCGCCAAGCCCGGCGAGCGGGCCTGGCAGATCGTCCACGACTTCCCCGATCTTGCTGCGCACGCGATTGTAGAGCGGGTTGCGCTGCACCGAGACGAGATACTTCGACATCGCGCCCACGTTAGGAGCAATGCTCATCTCGTTGTCGTTGAGCACCACGATGATGTCGCGGCCGGAATCGCCCGCGTTATTGAGCCCCTCGTATGCCAGGCCGCAGGTAAGGGCACCGTCGCCGAGGATGGCCACTACCCGGTTGTCGCCGCCCTTGATGTCGCGGGCGGCGGCCATGCCCAGCGCCGCGGAGATGGCAGTACCGGCGTGTCCGGCGCCAAAGGCGTCGAACTCGCTCTCGCTCCGCTTCAGGAAGCCGCTCAGGCCTCCCTCCTGCCGGAGCGTCTCCATTCCCGAATTGCGTCCGGTGAGCAGCTTGTGCGGATAGCCCTGGTGGCCCACATCCCACACCAGGCGATCGCTCGGCGCGTCGAATACGTGGTGCAGCGCGACCGTAAGCTCGACGACTCCGAGACCGGCACCGATGTGGCCTCCCGTCCTCGAGCAGACGTCGATGAGGCGGGCGCGGATGTCGGCCGAGAGCGTCCGCAGCTCATCGCGTGAGAGCGCCGACACGTCGGCGGATGAACGAATGCGTTCGAGAACCATCGTTATGCCCTTCCCTGAAAAGCTCAGTGCGTCCGCTCGACCGCAAAGCGGGCCAGGTAGTGCGGACCGCCGGCCGCGATGCAGCGCTCCGGAAGACTACGTTTCCGACGCTGCTCGGTGTGGACGGAGCGTTGCGGCGCGCTCACGGAGTTGTCGACGACGCATGCGCGGCGCTTGCCGCATCGGGGCTGTTGACGGATGACCTGCGTGGGGGGGGCCCCCGAGGGGGGGGGGGGGCCCCCCCAGGCGATGATTGGAAGGGCATAAAAAAATTAAGATAAACAACAGTAAAA
>CAZPCC010000062.1:0-20248 GCA_964584905.1 uncultured Gemmatimonadaceae bacterium | reverse complement strand
GGCTAGGGGCTAGGGGCTAGGGGCTAGGGGCTAGGGGCTGGGGAGCCAGGGGCTGGGCGTTAGGGGCTGGGGGTTAGGGGCTGGGGGCCTAGGGTCCGCGAGCCCCTAGTCCCTGACCCCTGGTCCCTGACCCCTAGCCCTGACCCCTCGCTCCTACACTGCCTGCACCAGGATGGTGCCGGGACCACGCTGCTTGGCGCGCCGCTTCACCTCCGCTGCCAATGCTCCAATGTGCCCTGTGGAAACCCACCGGTCGGGTTCGGCCAGTAGCACCGCGACCGACAGACGGGCGATAGGGAATTCCTTCGCCCTCCCGTCCCGATCGATTCCCATGAAGCTTCCGGCAGAAACGGCCTGCTCACCGACGGCCCCGATCGCCACGTCCCGGAACTGCGTCGCCGCCTCACGCGCGATTGAATCAGCTCGTCCGGCATCCGTGACGACGATGAAGTCGTCTCCTCCAATGTGCCCCACGAAATCCTGGGCACCACCAATGCGCGCGACCACGTCCACGATCGCCGCGCCCATGTCACGGATGACGATGTCGGCGGTCGAGAATCCGAAGCTGTCGGCAAACGCCTTGAAGTTGTCGAGATCGATGTAGCAGATGGCGAAGCGTTCCCCGGCCTTCGCGCGCCGTTCGATTTCCTCCTCGATGGCTTTGCCGCCAGGCAGTCCGCTCGTCGGATTGCGGTCGCCCTCGCGCCGCACCAGACGGAGCATGGCCACTACGCGTGATCGCAGCTCGCGCGGATCGAAAGGCTTGGGGAGGTAGTCGTCGGCCCCGGCTTCGAATCCCGCCACCTTGTGCTCGATCTCCGACCGCGCAGTCAGCATCAGGATTGGTATCCGCGCCTTGAACGGATTTCGCTTCAGCGCCCGGCAAACCTCAATGCCCGACATTCCCGGCATCGCGAGGTCGAGCACCATGAGATCGGGCTCGCGATCCTCGATCGAGGCAAGCGCAGTCAGCCCGTCATGCGCAGTCTCCACGTCGTGCCCTGCCGACGTGAGAACTTCACGAACCATGAGCCGCATGTCTTCATTGTCATCGACGACCAGCAGATAACTCAATGTTGACGCTCACCTTAGAGACAGATAAGTTCACGCGCTCCATGCGGCGTGTCAACGCTGCATGATCCCGCGCTCTAATGTATACCGATGCCGATCCGCCGAACTCTCGCTCTGCTCACGCTGACCGGCGCGATCGCCTGCGGCGGACGCGATGACGTCCCCGCACGAAACACCCTGATCGATTCTCGTGACCGGTACGATCCACGATCGCTCGATCCGGCACAGGCCACCGACGTGCCGACTGGCCGTGCGGTCAGCTACGTCTTCGATGGTCTTACCCGCTTCACTCCTGACGCCAGGCTGGAACCGAACTTGGCGGAGCGGTGGGACGTTTCGCCCGATGGGCGCACGTACACATTTCACCTCCGCCGCGGCGTAAAGTTCCACGACGGAACGCCTTTCGTTGCCCGTCACGTAGTCCGGAGCTGGCAGCGGGTGCTCGATCCCACGACCCGGAGCGGCGGAGCCTCAATGCTCTCCGCCATCGCCGGCGCAAGCGATTTTGCGGACCGGCGTGCGACGAATGTTTCGGGGCTGTCCGCCCCCGACGACAGTACGGTGGTCGTCACGCTCACTCAACCGCTGGCAATCTTCCCCACTCTGGTAGCGATGCCGGTCGCCGCAATCGTTCCCGATTCGATTCCGACGAACTTCGGCGAACGACCGGTCGGTACTGGACCGTGGCGCCTGATAGAGTGGCGCCACGACGATTATCTGCTATTCGCCGGCAACCCGGACTATTGGGATGGCGCTCCCGCGACCGATTCCCTGCTAGCACGGATCATTCCCGAACCGAGCACCGCGGTCGCCGAGTTCGAGTCGGGGAATGTCGATTTGCTGTATGTGCCGGAATCGGAGTCGCGGCGTTGGCAGGAGTCCGGCGGCCCTGGCGACCGTGCCGAGGTCGTGTCGGTACCGGCGCTGCGACTCTGGTACGTAGGGATCAACGTTACGCGAGGCCCGCTCCGCGATCCGCGCGTACGCCGGGCACTGAACTATGCCATCGATGTCCAGAGTATCGTGAATGCGCTGATCGGCGGTCGCGGCCGGCTCGCCGCGGGAGTGATACCTCCTTCCCTCACTGGCGCCGACACGACGCGTGCGCCCTACGGCCATGATCTCGCCCGGGCCAGGCAGCTGTTGGCGGAGGCGGGCCATCCCGACGGCATCGACCTCCAGCTCTGGCACTCGCAGGACGCGGCGTTCACGAACGTCGCCGAAGCGATCCAGGCATATCTGCGCGACGCGGGATTTCGCGTGACGCTGGTGCAGCGTGAGGCAGCCGCGATGCGTGCCGCCGCCCGCAACGGTGAGACGGACATGGTGCTCAAGGACTGGTACGCCGACTATCCGGACGCCGAGAACTTCCTCTTTCCGCTGCTGCACGGCGACAATGCCGGGCAGAACGGCGCCAACGTCTCATTTTACGACAATCCGACGTTCGACAGCCTGGTTAGCGCCTCACGAGTCGAGTCCGACAGCTCGAGACGCCAGGAGCTCTATCGAGAGGCCGATGCGTTCGCCTTCGCCGACGCGCCGATGGTGTTCCTGTTTTTCTACGATGATTTGTATGCCGTACAGCCATGGATCAGCGGCTTCCGGGCTCCGGTGATCTTTACCGGTGAGCGGTGGACGGAGGCTTTGATCGGGAATCGGTAATAGGGAATCGGGAATCGCTGCCTTCGACGAGGCATCGCGACCAATGTGCCGAGCTCTCATCAACGACAGAGTCTATCCGAATCGAGAGGATCACCCCGATTCCCGATTGCCGATTCCCAATTCCCGACCGTGAAAGCCTTCCTCCTCCGCCGCCTGCTCCTCGCCATCCCGACCCTCGGTGGCGTGCTGGTGGTGGTGTTTCTGCTGCTCTACGTCGCGCCCGGTGACCCGGTTCTCGAGATGGTGGGTGAGCGCGCGGATGCGGCGACCATTGCCCGACTTCGCGCCGAGCTGCGGCTCGATGATCCGCTGTACGTGCAGTTCGGCCACTACGCCGGCGGCGTGCTGCGTGGAGACCTTGGCAACAGCTACATCACCGGCCGGCCGATCGTCGACGACATCGCCGAGCGTTTTCCCAAAACCCTGCAGCTCGCGATGGCGGCGATGCTGCTGGCGTCGACGATCGGCATAACGATCGGGGTATTGAGTGCGCGGCGCCCCGGCGGATGGACGGACAGGTTCGCTATGGTCGGCGCCTACCTCGGCATCAGCTTTCCCGTGTACTGGGTGGGACTGCTCCTCATTTTTCTGTTCGCCATCACCCTGCGCTGGCTGCCTCCCTCGGGCTACGGAGGGTTGATCTTTCTGATTCTGCCAGCGGTAACGTTAGGATCTCGCTCGATCGCCTTTCTGGCGCGCATGACCCGCTCGGCGATGCTCGAGGTGCTGGGAAGCGATTTCGTGCGTACCGCCAGAGCGAAGGGTCTTCCGGAGCGGTCGGTGGTCGGGCACCACGCGTTGCGCAATGCGCTGATCCCGGTGCTGACCGTCCTCGGCCTGGATTTCGGATACTACCTGACCGGGAGTATCCTGACCGAGACTGTGTTCGGCTGGCCAGGGCTTGGACGTTATGTGGTGAACGCAATCGCCAGGCGGGACCTGCCGGCGATTCAGGGGACGATCCTGTTCATGTCGGTGGTTTTCGTCATGGTGAACCTCATCGTTGATCTGCTTTACGCCAAGGCGGATCCGCGGGTGCGGGTGGAGTAGGATTACCGCGGCCTGGCATCGTTTCTAACGCTGTCTCCCCATCGGGCTGCCGCCACCGAACGGCACTCCGAGTCCCAGCCGCAAGTTGATGTCGAGCTGCGTCACCTCACTGGTGATAGCGGTCGTACCTTCATACGTGGCCTTGTAGCTGTAGGCATCGGCTCCGGCCGTTACCGCGAGACCGCCGAGGCGAATGCTTGCTCCGCCGCCGAACACACCGGAGACGTCAGTGTTTTCCGAGTCATCAGTGAACGCCACGCCACCACGGCTGATCACGCCGACGCCTCCATTCAAGAAGATGGAGAGCGGGCTGCTGGGTGGAATGAGGTAGAGCACCAGCATCCCGGCGCCGGTGAACAGACGGGCATCCCGTTCGGTCACCGGACCGCCACTCTGGCTAAACTCGAAAGTGGTCGGTACATATGCTCCGCCCACGCTCAGCGAGACGCGCCTGCCTAACCCGATTCCCAGACGCAGTCCGAAGGATGGTCCGGCTTCGAGCTCACCCGCCGTGCCATTCGCGATCTCGACGAGATTTTCCGTCGGTATGTAGAACCCGATCTCCGGGGAGATGCTGAAATTCTGCGCCCATGCATGCGAAGGTACGGAAAAGGCGATGAGCGAGCAGAACGCGATGAGGAGCCTGCGGCTAATCTGCATAACCACCTCCTGGGCGGTCGCACGGAAGACGGCACGGTTGGACCCGTACCGGGAAGCTGCGGGAGCCCGCACGACGGCGCCAGAGGCCCCTGCATGCATTCACCGGGCGCCTGAGCATAGATTGCGATTCGCGTGTTGCGGCGTAACGGGAAGGGAAATGGGAAACGGGAAACGTCAAGCAATACGTTTGCGCTCCTGCCGATAGATCGATCCCTTCACACTTTATTTATCCGACCCTCTGACATAACCGCACATGCCTCCACGCAAACGGGAACGAAAACACGCCGTACGCGCCGCCCTGACAGTTCACGAGCTGACCAAGGCGGGCACTTCTCTGCACCTCGAGATCTACGCGCGCAGCGAGAAAGTGGGCGATCTGGAGATCGGCCGTGGTTCGCTGTACTGGCGCGGCGGCAAGCGACAGCTCCGCAAGCGCGTCTCGTGGACACGTTTCGCCGAGCTGATGGATGGACTGGCGTACGGGAACCGGTAGTTGCGGGATTCCCGATTCCCGATTCCCGATTCCCGATTCCCGATTCCCGCGTCGCGCGTCCCGCGTCCCTCGGCACGCGGAAATTTAAGACCCGTGCGGCTTTAGGCTGAATCCGACGCAGTTTCCCTGCGTAAGGGTCTGCAGACCTTCGCCCTCAACATGCCAAATCGCCCAACCACCGCCTCATCGGCATCCGCCCTTGCGAGTGCAGTCGCGACCGGGGTGCGTACCCTGGGCGCCAATCCCCTTCGCACCGTCCTTTCCACGCTCGGCATAATCATCGGCGTTGCATCGCTTGTAGCGGTGCTGTCGGTGGGAGACGGAATGGAGGAGTATGCACGGCGGCAGATCTCGGGAACCACCGATCTGCAGTCGATGAGCGTCACGCCGGTGGTCACGCGAGTGGAAAACGGCATTGCGGTACCGCGCAACGATGTAATCGAGCTCGGTGCCGCCGACGCGACCGCCCTGGCCCGGCGCCTCGATGGCGCGGTGGTCACCGTGATGCAGCAAGGCGGCGCCATGCTGGAACGCGGCACCAACTCTACGGCCGCGATGCTCATCGCCACGCTCCCCTCCGCAGCGGTCATGTTTGAGCAACGCCTGGCAGCCGGGCGATTTCTGACGGATGCGGACGTGCAGGACAGCGCAGCCGTCATCGTAGCCAACGCCGCCCTCGCCGCGCACCTCTCGCCTAACGACCCGACGGCACTGGCGGGAGATAGCATCCTTACGAACGGTGTTCCACTCCTGGTCGTGGGAGTGCTGGTGGATAATGGCGATCAGGAGGCTGGTCCTGCCGCAGCAGTTCCTCTGACCATTGCCGCTCGCGTGCTGTCAGGCACCGCGTATGCCCGCCCCCCGGTCTTGATGATCGAGGTGGCTGAGCTGGAAGGGATGGAACCAGTGCGGGCCACTACCGAGACCTGGCTGACCGAGCAGTACGGAGAATGGCACCCCCGCCTGACGATCAGAACTTCGGCGGCCCGCCTCGCTCAGGCGCAGGAAGGGCTCTTGCTGTTCAAGCTTTTCATGGGAGCCATCACTGGAATCTCGCTCGTGGTGGGCGGCATCGGCATCATGAACGTACTTCTTGCGGCGGTCACGGAGCGCACGCGCGAGATCGGCATCCGCCGCGCCGTCGGCGCCCGATCGCGCGACGTCCTCTTTCAGTTTCTCGCAGAGTCCGTCGCAATCACCGGCGCAGGGAGCGCTCTCGGCGCAGCGTTAGGCCTCGGGTCGGCTTTCGCCATCACGGCGCTCATCCGCGCGCGTGCCGCCGGTGCGCCCCTCGAGGCCGCATTTACCTGGGGGACTCTCCTCGTCGCGATGACCGCGGCCGTGATGATTGGGCTCATATTCGGCCTCTACCCCGCCCTTCGAGCCGCCCGTCTATCGCCAATCGACGCAATCCGGCATGAGTGACTGAAATGAGAGATGCGAGATGCGAGGTAGCTCCAAGTGCGAATTGCGAAGTGCGAAACGGCTTACCCGACCCCCGACCCCCGACCCCCGTCAGTCGTCCTTCTGCCCGAACAGCGCCATGTTCGAGCTGTGTCCCGGGGCCACCTTCTTCTCGGGATAGATCCAGTGCACCGCCTGGTTCACCGCCGTCGCTGCTTCGGCGAAGCCGGTGGCGATCAGCTTGAGTTTCCCCGGATAGGTGGTGATGTCGCCGGCCGCCCAGACGCCGGTGCGCCCGGTCTCCATCTGGCTGTTCACCACGATCTCACTCTTCTCCAGCGTCAGGCTCCACTCGCGCATTGCACCGAGGTCGCTGACGA
Organism: uncultured Gemmatimonadaceae bacterium; assembly: GCA_964584905.1. GTDB lineage: Bacteria > Gemmatimonadota > Gemmatimonadetes > Gemmatimonadales > Gemmatimonadaceae > JALZIF01. Next base: position 13,528 of record CAZPCC010000062.1, on the reverse strand, counting down.
AACCGAGCATCGGCAGAATGGCATCGAGCTCGAGATCGCGGGTCACCTTCGTCTTTGTATCGCGAATCGTGCAGCCGTGCAGCGCTTCCCCGTTCCCCCCCCCCTGCACATCCTGTAGCTCGTGGAATGTGAGTACGGTCGCCCTTCCCGCGGCGGCCGCCGCGCTCACCGCCGCAACCGTGGCGCCGTGCGCCCTGAACCGGTCGCTCCGGTGGATCAGCGTAACCGTCGCCGAACGATCGATAAGCTGCTGTGCCCAGTCGAACGCCGAGTCGCCTCCGCCCACGATGAGCACCCGCTGCCCTCGGAACTGCTCCGGATCGAGCACCCGGTCGTGGATCCCGCGTCCGTACCACGGGTGAGCCGCGGCCTGCGGCAGTCGCCGGGGTGAAAAGGCACCGATCCCCCCGGCAATGACAATCGCCCTGCTGGGAAACCTGTTGTTTGCCGTGACGAGTGTGAAGCCGTCGCCGTCCTCTTCAAGGGCGAGCACCTCCTCGCCGTAATGCGAATCGTGTCCCCACTGGCTGGCCTGTTCGGTTAGACCTCGCACAAGATCCTTGGCGAGAATCTTCGGAAAGCCGGCCACGTCGAATATGTATTTCTCCGGGTACAGGGCGGTGAGCTGGCCGCCTGCCTCCGGGAGAGCGTCCACAATGCGCGAGGTAACTCCGCGCATTCCGGCATAAAACATGGCGAACAGCCCGGTGGGTCCCCCGCCGATGATCGTGATATCGGTTCTTTCATGGCTCATTCCGTAACGTTCGCCGGGCAACCGATTTCACACAAGCCGCGGGGCCTCGCGTGATCCGTTTAGACGGCCATGGTGCGACGTTGCTCGAATACTCCGGGGCGTTCCGGCTGGTTCGTCGCATCGCCAACGGCGGAATGGCTGCCGTCTACGAGGCCGAGCAGATCGGTGCCGCCGGTTTCTCAAAACGGGTCGCCCTCAAGGTCATTCACCCGGGGTTGGCGAGGCAGCGCGAGTGGCTGCAGCTGTTCATCGACGAGGCCAAGCTCTCCGCCAACCTCGTCCACGGCAACATCATTCAGATCTACCAGCTTGGCCGGGTGCACGGGAAATACTTCATTGCAATGGAGTACATCCGCGGCCCGACGCTGCGAGCAATGATCGACCAGCACCGCGAGCTCGGAATCCCCATTCCGCTCCCGATCGCCGCATACATAACGAGTCGCGTGTGCCGGGCCCTCGATTTCGCCCACAACTTCATCATCCCCGACGGCCGCCGGCTCGACATTGTCCACCGCGATGTGGCGCCTGGGAACGTCATGGCGGCTTGGGATGGGCACATAAAGCTTGGGGATTTCGGTATCGCCAAGGCGGATACCTCAATCGACCTGGCCGCGTCCGGCATCCGCTTCGTCGGCAAGAAACATTACGTTAGCCCCGAGCAGGCGCTCGGTCTCGAAGTCGACGCCCGCAGTGACATGTTCTCGGTAGGCATTCTCTTCTTCGAGCTGCTGGCGATGGAGCCGCTGTTCAACGAGGAAATCACCGAGCTGGCGCTCGACGACATTGCCACCGGTCCGCCGCCGCCCATTCGCCGACTCCTTCCACAGCTACCCGCCGCGTTGCACGACGTGCTCGAGCGCGCGCTGTCGCGTGAGCCTGAAAACCGTCCGACGGCGGCAGAAATGGGTCACGTGCTAGACCGCTGGTGCGAGACGCAGCCGGCAAATCCGACGCCCGATCGGCTGCAGGAGCACCTGGCCACGATTTTCCCGCACCGGTTCACACACCTGCGCACGCCAACCGGCACGCACGACGCAACGAGATTTTCGGCGCTGCGCCCGGGAGTGCTGCGGCGGGGGAGGCGGTGGATAGAGCGGTTAATCGGGAGTGGGCAATCGGTAGAGAACGGGAATCGGTAATCGGGAATCGGGAATCGGTTCATCGCTGGGACCCAGCAAGGGCGCATCGCTCCCGGGATCGATGTAGTTTCCGGCTGTTCCGATTCCCGATTCCCGATTCCCGATTCCCGAACCTTGCGCCTCTACACCCGCACCGGCGACACCGGTGACACCGGCTTGTTTGGCGGCGGCCGCGTGCCTAAAGACCATCCGCGTGTTGCCGCCTACGGCGATGTCGACGAGCTGAATGCCGCGCTTGGCTGGGTCCGCGCCGTGGAATCGATGCCACGCATCGACGAGATCATCGTCCCCGTTCAGAAGGATCTCTTCTCCCTCGGTGCACTGCTCGCGACCCCCGAACTCACAAAAATGCGGCAGCAGCTCGAGAAGGCTGCGATAGATGATGAGCGAATCGCCGAGCTGGAACGGGCAATCGACGGCGGCGAGTCCGAGCTCGATCCCCTGCGCGCCTTCATCATTCCAGGCGGCACGCCCAAGTCCGCCGCGCTGCACGTGGCACGCACCGTCTGCCGCAGGGCCGAGCGGCATGTGGTTGCCTTGCGGCACGCGGGGATCGAAGTGCCCGAAGTCGTGATTCGGTATCTCAATCGCCTTTCTGATCTGTTGTTCGTGCTCGCACGGGTAGCAAACCGGCGCGGTGGCGCCGCGGAGGTAACGTGGTGACCGGACGGATCCCTCAGCCGGTCGTGCGCGGACTCGGGGAGATGGAGTTGATCGTCACCGGATACGCGATCACCATTGCCCGTGGCGCGCTCGACAGGGTGGGGGAAATAACGCAATCGGTGGCTCCGGCTCACCGCTACGCCATTATCGCCGATGACGACACCGGACCGCGTTTCGGAGCGCGCGTCGCCGCCGGACTGCCTAACGGGCGAACGCTCGAGCTGCGGTTCCCCGCTGGCGAGGCCAGCAAGACCCGGGACCGCTGGATTACCCTGACCGATGAACTGCTCGCGCGCGGGTGCGGACGCGACACGACGATAGTCGCCCTCGGCGGCGGCGTGACCGGCGACCTGGCAGGTTTCGTGGCGGCGACTTTTCTGCGCGGCGTGCCGTACGTCCAGGTTCCGACCACCCTCCTCGCCATGATCGACTCGTCGATAGGCAGCAAGACCGCCGTCGACACGAAGGGAGGCAAGAATCTCGTAGGCGCCTTCCACCGGCCTTCGGCCGTGGTGGCGGATCCGGAGCTGCTGCACACGCTGCCGACCGTGCACGTGCGCGCCGGGCTCGCCGAGGCGATAAAGCATGCCGCGATCGCCGATGCTCCACTGCTCGATTGGATCGAATCTCATGCAGCCGAGCTGGTGGCAGAGCCGGGTGGGCACATCATGACCGAGCTCATTTCCCGCGCGGTGGCCGTCAAGGCGCAAGTCGTCGAATCGGACGAGCGGGAGGCAGGACTGCGGAAGATCCTGAATTTCGGACACACGATCGGACACGCCGTCGAGCAGGTGAGTGGTTACAAGCTGCTGCACGGCGAGGCCGTTGCGATTGGAATGGTGGTAGAGGCCCGGGCGGCGGAAAGCGCCGGTATTGCTGAGCCGGGCACGACCGAGCGCATCGCCGCTGCACTGCGCGGTGTAGGTCTACCCACTTCCATACCGGTGGGCATGGAGCCCGAGCGAGTGCTCGCCGCCACGCGCGCCGACAAAAAGGCGCGCGCCGGCGCGGTGGAGTTCGCGCTTCCAGCGCGGCTCGGATTGATGTCGGGAGAAGGAAGACAGTACGGAACTCCGCTCGAAGACGAGGCGATTCTGCAGGCGCTGGCCGGCGATTGAGCTCTCGGACCACCTCGGCAGAAGGTTGGGAGCTCGCTGCTCGAGGGCGGCTAGCCGGCCACAATGGCCCGTCCGTTGCCGTAGTGCGTGTCAACCTCTCCACCAGGAGCCGAAATGTCCGCCTTCGGGACCTACTTTGCTGGGTTTCTGATTGTGATTATCGGGTTGTCCATCGCCGCGTTCCTGATGGGTGCCCCGCCGGTCTGGATTGCCGTAGGCGCAACCGTGCTGCTGGGATTGGGAATCGTAATGGCCACCAGTCGCACCAAGCCGCGCGATCCTCCTAGCTGAAAACCCCGGCAAAAGCCCGAAGTCCGGTAACCGATAGGATCGGTACTTCTCGGTTAGGGCAAGAGGCGTAACTCTTTGGCTGGTAACGTGCTCGGTCCGCTGCGGGTATTTTGTGACGTGACGCGACCTTTTGGCACGCAATTTGGCCGTTGCTAAAACCGACAGCCGCGTCCTATAGTGCCCGTCCCTAGCGCCTGTCGCGGCCCGCACGAGTGCTGGCGCGACCTCCCGCCACTCCAGTCTTGGGGCGTGTATGGAGCACGTGACCGAGAGTAGGTCGAGGGTATTTTTCCGATCCTCCCCCTCCTCCGCGTTCGACCAGTACCTCCACGACATCCAGAAGCTTCCTCTCATTGAGGACCCTGCCGAAGAACGGAAGCTGGCTCGCCGAGCTAGAGCCGGCGATGAAACAGCGGCCGAACGGCTGGTCACCGCGAACCTCAGGTTCGTAATCTCGTACGTGAAGAAGTATCAAGGTCACGGCCTCGATCTGAGCGAGTTGGTCGCGATCGGGAACGAGGGACTCCTGAAGGCAGTGAAAAAGTTCGATCCGGACCAGGGGGTGAAATTCATCTCCTACGCGGTCTGGTGGGTTCGGCAGGCTGTCCTGAAAGCCCTCGCCGAACAGACGCGCTCCGTCCGAATTCCCCTCAATCAAAACTCCCACCTCATCAAGCTGGCGCGCGCCGAAACCGGGCTCGCCCAGGTGCTGAAGCGGGACCCGACAGATGAAGAGGTCGGGCGGTTGATCGAGGATTCGCCGGAGAACGTGCGGCACTCGCGGCAAATGTCGGCTACCGAGATCTCTCTCGACGCGCCGATCGATCGCTCCGATCGCGAAGCGTCTACTCTCGGCGAAAGGTTCGTCGGGGTGCAGGGCTCCGAGATCGAGGAAGTGACGGACTTCAAGTTGATGCGTGAATTCATCGACCGGGTGTTCCGAAAGTACCTCACGCCGCGGGAACGCAAGATTCTGTATCTGTATTACGGGCTCGATGAGGGTTCGGAAGCGATGACGCTCGAAAAGATCGGTGCGTTGATGGGCGTAACCCGGGAGCGCATTCGGCAGATTCGCGAGCGCGCGTTCGAGAAATTGCGGGAGAGTCCCGACGGCACGGCACTCGCCGGTTTCTGGACGGCGGCGTAAGGCAATTCACCGCCAGAACGAGGGCCGGCCGCTGGCCGGCCCTTTTTCGCGCGTGGCGATTCCGATGCGCACTGCTGCACTAGTGACCCCTAACGGCCGGCCGCGATACGAGGTTCACGGACTTTCACACCAATCGGGCGGCTGACGCATGGAACCTCACCAGCACGCACCTGCAGAAGCGCCACCTCCCACGAAGCCACCCAAGCGCTCCTGGCCGCTGTTCACCGTAGCCGGACTCGCGTTCCTTCCCTTCTTCGGCATACTGTTCGGAGCCATCGGGCTTACATGGGGACTCCTCTCCAGCAGGCCGCGCGCGATGACCGCCGCGCTCGTCTCCGCCGGAGGTGCGTTCTTGAACATCGTCGGGTTCGTAGCCTTTACCCTGTTCATCACCAAGGACACCGACATCTATTCTCAGGCACGCACCCTGGCCGTACAGAATGATCTGCTCACGCTCGTCCGCGAGATCGAGAACTTCCGTGAGGAGAACGGGAACTATCCCCAATCTCTTTCGGCACTCCAACAGCGGCCAGCGATACTGCGCACAATCAACATCTACGACCAGACGGCCGGCGTGCTGAAGCCACGCATTTACGCGTACGAACCCTCGGCCGATGGCCGCACTTACGATCTCTATTCGGTGGGATCCGACGGCGAGGCGGGCACGCCTGACGATCTCCGGCCGGTGCTGCCTGACTCGCTCGCCGCGCGTGCTGGCTACCGCCCTGTCGGGCCCTCAATGCCCGAGGTCCCTTGATAGTGCCCGCATCGTTCGAGAAGCTCGCCGAGCGGTTGCGGACGGTAGTCGGCCCCCGTGGAGTGCTCACCCATCCTGCCGAACTGCTGACGTACGCAGCCGATGGACTACCGACGTATCGCCGCCGGCCGCCGCTCGCGGTCTTCCCCGCCTCGCGCGAGGAGCTCGTCAGGGTCGTGCAGGCGCTGCACGCCGAGGGACGGGGCTTCGTGCCGCGCGGCGCGGGTACCGGACTCTCCGGCGGCGCGCTGGCCGATCCGGACACTGTGCTCATCGGCTTGAACCGGATGGACCGCATTCTGGCGATCGATGCCGACGACCGGCTTGCGCTCGTCGAGCCGGGAGTCGTCAACTCGCGCCTGACGAAGGCTGCGCTGCCGTTCGGCCTGCATTACGCACCCGATCCGTCCAGCCAGACGGCGTGCACGATCGGTGGGAACGTCGCCGAGAACGCGGGTGGTCCTCATTGTCTGAAGTACGGAGTCACGCTCAACCACGTCACTGCGGCCACCGTCGTTCTGCCGAACGGTGAACTTGTTTCGTTAGGAAACGCCGATGGCGAAGCCGATCATTACGATCTGCTCGGCGCCTTCGTCGGATCCGAAGGATGTTTCGGCATCGCCGCCGACGTGACCGTACGGCTGACGCGCAATCCCGAAGCCGTTCGCACGCTGCTCGCCGACTTCATGGCGGTTGAGGATGCGGCGCGCGCAGTTTCGGACATAATCGCCAGCGGCATCGTGCCAGCCGCGCTCGAAATGATGGACAACGGGACCATTCGCGCGGTCGAAGCTTCCATCTACGCGGCGGGTTATCCGATTGATGCCGCAGCCGTACTCCTGGCCGAGGTGGACGGACTTGCCGCGGGCCTCGGCGAGGACGCGGAGGCGATTAGCTCCATATGTGTGGCACGTGGCGCCCGAAACGTACTGGTTGCCGGTGATGCCGCCGCCCGCGCCAGGCTCTGGCAGGGACGAAAGAAGGCATTCGGGGCCATGGGCCGGGTGGCACCGGAGCTTGTGGTGCAGGACGCCGTGGTACCTCGCACGCGGCTTCCCGATGTCCTTGCCGCGGTCGCCGAGATCGCCGATCGTTACCAGATTCAGGTGTGCAACGTATTCCACGCCGGTGATGGCAACCTGCATCCGAACATCCCCTACGATGGCCGCGACCCAGCCGTGGTAAGGCGGGTACACCTTGCCATGCGGGAGATCATGGAGGCCTGCCTGGCTGCGGGAGGCTCGGTTACCGGGGAACATGGCATTGGTGTCGACAAGCTGGACTACATGCCACTCGCCTTCTCCACCGAGTCGCTGGCGGCGATGTGCGCACTGCGCCGAGTGTTCGACCCGCTGCAACGCGCCAACCCGTCGAAAGTGGTGCCCGTGAGGTCGTGCCGCGAATGGCGAGCAGCACCCGCCGCGCTAGCTTCGTCAGGCGGCGGCAACGAATGGCTCTGAGGGTCGCAGCCGCGGCAAGCTCCGTCCGCGAACAGATCGCCGAGGCGCGCGCACGAGGCGATACGATGCGGATCGCCGGCCGGCGCCAATGGCTCGATGCGGCGCATCCGGTATCGGCGGCGCGTACCATCGATCTCGCGGTACTCACCGGAATCGTCGAATACATTCCCGGCGACTTCACCCTTACCGCGCTCGCCGGCACAACGCTCGGCGAAATTCGGCGAGCGACGGGCGCAGAGAACCAGTGGCTGGCGCTCGACCCGTATGGCTCCGACCTTGGCTCCCTGGGCGCCACCGTGGCGACGGCATCCGCGGGCCCATTGGCACACGCGTTCGGAACCCCACGCGATCAGGTGCTCGGCATGGAAGTCGTGACCGGGACGGGCGATCTGATTCGCGCCGGCGGGCGCGTGGTAAAGAACGTTGCCGGTTTCGATCTCACCCGCCTGTTCACCGGATCGTGGGGCACTCTGGGGGTCATCACCGAGATCAGCGTACGGCTGCGGGCAAGGCCGGTGGCCGAGGCAAATCTGGCTGTCGAGCTGCCTGACGATCGATCGGCGGCGATCGCCGCCCTCTGCCGGGAGGCGTCACAGATACGTGCGGAGCCATACGCGCTGGAACTGGTCGAAGCCGGATTCGCCGCCCGTCTCGGGCTGCCTGCGGCGACGACCCTACTGGTCAGGCTGGGCGGCAATGCGACCGCCGTCGCCTCTCAGCGCGCGGCAATCTCCACTCTCGGACGCGTCACCGACGTCGCCCCCGGTGTCTGGGAGGCGATGCGTACAGCCGAGCCGGCGGGCTGCGCGGTAGTGCGAATCTCGGCTCGCCCGTCGGCGTTACCCGCGCAGTGGACCGCGATGCTCGAGGCACTGACGGCGCTGCCTGACGCGCTCGTGCATGCGTCGGTGGGCCGGGGAACGGTTCGCGCCATAGTGCCGGATGCGGCGCCCGCCGCGCTCGCCGGTGCCGTCCAGCGCCTGGCAAGGCACGCACGAGGCTTCTCCGCGGAACGCCTGCCCTCACTGGTCTGGCCGATAGCCGACGCGTGCCGGGCCGAACGGAAGATGTCCAGCGAGAAGGCGGACTCCGAGCGCGTGCGAGGCGAGTTGCTGCGGCGCGTCAAGGACACTTACGATCCCATGCATCTCCTCAATCCCGGGATCATGGGAGAGGCAATAGCGTGACGGTCACGCCGCTCACGCCGCCACCTGCCGCGGCGCCCGCCGGGCACGAGCATTCGCTGGCCAGTGTGCTTCCCGGAATTCTGACTTGCGTGCACTGCGGATTCTGCCTCCCGGCGTGTCCCACGTACTTGGCGTTAGGCGATGAGAACGACAGCCCCCGCGGCCGTATTGTCCTCATGCGTGCGGTCGCCGAAGGCGAGCTCGCCCTCGATGACGAAGCGGTGGAGCTGCACCTCGACCGATGCCTCGGCTGCCGTGGATGCGAGACCGCATGCCCGTCAGGCGTTCCATATGGACACTTGCTGGAAGTCGCGCGCGACACCATGCGTCGCGAGGGACGGCGCAACTCGCGGCTCGCAAGGCTGATTCTCCACGTGATGGCGACCCCGGCGCTGCTGCGGCCAGCGCTCATGTTCTCGAGGCTGCTGCGCGTCACCGGTATTCCGCGGCTGCTCGCGAGGATGCCCGGCCGGATGGGATTCGCGCTGGCGATGCTCGACTCGACGCGTCCGTTCATGCGCACGCGGCCGTATACGCCACGAGCTCCGGCGACGAAAGGGACAGCGGCGCTGCTGCGCGGGTGTGTGATGGACGGACTGTTCACGCACATTCACACCGCTACACGCCGCACCTTGCGGGTCAACGGGTATGCTATGTCCGAGGCGCCTGGCGAGCGATGCTGCGGCGCCTTGCACCTGCACGCCGGCGAAGCCGATACCGCACGCGACCTGGCGCGTGCCAACATCGCGGCGTTCGAACTCTCGGGGGCCGATGTATACGTCGTGAACGCCGCGGGCTGCGGTGCGACGATGAAGGAGTATGGATCTCTGCTCGCGGACGATGTCCAATGGCGTGCGAGGGCGGAGGCGTTCTCCGGCCGTGTGCGTGACGTGAGCGAGGTGATAACGGATGCGGGCCCGGTGCCCGGCGGCGGCGTGGATCGCCGCGTGACCTACGATGCTCCATGCCATCTGCTGCACGCGCAGCGAATCGCCGCACAGCCGCTCGCTCTCCTCGCCTCCATTCCCGGGTTGGAGCTCGTTACCCTCGTGGATGCCGACCAGTGCTGCGGAGCCGCGGGGATCTACAACCTGGTGGAACCTGCGACGTCCGAGGCTGTGCTCGCACCAAAGGTCGCGGCGATCGCCGCTACCGGCGCTGAGCTCATTGCGACCGGCAACCCCGGCTGCCACATGCAGATCGGGGCCGGACTCGCGCGCGGGAGGGTGCCGGCGAGGATGGTGCACCCGGTGGAGTTGCTCGATGCCGCCTATGCGGCAAGCACGCGGGCGTAGCGCTGCGGCGGCGGCCGCGCCTACCTTAGGGCATGATGCGCGCATTGCTCTGCGAGCTCGAGGGCGTGCTGTTCGAGACGGCCGCGCTGCGACGCGAGGCCATGATTCGGGCGGTTGCCTCGCTTGGCGGCACGCTGCCCGACGAATGGCGCGCCAGCGCTTACGAACCGCCAATCGTTCCGGCCGACGCCCCCGCCGCCGCGGAGGCAGCGGGTCTGGATTCAGATTCACCGCTGAACGATCTGCTCGGGCTGGCCGCATCGCGATTCTTTCTCGAGGCGGTGAACCTCGGCGGGGTGGCGCTGACCGACGGCGCGGCGAGCTTCGTGTCCGGCGCGGCCGCCCAACTGCGCCTGGTGGCGGTGACCCGAGCGCGCCGGAGCGAAGCGGATGCGCTTCTGTCCAGATCTCCGTTTGCCGATGCATTTTCGTTCGTCGTCGCTGAAGAGGACACGTTGCGCGGCAAGCCGCACCCGGCGCCGTATCACGCGGCTCTCGCCAGGCTTCCTTTCGGTCCGAACGGCCCCGCGGCTTCGCTGGCGCTGGAGCATGGGGCGATCGGGATCGCCTCCGCTTCGGCGGCCGGCGTCAGGTGCATTGCCGTTGGGAGCTACGCAAGCAGGTCCGTCGTGCCGCCCGTCACCGCCATGCCTTCCCTTGCTGCAGTGTCGCAACAGGTGCTCGCCCGTTTCGGAGAGCTGTCGGCACCTGGAGTCGTAGTTTGACCACTCCGTTCCGCGTCGTATCGGGCGCCGCGAGCACCGCCGATATCGCCGGTCACCCGGTCGCTATGCATTACGGAGATGTGAGCGCTGAATACGGGCAATTGCGCACCGGGGCCGGCGCGGTCGATCTCGATGCGCGCGGGCGGCTGCAAATCGAAGGGCCTCGTGCCGCCGAGATGCTCAACGGAATGGTGACCAATGACGTCGGCGCATTGCAAGTCGGCCGGGGGCTGTACGCCGCGGCTCTTTCCCCCAAGGGAAAGATCGTCGCCGACGTCCGCGTCCATCGGATCCAGGAGGAGCGTTTCATCGTCGATACCCCGGTGCGGGCGCACGCAGGGTGGCTGGCGATGGTGCGCAAGTACGTGAATCCTCGCATGGCTCCGTACCGCGACATCTCCGCGGAGACGACGCACGTTGCCGTTGCCGGACCGCACGCGCGCCGTGCCCTCGGCAAGGCACTCGAGATTGATGCGCGCGAGTTGGCGGAGCTTCCAGTGTTCGCGAACGGGGAGCACGCGTTCGATGGCGCTCAGATTACCCTGGTACGCGCGCCGGAGGTGTCAGAGCAGACGTACGAGCTGATCGGGCCGCTGGCGGTACGTGAATCGTTATGGTCCACCCTGGCATCGGCGGGCGCGAAACCCGTCGGGCTCGCGGCGTGGGAAATCGCGCGCGTCGAGGCCGGACGTCCGGAATGGGGGCTCGACATCGATGACGGCACCATTCCCCAGGAGGGAAACCTCGAAGAGCTGCACGCGATTTCCTTTACCAAGGGATGCTACGTAGGGCAGGAAGTCGTAGCCCGTATCCACTTCCGGGGACACGTCAATCGGAACCTGCGGGGTCTGCTTTGCGGCGAGCAGCTTCCGCCCATGCACGCAGCGCTGCAGGATGCCGCCGGCAAGGTAGTCGGAGATGTGCGCAGTACCGTCCAATCGCCGCGACTGGGCGCCATCGCGCTGGCAATGGTGCGGCGTGAAGTGGAAATGGGCACCACACTCGCCGCGCGGTGGGAGGGCGGAGAGAGCCGCGTCGAAGTCGTGCCTCTTCCGTTCCCGTGAGCCGACGCGCGCTCGTCACGGGTGCCACCGGGCTGGTCGGATCGCACCTCGTCGACCGGTTGGCGCGCGATGGCTGGACGGTGCGTGCAATGGTGCGCGATCCGGCGGCCGCGCGGTGGCTCGAGCCGTTAGGTGCGAGCGAACTGGCGCCGGGCGATGTTTGCGACGCGAAAACGGTGCGACAGGCGGCGGCCGGCTGTAACGCGATTTTCCACACCGCCGCGGCGATCTCGCCACGGGCTGGTTGGGAAGCGTTCCGCTCCACCAACATAGATGGCACCAATGCCATCATCGCCGCAGCGGGAGAAAGCGGCGCGCGGTTGCTGCACCTGAGCAGCGTGGCCGTTTACGGCAACGCGCGCTGGGGAACGGAGCTGACGCATGAGGAGACTGACTTGGCGCCCCTCCCCGAGCATGCCTACTACGCGCGAAGCAAGCGCGAATCGGAGGAGCTGGTCCTCGGAGCTCATCGGCGCAACGAAATCTGGGCGGTCGCGGTGCGTCCCAACTGGATATACGGCGAGCGCGACCGGCAATTCATCCCCCGTGCACTGAAGTTGTTCGATCTCCCGCTAATTCCGCTGATCGAAGGCGGGCACTCGATACTCTCGATGGTGCACGCGGGAAACGTCACCGATGCGGCGGTCCGAGCGGTAAGCATCGACGAGGCGGGCGGTCGCGCCTACAACACAACCAACGATTTTCCGGTGTCCGTCGCGGATTTCGTCCGGCTGGGCGCGCAGGGACTCGGTCGCCGGGCCAGGACCGTCTCGATCCCACTCTGGGCGGCGAACGGGGCCATGAAATTGGTCAAGAACGCGGTTCAGTTGGTCAAGGGGCAGGAGATGTCCGGCCATGCCAGCGGCATCGTCCCGGCACTCTCGCGAGACAATCCCTTCACTTCGGAGCGCGCGCGTCGCGAGTTGGGGTGGGATCCGCCGTTTCATCCTGAGCAGTCCATTCCCGCGGCCTTCCGCTGGCAGCGGGAGCATTCCCGCAGCGGGTAGAACGTTTCCTTACACAAGAAAGGGCGCAACGTAGTTGCGCCCTTTCTTGCAGCACTCCAAATCCGATTACGGCGTTGCGGTGTCGTGCACCATGCCGCTGTCCATGGTCATGGTGGTGTCCATCATCATGCTGGTATCCGCGGGCGCCGGCGTCATGGCGGCTCCGGTGTCAGTCATGGCAGCATCGTCGTTCGCCGCGCACGCGGCGACCAGCATCACTGCGGCAATGAGGGTAAGGCGCTTCATCTTAGTACTCTCCTAATGGGGGGCAGATTGTCGTACAGCCGCTGACACGCACCATTTCTGCGGCACGGAGCCAAGCGGCAAGTATAGTACTGACGTGAGAATGGCTGTCAAGAGCGAGCGCCGCCATGGTTCATTGCTAGAATCGCACCCGAACACGCCAATGTTGCCTGTTTCCGAACCTGGCTCATGCAACTGATCGAACTGGCGCAGGCGGCCAGCCTCCCAATGGTCGGCCGGGATGTGGAGATCACGTCGATCTCAACCGACTCCCGCACGCTCGAGCCCGGTGCGCTGTTCGTGGCCATTACCGGTGCCCGGAAACAGGGCATGGCTTACGTCACCGAGGCACTCGATCGGGGCGCGGTGGCAGTGTGTGGTTCGGCGCCGGTGCCGGGGGTGCCGACGTTGCTCACCGGCAACCCTCGACGCGCTCTGGCTGCACTTGCCGCCGCCTTTCACGGCTTTCCGGCACGGTCGCTGCCGCTAATCGGGATTACCGGTTCGTTAGGGAAGACGTCGACCGCTCAGCTGCTCGAAGCCGTGCTGCGCGAAGCCGGCCTTCAGGCGGGTGTGATCGGCTCCCTCGGCGTGCGGTTTGGCACGGAGGTGCGCGACACCGGAATGACCACGCCGGAGGCGACGCAGATTCATGCCGCGCTGAGCGCGTTCCTGGAG
>CAZPCC010000061.1:0-1740 GCA_964584905.1 uncultured Gemmatimonadaceae bacterium | reverse complement strand
TCAGCTCGTCGAGGCCCTCCTGGAAGTGCCTCATCCGAATCTCCCCGTGATATATGCTTCAGTGCGCTCTTCCGCAGGATTCGTGAACAGACCGTCCGTCTGACCGTACTCGATCAGCTCGCCCATGTACAGGAACGCCGTATAGTCGGACACGCGCGCCGCCTGCTGCATGTTGTGCGTGACGATCACCACCGTGTAGTCCTGCTTCAGCTCGTAAATGAGTTCCTCGATCTTCTGTGTCGCTATCGGGTCAAGTGCGGAGGCCGGCTCATCCATCAGCAGCACCTCCGGCTCCACCGCCAGCGCGCGCGCAATGCACAGACGCTGCTGCTGTCCGCCCGACAGTGCCAGCGCGCTCTCACCCAGCCGATCCTTCACCTCGTCCCAGAGCGCCGCCTTGCGCAGGGACTGCTCGACCAGCTCGTCCATGTTGCCGCGGAAGCCGTTGATCCGCGGGCCGAACGCGATATTGTCATGGATCGACTTCGGGAACGGGTTCGGCTTCTGGAACACCATACCGATGCGACGTCGCACGTCGACCGGATCCACGCCTTCACCATACAGGTTCGTGCCCTGGAACAGCGCTTCGCCTTCAATGCGTGCGCCCGGGATCAGATCGTTCATCCGATTGAAGCAGCGCAGCAGCGTGCTCTTGCCGCAGCCGGACGGTCCGATGAACGCGACGACCTGGCGGTCCGGAATCTTGATGCTGATCGACTTCACGGCGCGTGTCTCGCCGTACAGCACGGAAAGCTCGCGTGTCTCCAGCTCCACGGCGGTGGTCGGCTCGAATATTGGCTGTGCCATCAGTTCCGGCGCGAGTAACGGTTACGCAGCAGAATCGCCAGCGCGTTCATGGTCAATAGCACCACGAGCAGCACGAGGATCGCGCTGGCGGCGACATAGTGGAACTCGACCTTCGCCTCGTTGATCCAGTTGTAGATCTGGATCGGCAGGACCGTGAACTGGTCGAGCGGCCCGGACGGCACGAACGGCACGAACGCGAGCGCGCCGACCACGATCAGCGGCGCGGCCTCACCAACGGCGCGCGACAGGGCGAGGATGGTGCCGGTGAGTATGCCCGGGAACGCGAGCGGGAAGACGTGGTAGCGGATCGCCTCCCAGCGCGTGGCCCCGAGTGCATAGGCTCCGAGGCGTATCGTGCCAGGCACCGCCTTGATCGCTTCCTGCGACGCGATGATCACGACGGGCAGGATCAGCAGAGCCAGTGTGAGTGCCGCCGCCATGATGCTCCGGCCGAGTACCATGTAGCGCACGAAGACCGCCAGGCCGAGAATGCCGTAGACGATCGACGGCACGCCGGCGAGGTTCGCGATGTTCGTTTCGACCAGCTTCTTCCACGTGCTCTCCGGCGCATACTCCTCCAGCCAGATCGCAGTGCCGACGCCGAGTGGAAAGGCGATGAGCCCGGTCAGCACGAGCGTCCACAACGAGCCGATGAGAGCGGGCAGGATGCCGGCGCGGACCGCAAGCCTCGATGGGAACCCGGTCAGGAACTCCCACGACAGGTAGCGCGTGCCATCCGATATCACGTCGAACAGCAGGACGGCGAGCACAATGACACCGAGCGCAGTCGCTGCGAAGCACAGCGCATGGAAGAACACACCGAAGCGCGCGCGATGCTTCAAACGCGGCCGGAACCGCGACGGATCGCGTTGCATGGCCGGGTGCTTCGCACCGGTGTCGATGTCCGTGCTTGCGGGGTCCCGGCCTGGCGGC
>CAZPCC010000060.1:0-2355 GCA_964584905.1 uncultured Gemmatimonadaceae bacterium | reverse complement strand
GGTCGGCAGCGATCTCGTCAAGATGAACCCGAATGACCTGCGCCAGATGGTCGAGAACTACGACGAGCTCGCGGATGCGCTGGCTGGAACCGAATTCGCTGAATATCTCGACGAGCAACCGGCCGCGCGAGCGAATGGTTGATTTCATCGGCATCGGTGCGGCGAGGTCCGGTACGACCTGGATCAGCAACGTCTTGCGCCGTCATCCCGAGATCGAAATCTCGGAACCCAAGGAGATTCGTTACTTCAATCGCTACGTCTTCCCGCTCGGCAGCGACAAGGGCAGGCTCAACCCGGATTACGAGCGAAGCCTCGAATGGTATCTGCAACACTTCCGGCACGACGAAAGACATGTCAAGGGGGAGTATTCGCCGATCTATCTCTGCGACGAGGCAGCGCCGGCCGCCATCAAGCGCAGCTTTCCCGAAGTCCGGCTCATCTGTTCCCTGCGCAATCCGGTCGACCGCGCGTACTCCCATTTCTGGCTTTATCGCGGCTCCGGCATGCTGTCCGAAATGAGCTTCGAGGATGCACTTGTAGCGGAACCGGTCTTTTTGGAAATGGGATTCTATGCAATGCAGTTGCACCGCTACCTCGAGAATTTCGATCGTGACCGGCTACACGTTCTGCTGTTCGACGACCTCGCACGTGAGCCGCGCGCAGAGTTCGGACGCATTTTGCGTTTCCTGGGAGTGCGCGAAGACATGCAGCTCGATATCCGCCGCAGAGGCCGTAATACGCCGGTCAACGTTCGTTCGAAGAAGCTCAAGCTCGTTGCGCACGCCGCGTCCCGGGCGCTATCCGCGACGGGTTTGAGCCCGGTCCTCCGGGGCCTGCGCAGGATCGGTCTGTACGATCTCGTCAATCGATTGAACTCGTCCGGCTTGCGTTATCCTCCCATGAAACCGGCGACGCGCCAGCATTTGATCGCAACATATGCGGAGGACATCACCGCGCTCGAGCGGTTGCTGGATCGGAATCTGGGCGAATGGACCACGCTGGCGAAAAATCGACCCGCCGGCAAGCCGACTACGGCGTGACTTCGAGCGTCATTGCCTGCACGCCCTCGCGGCTCGCAATCTGCACGTTCACGGCCGCCTTCGAGTCGGGCACGAAGGCGATGCCGTGGTTCGAGCTCGGCGACGACAGCCAGGCGTTGACCGCCTGGGTGACATTGAAACTCAGGGTTTTGCCGGCATCGCCGGCGGCGACTGCGAAGCTGCCGAGCGGTGAGGCTTCGAGTGGTGGGCGGTTATTGTGCGTGAGTCCCTTTTCCGTCCAGGGGCCTTTCACGATGTAGACGTAAATCTTTCCGGACCTGTTCACCGAGCTGATCCGGAACTTGAGCACGGCGGAGTCGGCCGGCTTTTTGATACCGGCCAGGTCGAAAGCCGCGAAGGCGGTGCGCTGGCCGGTGCGATTCACTTTGAGCGTCTTCGCCTTGCCGCGGGCTGTGCCGGGCTTCGAGGCGTCGGTGTAGGTGTCGGCAGTCGCCGCGAGTTCCCCGCCGGGCGGCGGTCCTCCGAAAACCGACTGCGCAATCGGGTGCAGGAAGGGCTCGATCACCGAATAGACGCCGGGCTTGGTGCTCGTCCAGGCATTGCCGGCGCGCGAGGCGACGATATCGAGGCTCGGGATGACCAGGATCAGGCTGTCGCCGAGGCCCCACGACCAGTAGGCGTCAGCCGGCACCCCGGGCAGGGTGCGGTCGCCGTTGTTCCACCAGAGCAGGCCGTAGTGACGCGGCGCCTTCGGGTACGCTTTCTCGTCCGAGTTGGGGAGCCCCGCGATCGACGGCTCCGGGCGGCTTACCGTGTTCACGAAATCCCGTTCGACAATGACCCGCCCGTCCCAGGTGCCGTCGCGCAGGTACAGATAGCCGAGCCGCGCCATCGCGTCCACGTCGGCATTGATCCCGGAACCGAACTCGCGCCGCTTGATGCCGTTCAGTTTATCGTCGCGCAGGCTGTTATTCCTCCACGTCAGGTCGGCCGAGCGGATGCCCAGGGGCGCGAAGACGCGCTCGAACATGAGGTCTTTCATGTCCACGCCGTACACGACCGTGAGCGTATCGGCCAGCCAGTTCGCGCCGCCGTCCGAGTAGCACCACACCGTTCCCGGCCGGAACGACAGCTCGCCGTAACCGCGGGTTTTCTCGAATCCCGCGTTGTGCGTGGCGAGATGCCGCAGCGTGATCTCGTCGAGCCAGCCGGTCTGGCCATTGCTGGCCGGCGGCAGCCCGACGTCGGGCAGATAGGTGCGCGCGGTGTCGTCGAGGTCGAGGAGCCGGTCCTCGAGGGCGAGCCCGAGCACCGTGACGCCGATCGACTTGGTCGTGGACTTGAGATCGTAGAG
>CAZPCC010000059.1:0-32981 GCA_964584905.1 uncultured Gemmatimonadaceae bacterium | reverse complement strand
CGCTCCAGCTCGCGGCAGCTGCCTTCGTTCGAGGTGAAAGACTCGATAACCCTGACTCTTTCCGCGGGATCGGCCGGCCGCACAGTTAGCAGCATCGCGCGGTGCCAGCCATGAAGTCGGGCGCGTTCCGCTACGGCTTCACGTTGATCGAGTTGGTGGTCGCCATCGCGCTGCTTGCTGTCGTAGGTGGCGCGGTTGCGAACAGCGTGTCCATCCAATGGCGTTCCCATGATTCCATTGCCGGCACCGAGAATGCGCGTCAGGCGCTCGGCGATGCCGCTTCGCTCTTGCTCGCCGAGTTGCGGGCGCTCTCGCCCGAGGCGGGTGATGTGGGGAGCGTCACCGACACGTCGCTCGAAGTCCGCGCCACGCTCGGAGCATCCGTCATCTGTTCGGTGACCGTGACACGGGATCGGGTCTTCATTCCGCCTCGACAGCCGTCATCGGGCGCAGCGCTAACCTGGTGGCGGGACGCCGCAATCGTCGGTGATTCAATCGAGCTTCTGAATTCGCGCGGCTCGTTTCCCGACACGGTCAGCCGTCATGAACTGCTCGGCATTGGAGGTGGAAACTGTCCCATGTCGTCAGGTTTTACCGCGACGCCGGGTGATGCGGCCTCCGGCATCGAGCTTCGCGTTTCCCCGCCACTACCCGCTGGAATCGTGAGCGGCGCACCAGTACGGATACTGCGTGGGGCGCGGTACTCCCTCTATCGGTCACCGGCCGACAACAGCTGGTACCTGGGCATCAAGGAGATGATGGGCGGCTCCTGGAGCGTGGTGCAACCGGTAGCGGGCCCGTTTCTCCCGGCCGCGGCGGGCAGCGGCGGCCTGGCGATCGCGATTAGCGACTCGTCCGGAACGAGCCTCACGAGCCAGACTGCTCTCATCGGCGCAAGGTTGATCGAGATCGCATTGCGCGCGCAGTCACGGCGGCAGGCGAGGGCCCTTGGGCGCGCCACCGTCATTGCCGAATCATTGCACGTGGCCATCGCTCCGCGGAATGAATGAACACGCTGCATGCAGTCATGGGCCGGAGCCTGGCGAGTATCCAAACGGCGTGGCGCACTCGACCAGGCATCGCACTGATAGCGGCCGTCGTGGCTCTGGCGGTCATCGGTGCGCTGGTTGCCGCGGCTCATGCCGCCGGCGTCCGCGCTCATCGTGCCGGCGAACGCCGGTTTCTACAGACCGAGGCGCTCGGCGCGGCGGAGTATGGCGTGGAGCGCGTTGCTGCCAACGCGCCACTCGCGACCTGGCGTGCCATGCCACCGGGCGCCACCGACTCCGCGGGCCCATGGACTGTTGGACGGGCACGAGTGACGGTGCGAATCACCCGGCTCGGCGATTCCCTCAACCCGATAGTGCTGGTGCAAGGCATGGCCACCGCCGGCGGCGGACCAGGGCGTGTCGCCAGGCGATCGACCAGCCTAACGGTATCGGTGGGCGGAGCGCGGTTCGCCCCCCCGGGTGCGCTTACCACCGCAGCTCCGGTCACGCTCGGCCCCGGGGCGCTCGTGGAAGGCGCGGACCTTCCTCCGGCGGGCTGGAGCTGTCCGGTTGGCGGGGCCACCCTGCCGGGGATCGCTACGTCCAGCGCGACGAGCGTTTCAGCAGCCGGGTGCGGCACGGGATGCCTGGGCGGGGCACCGCCGGTGGTTCAGTCGGTCGTGGCTGCTGATACGCTCACCTACCTCGCATTCGGGGAACTGACCTGGGGGCAGCTGGCTGCCGCGGCGCGACGGGTACCGGCAATCGTGACACCAGGACCATCCACCGGTGCAGGCTCGTGCCTGGCAACCGACCCCCGCAACTGGGGCGATCCATCGCGCGCTTCGCCGGCGGCGCCTTGCGAGGCCTATTTCCCGGTGCTGTACGCTGCGGGAGACCTGCATCTCGCCGGAGGCGTGGGGCAGGGGATTCTCCTCGTGGGGGGCAGCCTCACCGTGAGTGGCGGCGCGCGCTTCGCCGGCGTGGTAATCGCTCGCGGAACTGTGAACGCTCGGGGTACCGGAGGACGGCTCGAGGGCGCAGTGATGTCGGCCGGCGAGGGCGGCGGAACAAACGCGCTCAGGGCACCGCTCTCGATCGTTCACTCCCGTTGCGCGATAGCGGCAGCGGAGTCCGGTGGAGAGCGCGTGCTACCGGTGCCCCACCGAGCCTGGGCCGAGGTCTACTAGCGGCGCGGACGGAGTCTCGCTGGCTAGTTGGCATGACTCCGGATCCGACGCTGGCGTTACGTATCTCCGCAGCAGTCGTGTCAGCAAGGGACAGACCGGCCAACCCGGCCGTCCCCTAATTGACACCGGACTGACATAATGCCAATAGCGGAGCCCGCTCTCCGTCCCACCCATAGCGCAGCATCTGACACGATTCCGCCGAGTACCATCGGTGGAATCGTGGCTGAGCCATCACTCGATTCTCGCGCCCAGCGCGCTGTGTCGCTGCGGACCGAACTGCTGGTCAATTTGGCGACCCTGGCGACCGCCGCGCTGCTCCTCGCTATAACGACGATCGTACTGTTCGACGCGGTGCTGGCCAGCCCGAGCGGCATCCTGCTGCTCACCGGTCTCGTCACTGCCGACATTCTCGTGTTTCTGGCCTTCGGCTATCACCTGACGGGCCGCCTGGTTCTCCAGCCGCTCGACGTGGTGGTGAAGGCGGCCGATCAGATCGCGCAGGGGGATCGCGCGAGCCGAGTTCCCGAGCAGGGTGCGCCCGAGTTCGTGCGGTTGGCCCGGTCGATCAACACCATGACCGACCAGCTGATCGCTGACCAGGAGCGAATGCTTCGCGTTGAAAAAATGGCGAGCCTCGGCCGGCTTGCCGCTGGCGTCGCGCACGAGGTCGGCAATCCGCTTGGCGCCATAAACGGCTACGTGCACCTGCTCTCCCGCCGCGTGGCGACCGATGCCGAGTCGCTAGGCATGCTGCGCGACCTGGGCCGTGAGGCTGCCCGCGTCGATCGGATCATGCGCGGGCTTCTCGACTATGCCCGCCCTCGTCGCTCGGCCGCATCGCTCGTCAACATGGCGGAGAGCGTATCGCGGGTAACTGCCTTTCTGAAGGACCAGGGCGCACTGGCGCACGTGAAAGTCCAGACGGCGTTCGAAGGAGAGCTGGTTCCCGTCCGAGTGGATTCGCACGCAATTGACCAGGTTCTGGTAAACCTGATACTGAACGCCGCACAGGCGACTCCGGTAACGGGGACATTAACGATACGTGGACGGCCTGCCACACTCGACGGCGCCATTGGACGGGGCGCACAACGGGCCGACGATCCGCGAAATGCGCCGATGCCGCGCACCTCCGCACTTCGTATAACGGCCTGGCGAGAGGGTGCGCTGCCTGGGGAACTGGTGGAGCTTATAATCTCGGATTCAGGGCCGGGGATACCGGACGAGGATCTCGAGCGCGTATTCGACCCGTTCTTCACAACGAAAGACCCGGGAGCGGGTACCGGGTTGGGACTGGCAATCGTCGCACGCACGGTGGAGGATGCGGGAGGAATCGTATTTGCCCGGCGCGCGCGCGAAGGAGGGGCAGCGTTCGTCGTATTGCTGCCTGCCGCTGACCAAGGGCGCGCAATCGTTCCGCCGCCGCATGTCCAGGTGCGGTCGTGATCACGTCTGCCGTACGTGTACTCGTGGTGGACGATGAGCCAGCGCTCCGCCACACAGTGTCGCGCATTCTCGCCGACGAGGGATATCAGGTATCGACGGCGTCCGACGGCGAAGAGGCCCTGACGACGGCCGCCGGTATGCAACCTACGATCATTCTGTGCGATCTTCGCATGCCCCGTCTCGGCGGGCTGGAGATGCTGAAGCGCTATCGGTCCGGAGGGGGCAGGGCGCTGGTGATCGCGATGACGGCGTATGGCGATGTGGAAACGGCGATCGGGGCGATGCAGCTCGGGGCATACGATTACATCGCCAAGCCCTTCCACGCCGAGGAGATCGTTCTGGTAGTTCGCAAGGCGGTGGAGCGCGAGCGGCTGCTCGCGCGCGTTCAGGCGCTGGAGTCGGAGCTGGAAGGTCGTCAGCTGGCGCCGAGTATCATCGGCGGCAGCAAGGCGTTATGCGATGCGCTGGGTGTGGCGCGCAAAGTGGCTCGCTACCCCTCTACGGTGCTGGTTACCGGCGAGAGTGGGACGGGAAAGGAACTGCTGGCACGCCTCGTTCACGATGAGAGCCCGCGCGCCGGCGCGCCATTCGTGGCGGTCAACTGCGGCGCGATTCCCGAGTCCCTACTCGAAAGCGAGCTGTTCGGGCACGTGCGCGGCGCGTTTACGGGAGCAATAGCCGATCGGGTTGGCTTGTTCGCGGAGGCGGAGGGCGGCACGCTCTTTCTCGATGAGATCGGCGAGCTGCCGTTTCCGCTTCAGGTGAAGCTGCTTCGGGCACTGCAGGAGTCGGAGATACGCCCTGTTGGCGGGTCCGCGGCGCGCCGGGTGGATGTTCGGGTGATCGCGGCCACGAACCGGGATCTGGCGGGAGAAGTAGGCGAGCGCCGTTTCCGCGAGGATCTGTATTACCGGATAAACGTCGTATCAATCCACCTGCCGGCCTTGCGCGACCGTTCCGGGGACATCCCGGCGCTGGCGCAGCATTTCGTGAGGCGTTATGCGCAGTCGCTCGACATGCCCTCCGCCGCCATCTCGCCGGCCGCACTCTCGGCGTTGGCCCATCATGCGTGGCCCGGCAACGTGAGAGAGCTGGAGAACGCGATCGAGCGCGCATTGGTGCTCGCCGGCGGTGGAACCGTGGAGGTTTCGCACCTGCCATTGGTCGTGAACGGCGAGCAGCCTGCGACGGGTGGCAGCCGCTCCATCTCCGACGGGGACCTGTCGGTCAAGCGACGGGTGCGTGAGCTCGAGCGCACTCTCATCGCGTCGGCGCTGGGACGCACGGCCGGGAATCGCACGCATGCCGCGAGGTTGCTCGATCTCTCCCATCGCGCTCTGCTCTACAAGATTCGCGAGTACGGCCTCGGCACGTGACGCGCGCCAGAGCGCGTCGTCGGTATGCAAAGAGGTGCGGTCACGCTACTTGGTAGCGTATGGCCACGCCGTTGTCGCATTTCCAAGTCAGTGCTGTCCAACGACTTAGCGAATGGCACGAGAGTCGCCTGCTCCCCTCGTGACGGAGGAATACATGATTGATTCGAGACGTAAGGGATTCACCTTGATCGAGCTGCTCATTGTCGTGACGATCGTCGGCATTCTCGCGATCGTATCCACGCCATCGGGACGACGCATAGCGGAGAGGAACGCCGTGCGGTCGGCCAAGCAGGAAGTCGCGGCAATGCTGGCGGTGGCGCGTGCGTCGGCGATCCACAACGGTCGCACCACACGCTTCGTGCGAACCGGCAACCTCGTGCACGTGAGGCTGGAAGTGGGCTCGCAGTTCGACACGGTCGGAGTTCCGCTGGATGTGCATTCGGAGCACTCGGTCGCCATTGCGATGTCGCCTGACACGATTCGGTTCAATCCTCGCGGATTCGCACCGGGAATGTCCGGCGCCTATCAAGTAGTTCGCCTATCGCGCAACGCGCGTGCCGATTCGGTTTGCGTTACGCGGTTTGGCAGAATCATTACCGAAGGGAGCTGCCAGTGAAACGCCGCCAAGCAGTAAAAAGAGCGCCGGGAGCGCGGGCCGGATTCACGATCGTCGAAGTGATCGCCGCGATCATGATACTGACCGTCGGTGTGCTCGGACTCGCCAGCGCGGCGGCCACCGTGACGCGGATGATGGGGAATGCCGAGATTCAGAGTGACGCCGCCGCGATTGCGGCGGCGCGATTCGAAACCATGCGGGCGACTCGCTGTCCGGTGGCCAGCGGTTCGGCATCGGGCGCCGGTATCAGCGAGCGTTGGGCGGTCAGCCAACTCGGTAACGCAGCATTTCGAATGTACCAGGTGACGGATACGGTACAGTACCGCAATCGCAGAGGTTTGCGCACTCAAGCTTATCAGAGCGTGGTGCAATGTCTTCCTTGAAATTTGTGAGGCGTGCCGGCCGGCGACCGCGCCGCGGGTTCACGCTCATCGAGATAATGGTGGCGATAGTGCTCCTTAGCATCGTCGTCGGCGGGTTGCTGGCGGTGGTGATGGAACAGGAGCGGTTTTACGATGGCGCAACCGAAGTAATGGATGTCCGCGACAATCTGCGCAGGATCGGAGATTTGCTCCCGGCGGAGATGCGCGGCATGGCGCCGCTCGAAGGCGATCTCATCAGCATGATGGACTCGGCGGTGGAGTTCAGAGCGCCTACCGGGGCGAGCATCGTCTGCACGATCAACCTGGCGCGGACCACCATAACGGTGCCGCCGGTCGCGCTGCAGAGCGATGCCGGACTCACTTCGTGGGCCGCGGCGCCCTTGCTGAGCGACTCCATGTTCATCTTCGATTCGCGCGATTCGCTCACTGACACACTGATAGCCAGGCAGATCGTCGCAGCTCCGAGCGTCGGTGCTTGTCCAACCACAACCGGCTTTACTTCGAACGTGCTGGAAGCGGCCGGCGCGATGACCTTCGTGCTGAACGACACACTCCCGCTGTCGGTGCCGGTAGGCGCACCGATCCGATTCTTCCGGCGTGTGCGGTACTCGCTCTATCAGTCAGCGACTGACCGGCTGTGGTACATGGGCTATCGTGACTTCGTCCCATCGCGTTCGCCGGCGTGGAGCAACATTCAGACTGTCGCTGGACCGTTGATGCCTTATGCGTCGTCGGGCGCGACCGGGCTGCGGTTCACGTATCGGGACTCGGTTGGTAATGCGGTTACGGCCGCCGCCGATGCACCGCGTGTGCGCAGCGTCGAGGTCGTAGCGCGCGCCCAGTCCGCCGTCGCAATGCGAACGGGCGGCCAGAAGCGTGCGGCAAATGGGCACTATGTGGATTCACTTCGTACGGTTGTCGCTCTTCGCAACTACTAGGAGACGTTATGCGACGCATTGCACATCCGCGTGAGGGCTTCGCTCTGGCGGTCGCCATTTTTGCGATCGTCGTGATCGGTACGCTCATCGCCGGTATATTCTTCGCCTCGATGCAGCAAGGCCGAATGGCCCGAAACCAGCAGCTGCAGTCGAGCGCCATGGCAGCGGCCGAGTTCGGGATGTACCGTACCGTTTCTGCCGACTGGAGAGGCTCCGCCTGGAACACCATGCCAATCGGCCAGGTCGATTCGACCAGCAATGTCTACACGTCCCATGGTGCTACCGCACGAGTGCGGGTCACCCGGATAGGCAATGCCAACATTCCGCTCTTTCTGGCGGCATCGGAGGGGAGCGCAGGAACGATTCTCGGTGCCCGGGCCCGGAGACGCGCCAGCACCGTCGTTGCACTAGTACCTTTCGACATCAACATCCTCGGTGCCCTAACGACACGGGGTGCCACGAAGATCGGTGGCAGCTCCTACATCAACGGCGATGATACGCCGTACGCCGGGTGGTCGTGCCCGGCCGCCGGGCCCGGCCTCCCGGGCATTGCGACGGGCGATTCATCGCAGATTCAGGTCAGCGGCTGCTCGAACTACAATTGCATCAACGGAACGCCGAAGATCCAGTCCAACACTGCCGCGGCCGACACGAGTACGTACTTCGACTTCGGCAACGGCATTAACTGGGCATCGCTAACTGCCATGTCCAAGATCATCAGCGGCGGCCCAACCGGACCTTCAGTAATCGGCGGTGTTTGCAACCCCTCCGTTGTCGGCAATTGGGGAGACCCGAACCGCAATCTCCTGCTGCCGGGAGCGTGTGAGAGCTACTATCCGATCCTGTACGCACCTGGCGACCTGCATGTAACAGGCGGTAGCGGACAGGGGATTCTGCTCGTTGGCGGTAACCTGCACGTAACCGGTGGTTTTGAATTCTATGGTCCGGTGATCGTCAGGGGAGACCTCGACACGCAGGGTACGGGAGGTCACTTCAACGGCGGCGTAATGGCGGCCAACGTGAACCTGGCGCAGAACGTCGTACTCGGGAATGCGGTGATCACCTACTCCAGCTGCATTCTCTCGAAGGTGCTGCAGGCCAGTGCCTTGCCTACCTTAATGGCCGACCGGCCATGGGCTGAGCTGTACTGACCTTGCGAGGCCGACAGGTGCAACAGCACTTATCAGGCTGAAACAAAATGATGCAGACTTTCGCGGCGCACCTGGCTAGGCTGGGTGCGCCGCGTTGCATCCCGGCTCGTCACGGGCGTCACGCTGTGACGTTTCGTGCCGCGAGTCGTGTCACGGGGGAAGACGCCGGCATCGGCCGGTCGCCGCAAACTGTATCGCGGTGTGACTCCGCAGTAGCAGCCTCTCTCTCCCGGAACTTCCATGGTGCTCTTCGGTCGGAAAAAGACGACGATTGGCCTCGACATTGGATCCGGGCTCATCAAGGTCGCGGTCGTTGACCACGCCAAGAGCGAGCCCGAGCTGGTGAAGGTCTCGATCAGCCCGCTGATCGCGGATGCGATCGTCGAGGGCGAGGTCATGGATCCCGGCATCGTCGCCGGCGCAATTAAGGATGCGCTCATTGCGACGGGTGTGCCGCTCAGGAATGTGGTCACCGCTGTCGGCGGCCGCGACGTGATCATCAAGAAGATTCAGATCGCCCGCGCCAAGGAGCACGAGGCGCGCGACGTGATCCGGTGGGAAGCGGAGCAACACGTTCCGTTTGACATGGAATCGGTCGAACTCGACTTCCAAATCCTTGATCCCGAGGGCACCGACCCCGAGATGGCCGTGCTGCTGGTTGCCGCCAAGCGGGATCTGGTCGAAAGCAAGATGCGCCTGCTCACTGATGCCGACGTCACACCGTCGATCGTCGACGTCGATGCCTTCGCACTGCATAACGCCTTCGAGCTCAATTATCCCGAAGCGATGCACGGCGTGGTCTGCCTGGTGAACATTGGCCACGAAGTAACCAACATCAACATTCTCGACGACGGAGTGCCGCTGCTCACCCGCGACATCGGTGTGGGAACGCGCCGCTTGCGCGAGGATCTGCAGCGCGAGCGCGGCTTGACCGTAGAGCAGGCCGATGCGCTGTTGCAGGGTTATGAGCAGTCCCCGCATTTGCAGGCGGTGCTCGCGACCCGCGGCGAAGAGATCGCCGTCGGCATCGAGCGCGCGGCAGCATTTCTGGCAACATCGTCTCGCGCGTCGAGTCCTCTCAAGAACATCTACACATGCGGCGGTGGCGCGCGCGTTCCCAGCCTGACAGAAATGCTCGCTGGGCGGCTCAGAATGACGGTCGAGCTCGCCAACCCGCTGCAGCGACTGCGGGTGCGTGACGGTGCGTTCGACGCTCTCGTCATAGATGAGGTCGCGCCGTTGCTCATGCTCCCGATTGGCTTGGCGCTGCGCAAGGCCGCCTGACAAATATCCCGGCCACTTTCATGATTCAGATCAATCTACTGCCCGGCGCCACCAGAAAGTCCCGTGGCTCTCGCGGCGTTCAGCTCAACTTCGGTGCTGCGCTCACCACTGTAGCGGCCCGGGTTAAGGATCCGTACCTGCTCAGCGCAGTCGCGGCTGTCCTCGTTTGTGCGGTTGCCGTCGCCGGCATGTTCTGGTACCAGGGTACCCGGGCTTCAGTGCTCGCCGCCGAAGTGCAGACCGCCGAGCAGGATTCGATCCGGTTCGCCGCGATCATCAGGGAGAAGCGCAAGACCGAGGCGCAGGTCGACTCGGTTGCGATGCAACTTCGCATGATCGAGTCGATCGACGGCAAGCGCTTCGTCTGGTCGCATATCATGGACGAGGTGAGCCGGTCGCTTCCGGCGTACACCTGGCTCACGCAGCTGGCGCAAACCAACGTCACTGAGCCAATGCAGCCAGATCCGGAGCTGCCTGACGAAAAGGCCTCCGGCAAGAACGCCAAAGTTACTGCCGAGCAACGTGCCGACAGTATTGCGCTCGCACAACGCGTGAACTTCCGACTGATCGGCAACACTGTCGACATTCAGGCGCTCACGCGGTTCATGCGGCTGCTGGAGGCTTCACCGTTCGTCGAGGATGTGCAGCTGATCAAGTCTTCGCTGATCCTCGTGGAAGGAAAGGAAGTCACCGAGTTCGTGCTCGACGCGTCGTACCAGACGCCGGATTCGACGGCGATTCGTAGGGTTCCCCTGACGGTAGCGGTGAGGTAGACATGTCTTTCATTCCTGGCGGACAGCGCGAGCAGAAATTGCTCGTTGTCGCCGCAATCGCGGTCCTCGCCGCCGGCGCGTTCTGGTACTTCCCGTATCAGAGCAAGGCAGTGGAGCTCGAGGCGCAGCAGGCCCGACTGGAACTGCTTGTCGAAGAGAACCAGAAGGCCCGCAGCGAGTTGGCCAAGGGCAGCGTGGAGCAGATGCGCTCAGAGCTGTCGCTCGCCAAGGACAACCTCGTGCTGCTGCGCACGCTGATTCCCGAATCGAACGAAGTGCCGGCCCTGCTCGAGCAGGTCTCGACGGCAGCGCGACGCGAAGGGCTCGATGTCGCCTCGGTCGATCCACAGCCAGTCGTGGAAGGACCGCAGTTCGACACGCATCGCTACAACATCGGGGTGATCGGCGGCTATCACGAGCTCGCCGCATTCCTGTCCAACGTCGGTGGCCTGACGCGAATCATTTCGCCGGTCAACCTCAAGCTCGTACCGCCAGCTGGTTCGAGCGCCCCGAAGAACGCCCGGGGCGAGAAGCGCGAAGCCGATATCGAAGCTCGTTTCCAGATTCAAACCTACGTCGCAAGGCGCTCGCCGCTCGATGACGGCGCGCCGATGCCAATCGATGACCTTGGAGCACGCGAATGAAGTACACGTTAAGTCTCGCACTTGCGATAGGCGCTTTCGTTGCGTTGCCCGT
This sequence comes from uncultured Gemmatimonadaceae bacterium, assembly GCA_964584905.1. Lineage (GTDB taxonomy): Bacteria > Gemmatimonadota > Gemmatimonadetes > Gemmatimonadales > Gemmatimonadaceae > JALZIF01. Next base: position 22,142 of record CAZPCC010000059.1, on the reverse strand, counting down.
CGTGCCGCTCGCTCAGTCCGGTACGCCGGCGCGAACGGTGGCAATGACCACCGACTCGACTCCCGTCGCGACGAGTGCTCCCACGGTCGCACGTCGTCCCGGATCGGGTCGCAACCAGGTCAGCATCGAGCGTGAAACGTTCGACTACGCCAGGGAAGGGCGCCGCGACCCGTTTGTATCGCTGATGAGCTCGAGCGCGCTCCGGCCAATGATGAGCGACCTGCGCCTCTCCGTCGTGGTCTACGACGCGGCCGGCGACTCGCGCGCGGTACTACGCGACATCAACACGAACGAGCAGTACAAGGTACGCGTCGGCCAGCAACTTGGGCGCATGCGGGTGTCCCGTATTGCGCCAAAGTCGGTGACGTTCACGATTCTGGAGTTTGGAGAAAGCCGCCAGGAGACGCTGGCGCTTAACGATTCTACCATTGCGAGGACGCCATGAGGCGGTTTTGGAGTCTTGCGGGAATTGCGGCGCTCGCGCTGAGCGCGGCAGCTCCGGCCGCGCATGCGATCACCCCGGATAGCACGCGTACCGGGGAAGTCACGGCGCTCAGCGTGGTCTCCACCGCCGGCCGGGCCGAGGTGATCATCGGCGTCGGTGGCGATGTAGAGGTTTCGGACTTCACCCTCGGCACGCCACCGCGTGTCGTGCTCGACGTTCGTGGCGCCCGCCTGACGATGCCGCCGCGGCTGTACGACCGCGTTGCTCGTGGTGGCGTCAGCAACGTTCGAGTCGCTCAGTATCAGGAAGATGTGGTTCGAATCGTGATCGATCTCGCCTCGGAGCGCGATTACTCCGTAACGCGCGGCGATGGTGAAGTTCGCATCGCGATCATGGGCGGTGCCGCAACCTTCACCGCCTGGCACGCCGCCGCACCCGAGATTTCGATTCCCGAGGCGACGCCGGTAAAGCCGGCCGTAACGCGTACGTCGAACATCGCCGCAAAGACAGTTCAACAGTCGCAGCAGCCACGGATCACGGTGACCTACCAGGATGCCGACATTCGTGACGTGCTCGCCGCGTTCGCCGCTTTCTCCGGACGAACGATCGTAGTCGGCAAGGGCGTCGCCGGCCAGGTGACGGCCGAAGTGCGCGACCAGCCGTGGGACGTCGCACTGCGCGCGATCCTGCAGTCCCAGGGACTCGCCGCGCAGACCGATGGCTCCGGTATCATTACGGTAGACAGCTATGCCAACATCGCCGCTCAGCAGGCACTCGAGCCGCTGACGACCCGGATCCTGCCGGTCAATTATGCCCGCGCCGGATCGCTCGTCGAGACGATCACCATGCTGCTCTCCAAGGATTGCCTCGGTGCAGCGGCTGCTTCGGGAACCCCGACGATCGCCGGACAATCCGGGTGCATGACGCGCGGATCGGTGTCTGCCGATACGGCGACCAACCGGCTCGTGATCACCGACGTCCCGTCGCGGCTCGCCGAAATCCTTCAGTACGTTTCCGAACTCGATATTCGTACGCCCCAGGTGGCGATCAAGGCGAAGATCATCTTCGTCAATCGCACCGATATCGAAGACCTTGGTCTGACCTACGATTTCGGGAGTCAGACGCAGTTCTTCAACAAGCTGGTGCAGCGCCCCGATCCTTCGACCTTCTCACCGATCGACGTTGATGGTGACGGAGTTCCCGACGGCACCGGCGGCGGTACACCATTCAACGAGAACGTCAACATCATCGATCTCGGCGGCAACGCGCTGTCGGCGATCGCCAACGCCAACGCGCGTGTGGTCCAGCCTGCCTTGCAGCTCGTATTCTCCGCTGCCATTGGCAAGTTCGACCTGACGACGTTCCTCGACGCGTTGCAGGAAGTGCGGCTCGCCGACATTCAGGCGGAGCCGAGCATCGTGACGCTCGACAATCGTGAGGCGAGCATTCTCGTCGGAGAAGAGACGCCGATCCGCGTGATCGACCTGTCGAGTGCCGGTGGACAGGGAGCCGAAGGCGCGAGCGTACCTCGCGCAACGGTCACCTTCAAGGAGACCGGTATCATCCTGCGCGTCACGCCGCATATCACCAGCAATCGACAGATCCTGATGCAGCTGCATAGCGAGAGATCGAACCTCGTCGCCGCCGCCTCGGACCTCGGATACACGTTCCAGAAGCAGGAAGCAAAGAACCAGCTGCTTGTTGGCGATGGCGAAACGGCGGTAATCGGTGGACTTACGGTCACTCAGGTAACGACCTCCAAGTCCGGCATTCCGATCCTGGTCGACCTTCCGCTGATCGGCCGTTTGTTCGGCACCACGCGCCGCCAGGAGGAGAAGCGCGACCTGCTGATCCTCGTCACCCCACATATCGTGGACGACGGCGAGCAGCTCGGCCCGCCTTCGGGTCGCTAACCGGCTTTAGAGGCATTCATGCGGAACTTCATGCGCGCCGCTACGGCGGCGCTTGCCCTCGGCACGCTCGTCGCTTGCGACGCTCGACGAGAGACCACCGGGCTCGACCAATTCGCGCCGACCATCACGATCAGCGTGGAGTCGGTGAACGACTCGGTGGACATCAACGCACCGATGAGGGTCACTATCGATGCGCGTGACAATCTCTCGCTGAAACAGGTAGTGATCTCGGTGGATGGCGTGGTGTTCATGGATACCACGTTCACCAGCGCCACCCCTCGTCTCACGCAAACGTTCGATATCCCGCTCGCCGGCATTCAGAGCGGCACGGTGCTCGATGTCAGAGCCGTGGCACTCGACGGCGCCGGGAACCGGTCGGAAACGGTCGGCGCGTCGGTGGTCGCCTACGATCTCAACGCACCGGTCGTAACGGTGACCGCTCCGTCGAACGCCAGCGTGTTCCGCGCCGGCGATGCGACGACGATCACTGTCGTTGCCACCGATTCGTCAGGCATCGCTCGTATCGGTTACCAGATCATTCAGATCGGCCCAACCGGTGCGGTTGATACGATCCAGTCGGACTCGGTTAACGTAAGCGGTTCGCCGATCACGGCCACGCGGTCGTTCGCGACCACCATTCCGGTGAACCTGGCTCCCGGGTCCTACATGATTCGCGGATTTGCGCGCGACGTGTCGTTCAATGGCGGGCTTGGTGCCCAGCTGGTCAACGTCACCGTGCTCGATCCGTTCAAGCCGGGGATGGATTTCATTTCGCCCCCCGCCGATTCGAACATCACCGTCGGCAGCTCGATTCTGGCCGAAGTCCACTTGACGGACAACGTCGCGATCAGGCGGCTGACTATAGTTGGTATATCGACAAGTGGTGATCCGGACCTCGGTGTAGTGGATACAGTGGTCCGCTATGACTCGGTATTCGCACCTGTAAATGTGGGTGGGCAGCCGCGCCAGTTCCGCGCCGCGCTGACCGATACGACGATCCGCCGTATACTGGTTCCGGCCAACAGCGCCGACTCGACCAGCGGCCTTCTGTACCTGATCGCGCGCGTCACCGACGTTGCCGGCAACGACTCGTCGATAGTGCGTCAGGTGCGCCTCGTTTCCGGCCCGAATGTGCGGGTGTTGCGGCCGGCGATCGGTACCACGGCATCGCCTGGCAAATCGGTGATCGTCGAGATTCGCGGTACAGACCGTGATGGCGTGCGCATACTCGGCTACAACGTGACCGGCGCGTTTACGGCGTCGCGTCAGGCGCCGGTGCCGTCCACTCTGACCGATACCCTGTTCTTCGTCGATACGCTGCTCATACCGGCTGGTGTTACTACGGGATCCTTCCCGATCGTGCCGTACGCCACCGACAACCTGGGTCAGCCAGGGTCGGGAACGGGCGTCACGGTAACGGTGCAGTCAGTCGGCACGGACAACGTCGGACCGACGGTTACCCAGGTATTGAGGACGCGGCTCGAGGCCGATGATTCGGTGCTCGTCACCGCCAACGACCCGAGCGGAATCAGCTACGTGGGATTCCAGTTGAATCTGGAAAGCGACGGCTCGCTGATCCGCCGCGACAGCATGGCGTTCTCTGGCAACAACATCGAGGAGACGCCAAGCCTGCCGCTCAATCTGCCTGCACAGTTCGTCGGCCAGAAGATAGTCGTGCGCTCATTCGCGTACGATGCAAACAGCAACATCGGCTACTCGGCGCCTGCCGGCGCGGCGAGTCCGCCTAACACATTGGCTGGTGCGCGTCCGGACACGACACTGATCGTCTACGGCCGCACCTTCAACCTGCCGCAGGGCGGGCTGGCCGCCGACCTCGGCGTCGATCTCATTCGGAACCGGATCTTCGTCTCCAATCTGACGTTCGACCGGCTCGAGGTGTGGGAACAGAGCACCCAGGCGTTTGCATCCAAGAAGATCGCCGTCGGTGCCGACCCGTGGGGGTTGTTCATCGACAACAGCGGTGACACCCTGCTCGTCGCCAACTCCGGCGGTACGAACATCAGCCGCGTTTCGCTCAATCACGCGAGCGTGAACTCGGTGGCCGAGGTTGCCGCCCGCCGCATCAAGACGCCTAACAGCTACATCGCCGACATTACTCCGGCGGTCGATGATGCCGGTACCGCACGGTTCCAGGTCATAATCTACGATTATTCCGACCGGCCGCAGTACGTGGCGCAGTCGATTAACGGCGATATCTACTACTCGACCAAACCCACGTTCTCGGCACCCGATGGCACCATTCGCCGATATCAGTCAATGGGGGCGTTCCCGGACATTCAGCAGATCTGGCAGTATGGCAAGTACTCGGGAACTGGTCATGTCGCCGTCATAAACGCGGATAGTGTGTTCGTGCGCTCGGGGTTGCTCAGCAATACCAGCGACGCACTCGTAATCTGCGATCACGCTGAGAACCAGAATCCGGCGACGACAACCGTCTGCGTGTCCGGCATCGATCCGGTTGTCATGGTCGACAGTCTCCGGACTCTATACGGTGCAGACGCGTGGGCTGAGTCGAACCTGGACGTGCCGTCGCTCGGCTTGAGCGACACGACCTTCGTTGCCGCTGGCGGCGACCGTCAGTGGATCGCGTTTGGCGAAGGCTCGACCGAGGAAGCGGGTCGCGTGATGATGGTTCAGAATCCCGGCAACTTCTTCTCGCCGTCGATTCTCGTCACCGACTACGTCAGCAACGCCTCGGACAAGGTCTTCGGGCTGGCGATCAATTCCAACAGCACGTCGGCGGCAGTGCACGGGGAACAGTCGATATTCTTCGAGGTGCAGTCGCCCTTCCACCTGCGCCTTGCCGGAACTGCAACGACTTTCAGTCTTGGTGCTGGCGTCGCTTTCCACCCGAACAACGTTGGTGACCTCTCGCCCTCCGATGCGCGCGTAGCGTTCGTCGCCTCGGCGAATGGCACTATCGAGATCATTGATACTTTCCACTATCTGAAGCGTGGCGCGCTGCCGGTACGGGCCAACCTGTACGGTCCGATCCGGGTGACGCTACCCATGCCGGGTGATGATCCGGCGGTGGTGCTCAAACTGTTCGGCTTGACGACTGAAGGCCTGATCGTCATTGATATTCGCAACAACGACATTCTGTCGATACCGTAGGCGCTACGCAGGTCAGGCAGGTTGGCCTTATACTTGGCGAGCCCGACTTCGGTCGGGCTCGTCTCGTTTCAGGAGTGCTGATGCTTCGCTTTACCACCGCGGGAGAATCGCACGGCCCGGCGCTCGTCTCAATACTCGAGGGAATTCCTGCCGGACTCCCCTTGCTTGGAGCGGATGTGGATGCAGAGCTCGCCAGGCGGCAGCAGGGCTACGGCCGCGGGCGGCGCATGCAGATCGAGCGCGACACCGTTCGGTTGCTGTCCGGCGTTCGCGCCGGCGAGACAATCGGCTCGCCTATCGCGATGCTCATCGAGAATCGCGACTGGAAGAACTGGCAGGAGATCATGGATCCCGCCCCGCACGAGGGCGACCCGTCGCCGCGGAAGCGTGCGGTTACGCGCCCGAGGCCCGGCCATGCGGATCTTACCGGGATGCTCAAGTACGACAGAGCGGACGCCCGCGACATTCTGGAGCGGGCATCCGCTCGCGAAACCACGGCTCGGGTAGCAGCCGGTTCGATCTGCCGCGTCCTGCTGCGCACCGTGGGCGTGTCGATCGGCAGCCATCTGGTGCATCTCGGCGGTATCGATGCCAAGGTTCCCCATCCACTGCCTGACGACCTGAATGCTGCGGCCGACCGCTCATCCTTGCGCACGCTGGATGAGGAGTCGGAGGCCAGGATGATCGAGCGCATTGATGCCGCCAAGCGTGCCGGAGATACGTTAGGTGGCATATGTGAAGTGGTGTGCACCGGTCTCCCAGCCGGCCTGGGATCTCACGTCAGCTGGGATCGCAAGCTGGACGGACGCCTCGGCCGCGCGATGCTCTCGATACCGGCGGTGAAGGGCGTGGAAATAGGACTCGGCTTCGAGGCGGCGCGCAGGCCGGGCAGCGAGGTCCACGACGAGATCGAAGGTGACGACTCCCGCTCGGGCACGGGACGGGTTCGCCGCCGCTCCAATCGCGCCGGCGGCCTCGAAGGGGGCATGACGACTGGGGAGCCACTGGTGGTGCGCGTGGCGATGAAGCCGATCAGTACTCTGATGCGGCCGCTTGCCACGGTCGACGTGGCCACCGGGCAGGCTGCCGCCGCGGTCGCCGAACGGAGTGACGTGACGGCGGTACCGGCGATGGGTGTGATAGCCGAGGCGATGATGGCTTTCGTGCTTGCCGAGGCGCTGCTGGAAAAGTTCGGCGGTGACTCGCTGGGAGAAGTTCAACGCAACCTGGCTGGGTACGTTGCCGTGGTTGACGCGCGGATCAAGGCGCAGTGAGCATCGCGTGACGAGCCGGACTCGACCCGCGTTGCCCGCGCCGCCTTCCGCTGACTCCCGGCTGACGGCATACGTTAGGTTGGAGTTCCGAGCGTGAGCGAGGCGCTCCGGCAGGTGATTCTGACAGGACTTCCGGGTTCGGGAAAATCCACCGTCGGCCGCGCTCTGGCTGAACGGATCAAATGGGACTTCGTCGACCTCGACGCCGAGGTAGTTCGACGCGCAGGCAGGTCAGTCTCGCTGATATTCTCGGAGAATGGGGAGGAACGCTTTCGAGACCTCGAGGCGTTGGCTACCTCCGAGCTGAGAGATCGGCAGAGGGTGGTTATTGCTCCAGGCGGCGGGTGGGTCACTCGGCCGGCGACCGTCTCACTGCTTCGACCGCCAGCCAGACTCGTATACCTCCGAGTCGGGCCCGAGGTTGCGGCCGAGCGAATTTGCGTTGGGGCCGACGAACGGCCGTTGTTGTCCGGCTCCGAGTTGCCGGAGCGTTTGAACTCTCTTCTTATGGTCCGCGAAGCCGCCTATTCAACTGCCGATTTGACAGTCAACGCGGAACTTGTTGTAGACGAAGTGCTTACACAGTGTATCGCTTGGCTTGTATCGGAGAGAATGGTCCCATAGGTTTGGCCGCTCCGGAATCTTTGGGCGTTACCAAGCGCTTTGGCGCAACGAGCTCGTCGGGTAGTCGTCCATTTCAGGCGGGACGAATCGCAGGCTGCCGCCGATGCGCGTCAGCGCAAATCCGTCCCGTGCGGAGTATATAAGGTATGACATTTCGTGTACTTGGTCCGCATGAGCGGGGTCGTTTTGCCCCGGAAGCATGGGGGCATCTGCTGTCGCTGAGCGGGGCAGGGATCCTGAATCCCGCGGAGCTGGAGCACGTGATCGAACGCGCGATGGCACAGATCGATGGCCGTATTGCGCTCGACGAGCTTCGGGCGCTCATGGAAGGGGTGGGACTTGTCGATGAGGGTGTGCCGGGGGATGGTACGACGTTGCATTGAAACAGGAAACAGGAAATAGGAACTAGGAATTAGGGAACCGCGTTTCGCCTGAGCCTCACCTAATTCCCAATTCCCAATTCCTATCTACCAGAACTGAACGCATAGCGAACCGAGACGAATGGCGCAGAAAAAGACCACCAGATCGCGAAAGACCGCGAAGACCGGCGCGAAGAAGGCCGCCGGACGGGTGGCGAAATCTGCCCGTACCAAGCGGCTCTCCGAGGAATACGAGGGCTCCGCCGATGTCGCGTCGAACGGCGCGACGTCGCTGGTCATCGTTGAGTCACCCGCCAAGGCGCGGACGATCAGCAAGTATCTCGGGCGCAATTACAAGGTGCGCGCGACGGTGGGGCACATCATGGACCTGCCTCCCAAAAAGCTCGGCATAGACATCGAGGGCGGCTTCGAGCCGGATCTCGTGCCTATCGAGGGCAAGGAAAAGACCATCGCCGAGCTGCAGAGCGCCGCACGTGACGCCAGCGAGATTCTGGTCGCCACCGACCCGGATCGTGAAGGTGAAGCAATCGCCTGGCACGTGGCCCAGCAGGTCAAGCGATCCAAGAAGCCCATCCGCCGCGTGCTTTTCCACGAGATTACGAAGGATGCCGTCCGCGCCGCCATCGCCAACGCCGGCGTCATTGATGAGCGCAAGGTCGAAGCACAGCAGGCGCGCCGAGTTCTCGATAGGCTCGTCGGCTACAAGGCCAGCCCTCTGCTATGGAAGACTGTCAAGACGGGGCTTTCCGCCGGCCGCGTTCAGACGGTCGCACTCCGCCTGATCGTCGAGCGTGAGCGTGAGGTTCGGGCGTTCACGCCGGTGGAGTACTGGTCCATCGAGGCTCTGCTGGAGAAATCGGCTCAGCGGTTTACCGCACGACTGCACCAGATCGACGGCGTCAAGCCGGTGATTCCCAACGAGGAATCGGCAGCGCGCATCCTTTCGGATCTCGAGGGGAGGCGCAGCTTTACCGTCACCGATGTCAAGCGGCGGGAGCGGCGCAAGAATCCTTCCCCGCCGTTCACCACCAGCACCATCCAGCAGGAAGCATCCAAGAAGCTCGGCTTTGGATCCAAGCGCACCATGCGGGTCGCGCAGTCGCTTTACGAAGGGATCGACCTCGGCGACGAGGGCGCCGTCGGACTCATCACGTACATGCGTACGGATTCGACACGCATTTCCGATGTGGCCGCTCGTCAGGCGCAGGATTACCTGAAGACGCTGTTCGGCGCCGAGTTCGTCGCCGCCGCGCCGCAGCTGTATGGAAAGGCTGGCTCGGCGACGAAGACGCAGGATGCGCACGAAGCAATCCGCGCAACCGATCCGGCCCGGCGGCCCGATGCCGTAAAGCGCTATCTGAACGCGGATCAGTTCAAGCTGTACCAGCTCATCTGGCAGCGGTTCATGGCATCGCAGATGGCGCCGGCGGTATTCGATACCACCACGGTCGACTTCGACCTCGGTCGTTATCTGTTCCGCTCTACCGGAAGCGTCGTCAAGTTCCAGGGCTTTCTCGCGCTTTATCGCGAGGCGCACGAGGACGGCGACGCCAAGCCGCTGGAGGATGAGCAGGAGTTGCCGCAACTCGCCAAGGATGAGGCGGTACCGGTCGTCGAGATCACGCCGAATCAGCATTTCACCGCGCCGCCGCCGCGCTTCTCCGAGGCCAGTCTCGTCAAGGAGCTCGAGCGGCTCGGCATTGGGCGGCCGTCTACCTATGCGCAGATCATTTCGGTGCTGCTCGACCGCCATTACGTGGGGCTCGATCAACGCCGGTTCACGCCTACTCCCCTCGGCGAGACGGTCGAGAAGGTGATGGTCAAGCAGTTCCCGGATATCTTCGACGTCGGCTTCACCTCCAACATGGAGAATGAGCTGGACAAGATCGAAGAGGGAACGTTAGGCTGGCGCAAGGTCCTCGAGGATTTCTACGGACCATTCGCCGAGCGGCTGGGCGACGTGAACGTCGAAGAGCTCATCGGCATCGTGCACGATCTGTCCAAGCTGGATGAGGAACGATGCCCGGAGTGCGGCGGCCGTCTCATTGCGCGTGGCGGTTTCTTTGGGCCGTACATCGCCTGTGAGAGGCAGCTCAAGAAGGAGTGTACCTACACTCGAAAGCTGGGTGTCGATCGAAAGCCGGCACGTCCGAGCGGTGAGAAGTGCCACGAGTGCGGCGCCGAGATGCTGATCCGGCATGGACGAAGCGGAGAGTTCCTCGGGTGCAGCCAGTTTCCTAAGTGCCGCGGCACGCGGCCAATGCCGACCGGGATCAAGTGTCCCAAGGACAACGGCGACATCATCCAGCGGCGGTCCAAGGCTCGCGGCAAGGCATTCTACGGATGCGCCAACTACCCCAATTGTGACTTCGTCATTTGGGACAAGCCGGTCAATGAGACGTGTCCCGAGTGCGGCTACCTGGGTGCCGAGGCAAAGCAGAACAAGACGCGGGGACAGTACCGCAAGTGCCTCAAGTGTGCCAACGAATGGGAGCTCGTAGTGAATGAAGAGGAGGAGGCGGTAGCGGTCTAGCAGCGCTATACTGCGGGGTGAGCGCAAACCATTCTCCTCCGGTACACGTAGTCGGCGGTGGTCTCGCCGGTTCGGAAGCGGCTTGGCGGCTCGCCGAGCGGGGCCACGAGGTATTGCTGCACGAGATGCGGCCCCTTATGTCTACGGCCGCCCACAAGACCGACCGGCTGGCCGAGCTCGTTTGCTCCAACACCTTCAAGAGCACCGAAACCACCAACGCGCACGGTCTGCTCAAGGCCGAGATGCGGCTGCTCGGATCGGTCGTACTCGAGGCGGCAGACGCGGCGCGAGTTCCGGGTGGCACCGCCCTTACCGTCGACCGTGACGTTTTCTCGCAAGGCATCCACGCCCGCGTCAGCGCACATCCACTCGTTACAATCGTTCGCGGCGAGGTCCGTGAGATAGATCCGCCCGCCGTGATAGCGACGGGCCCGCTGACATCGGACGCCCTCGCGGCATCGTTGCGTGAGAAGTTAGGCGTCGATGCGCTCGCATTCTATGATGCCATTGCGCCGGTGATTTCTCGCGAGTCGATAGACGAATCTTTCGTGTTCGCCGCCTCCCGGTACGACAAGGAGACGATGGCTGGCGCGGGGGAGGAGGGTGCCTATCTCAACGCGCCGATGTCGCGGGAGGAATACGAGGGGTTCATCGATGCCCTGATCGCCGCCGACCAGCACCACGGACACGAATTCGACGCCGTTCCGTACTTCGAGGGGTGCATGCCGGTCGAGGAGATCGCGCGTCGCGGCCGCGACTCGCTGCGGTTCGGTCCGATGAAGCCAGTCGGGCTTCGTGATCCACGCACCGGGCGGCTCCCTTACGCCGTCGTGCAACTGCGGCGCGAGGATCGAAACGGGCGAATGTGGAATCTGGTCGGATTCCAGACGAGGCTGCGAATTCCCGAGCAGCAGCGGGTGCTGCGCACCATTCCCGGACTCGCCAACGCGGAGTTTCTTCGCTATGGATCGATTCACCGGAACTCGTACATCAATTCGCCTGCCGCCCTTACGCCGGCCTTGTCGATGCCTGGCGAATCCCGTGTCTTTCTTGCCGGACAGATCACCGGTGTCGAAGGGTACACTGAGAGCGCGGCGACCGGAATCCTGGCCGGCTGGAATCTCTCGCGAACGTTATCCGGCGAGCCCCCGGTAGTTCCACCTCCCATAACGATGCTGGGTTCTCTCTATCGTTATTTGCGGGAAGCCGATCCGCGCCATTTTCAACCGATGAACGCGAATTTCGGCCTTCTCGATGAGCTCCCCGAGCGCGTACGCGACAAGCGGCGGAAGCGCGAGATGTACGCCGAGCGGGCGCTGGCGGCGATGGAGCGGTGGCGGGACGAGTTGTCTCTGGCGGCGACTGGGTCGTGAGCGCGGGTCGCGCACGGGGGGCCCCCCCCAACAGCGATGGTAACGCCGATTCGCCCTCCGGCCAGCATCACTCCGTCTCCGACGACACCGAATCGCTTCCTGACGAGGTCCTGGAATTTCTCACCAGTCTCGAGCGCGAGCGGGACTACTCGCCCAATACAATTCGCGCCTATCGGCGTGACCTGGTTGAGTTCACCGCCTATCTGGCGAATCGCGCCAGCGGCCGTGCCACCGGATGGGACGCCGTCGACCGCCTGACTATTCGCGGATTCCTCGGTGCGCTCTCCCGTCGCGGCATCGCCAAGCGCTCGGCCGCCCGCACCCTGTCCGCGGTACGCAGCTTTTACCGCTATCTGCATCGCAACGAGCTGGTCGCCACCAATCCTGCCAGCGGCATTGCGACGCCCAAGCTCGACAAGCATCTCCCGGCCTGGCTCGACCGCGCCCAGATAGACCTGCTCTTTCAGATGGCCGAGGTGAGGGCATGGGAGGGGCGTTTCGAGGATGTGCGCAATCTGGCGATCCTGGAACTGTTCTACTCTACCGGAATGCGCGTTTCAGAGCTCGCCGGAATCAACCTCGGCGACCTCGATCTGGTCGCGCAGCAAGTCAAAGTGCGGGGGAAGGGAAAGAAGGAGCGCATTATTCCCGTCGGTGACCATGCCGTACTGGCACTGCGAAACTACGAGGCGAAGCGCGATGATCTGCTGAGGCGCCTTCAGGGTGCCCGTCTCGATCGCGCGGCGTTCTTCATCGGCCGCACCGGGCGTCGCATCGGCGTGCGGGCCCTTCAACTCGCCGTAGGCAAGTTTCTGGATGAGCTCGATGACGGTACCGGACTGTCGGTGCACTCGCTGCGGCACACGTTCGCCACCCACTTGCTCGATTCCGGCGCGGATCTGCGTGCCGTGCAGGAGCTACTCGGGCACGCATCAATCTCCTCGACGCAGATCTACACACACACGAGTATCGAGCGGCTGAAGCAGGTCTACCGCTCGGCCCATCCACGCGCCTGAGAACGCTCCTTGCACTGGTTGGGGCCATGCGCGCGGAAGTCATTCTCCCAATCTTTCTCGGCTTGGTTGCCGTGGTCATCGGTGGCGTCTTGCTGCTCGATGCCATCGTTCCGGACGGGAGCTTCGTTCCGCAGGAGCGCCGGCGGGGCGAACGACCGCCACGCAGCCAGCTCGGAGAAGGGCTGCTGGGAGCCGCGATCGTCCTTCTCGGCGCATCTCTCATAGGGCGAGACAGCTGGCCCTATACGACCCTCTCGGTTCTGCTGGCGGTCGCCCTGGGAGGCGCCGGAGTCGCCATGAATTGGCGCTATCTGCGCGAGTTGGCGGTTGCGCCGCAGCGCAGGAGCGGTGAGTCTTTCCCTCCCAACTCCGGGGACCCGCGCCTGGAGCGCGATGCGTCCCACCCCGCCGACGAGAGCAGCACCGCCTCACTCGGCTGAGAATCGCCCCAGGGTTGTGCTCACCCGGTCGGTGCCGGACGCTTACTTTTCGTCATGTCCTATCGGATTCCGACGTTCCGCGCAACCACCATTCTGGGTGTGCGCCGTGAAGGAAAGGTTGCCATTGCCGGCGACGGGCAGGTGACCGTCGGCGAAACCGTGATGAAGGGGAACGCACAGAAGGTGCGCGCGCTGCGCGGTGGCCGTGTTCTCGCCGGATTCGCCGGCGCCGCCGCCGACGCATTCACCCTGTTCGCCCGGTTCGAGGAGAAATTCGAGCGCTATCCGGAAAATCTCCCTCGCGCTGCGGTGGAACTGGCCAAGGAATGGCGCTCGGATCGCGTTCTACGCCGCCTGGAGGCGCTCCTCGCCGTGATGGACCGTCAACACAGTTTCGTCATCTCGGGAACCGGCGACATCATCGAGCCTGACGATGGCATTCTCGCCATCGGCTCGGGTGGTTCTTACGCGCTTGCCGCGGCGCGCGGACTCGTCCTGCACTCATCGCTCAGCGCGGCGGAAATCGCTCGTACCGCGCTGACCATCGCCGGCGAGATCTGCGTTTATACCAACACGCACATAACCGTTCTGGAGCTGGATTGAGAATTCCAGAGATGTGATGACCATGCTTTCGAAGCGCACACAACAGACCATCGCCAAGCTCGCGGACCTGACACCTCGTCAGATCGTCGGCGAGCTCGATCGTTACATCGTGGGGCAGAGTGATGCCAAGAAGGCGGTCGCCATCGCGCTTCGCAACCGGTGGCGCCGCCAGCAGACGCCTGACCACATCCGCGACGAGATCGCGCCTAACAACATTATTCTCATCGGCCCGACCGGCGTAGGCAAGACGGAGATCGCCCGCCGCCTGGCCAAGCTGGCCGGCGCTCCGTTCATCAAGGTCGAAGCATCCAAGTTCACCGAAGTCGGCTACGTTGGACGTGATGTCGAGTCGATGGTGCGTGACCTCATGGACAATGCGATCGACCTCGTGCGCAGCGAGCGCGAGGCCGAAGTCGAAGACCTGGCCCAGGAGCGGGTAGAAGAGCGGCTCCTCGATCTGTTGCTCCCCGTGCCGGAAGTGAAGGTGGAAACGCCCCCTGCACAGAACGCCAAGGCGCAGCCGGCACAGGGGAGCGGACCATCGTTATTCGTCGTTTCTGCGTCCGGCCAGGTTTCGCGCGGCGCGGAGGATGACGCGTCCAGCGAACGCCATCGCCGAACGCGGGAAAAGCTTCGGCAGCTGCTGCGCGATGGACAGCTGGAAGAGCGCGAGGTCGAGATCGAAGTCACGCAGACCGCCGGCCCGATGTTCGAGATGCTGGTTCCGCAGGGTGCTCCCGAAGGGATGGAGAACTTCGGCGAGATGCTGCAGGACATGCTGCCCAAGAAGACCCGCAAGCGCACGGTGAAGGTTTCGGAAGCGAGGCGCATTCTGCTGGAGCAGGAATTCGAGAAGCTGGTGAACACGGAGGACGTTACTTCCGACGCGCTCGAGCGCGTCGAGAAGCTCGGCATCATCTTTCTGGATGAGATCGACAAGATCGCCGGCGAGCGGTCGCAGATGGGCGGACCCGACGTGTCGCGTGAGGGGGTGCAGCGCGATCTGCTTCCCATCGTCGAAGGGTCCAACGTGCAGACCAAGTACGGCCTGGTGAAGACGGATCACGTGCTCTTCATCGCTGCCGGTGCATTCCACGTGTCGAAGCCGAGTGATCTGATCCCCGAGCTTCAGGGCCGATTTCCGATTCGCGTGGAGCTCCGTCCACTCACCGAGGCGGACTTCGTGCGCATCATGACCGAGCCGGAGAATGCACTGACCAAGCAATACACCGCGCTCGTCGAGGCCGACGGCGCCCAGCTCACCTTCACCACCGACGGCATCGCCGAGATTGCGCGCATCGCCGCCAGCGTGAACGACCGGATGGAAAACATTGGAGCGCGCCGCCTGCACACCGTCATGTCCACGCTGCTCGAGGACGTGTTGTACGAGCTCCCGGACGGGCCCGGAAGGAACGGCGGCATCTCGATCGACGCGGATACCGTTCGCGATCGTCTCAAGGCGGTGGTCGAAGACGAGGATCTCCGGAAGTACATTCTTTAGCCCCAGTTCCCGGCTGTCCTCACCCTCTCCGCCTACGGCCCATATTCGTAATGCCCGCACGTCACTTCCTCGCGATTCCCGACATCGAGCAGGGAGAGCTCGAGCGCCTGTTCGATCTGGCCGACACCATGCGCACCGGCACCTATCGAGACAAACCGCTCGCCGGCCGATCGCTAGGCATGATCTTCATGAAAGCTTCCACCCGAACCCGTGTTTCGTTCGAGGTCGGCGCCTGGCAGCTTGGCGGGCACGCACTCTTCCTCTCGCCACGCGACATCCAGCTGGGTCGCGGCGAGCCGATCGCCGATACGGCGCGGGTTCTGTCCCGCTACGTAGACGGGATCATGATCCGCACCTTCGCCCACGCGGAAATCGAAGAGCTGGCGCTCCACGCGACGGTGCCGGTCATCAATGGACTCACCGATTTGCTTCATCCGTGCCAGATACTTGCCGATCTGCTTACGGTGCGGCAGCACCTCGGCGGCTGGGAAGGGAAGCGCATTGCCTGGATCGGTGACGGAAACAACATGGCGAACTCCTGGCTCAATGCCGCATATCGACTTGGCTTCGAGCTGCGGATTGCCTGCCCGCAGGGATACGATCCCGATCCCGCGATACTGGCCCGTGCGCGCAACGCGGCTCCGGTGCTTCTCACCCGGGATCCGCGAGAGGCGGCCGACGGTGCCCACGTCGTGAACACCGATGTGTGGGCGTCGATGGGGCAGGAAGAGGAACAGAAGGAGCGTGAGCGCGCGTTCGCCGGCTATACTGTCGATGCCGGCCTGATGGAGCGCGCCGACCCTAACGCGATCTTTCTCCACTGTCTGCCGGCTCACCGCGGCGAGGACGTATCGGCCGAAGTGATCGACGGCCGGTGGAGCCGCGTGTGGGACGAAGCGGAGAACCGCCTGCACGTTCAGAAGGCCGTCATGGCCGTGCTGATGGGTGGTGTGGCGCTCTAGACTGCCTGCGCGGCGCTAGTTCTCCGTGCCGGTTCGCCTGACGAGCACGTCTTCCGCCGCCGGGTCTCCGTGATCCGCGCCGTCGTCCGGAGCCGCCGGCGTTCCGTCGCGCCGCTGATCGAGGAATGCCTGTATCACGTACACGGCGCCCCCTGACTGTCGGATCTGCTGCGGCGCCAGGCGCACGTAGCGCTGACAGGTGTTGCGGAACGCACTCCCCGAGGGAAACTCGAGCGCCAGTGCGACACTGTCGGCGCTTCGCTGCTCGTCTTCGAGCATTCGCGCGGCGACGATGAGGCGTCCCCATGCAATGAGCGGTTGCGGGCTCGGGAAACCCGCCTCGGCCAGCCGCTCGGCCAGCAGTTTGCGCCGGATGCCGAGCAGGCGGGCGAGCGATTCCGGCGACAGGCGTTCGTGCGCCCTTGCGACAACCGTCAGTACCGCGTCGCGCGCCGTCGGCTTGAGATCTCCAAGGGCCTGACGAACCGTGTCGGCGAGTGCCCGTGCGCCCGACTGCTCGATGCGCGCGAGGAGCTGGGAGGCGCCGTCATCCTGTTCCATCACGACCAGCCCATCGAGGCCAAGCCGGCCCATCTCGAACATATGCTGCGCGGTGGCCGGGGGCGATGTGACGTACAGCACGATCGAGACCGATGGGTACAGCCGTTTGAGCTGCCGAAGCGGCTCGAAGTCGGGCACGCGCGACCGCGCGTCGTAAGGATCGACGACGACCGTGGTCACAGCGCTCGAACCGCATAACGCGAGCAGCTCCTGTAGTGTTTCACAAGAGCGAAGCGTATAGCGGTCTCGTAGCGCCGAACGCAGGCGCATGGCGCCCACGGGATTCGGCAGCAGGGTAGCGATCAGGGCCACTCGAGCGGGCCTCCTTGCCCTCTATCGGTCGATAGAACGACGAAACAGGAGTCCCCAGGGTCACGCCGGTAACCTGCCGCCGGCACTGAGTGATGGTTGGTGGCCCCGGGCGTGACAGGCGGCGGTGTCGGCAGTTTCGATGTCAGAGTGTCGCTGAATGATTCGAGAGATGTGTTCATTGGCAGAATCACCGTGCTCGATCGGATTCTCACTCGCATTCCGTCCGCCATAATGGCATATTCCGTCCCCCGACTCATTCCGGAGGCAGGACGCGATGGCGCTCGGCGGAAAGCAGCAGCAGATGGCGCGAACCCCCTTCCACGCTCACCACCTGGCGCTGGGGGCAAAGATGGTCCCGTTCGCGGGGTTCGAGATGCCGGTTCAGTATCCGACCGGCATTACCGCCGAGCACAAGGCGGTGCGCGAGCGCTGTGGGATGTTCGACGTGAGCCACATGGGCGAGTTCGTCGTGCGGGGTCCGGGCGCGGCCGACTTCCTCAACTACGTCACCACTAACGACGTCCAGGCGCTGGAGATCGGACAGGCACAGTACTCGACGCTGCTTAACGACCGCGGTACCATCGAGGACGACTGTCTGGTGTATCGGTTCGCCGATCGCCTGATGGTCGTGGTCAACGCATCCAATCGGGAAAAGGACTACACGCACATAGACCGGGAACGGCATCGATTCGACTGCACGATCGAGGATGAGAGCGATGAAACGGCGCTGCTGGCCGTGCAGGGACCGGAAGCGCAGCGGATCCTGCAGCCATTGGTGGACGTCGATCTGGCGAGCATCGAGTACTATCGCTTTCTCGAGGGCCGCGTAGCCGGCGCACCGGCCGTGATCTCACGCACGGGGTATACGGGCGAGGACGGGTTCGAGCTCTACTTCGGCGCCACCGACGGGGATCGCGTCTGGAGCGCGATCATGGCGACCGGCGAGGTGACGCCGTGCGGGCTGGGTGCTCGCGACACGCTGCGCCTCGAGATGGGCATGGCGCTGTACGGCAACGACATCGACGACACAGTCACACCGTACGAGGCGAACCTCGCCTGGCTGGTGAAGCTCAAGAAAGGGGATTTCGTGGGGCGCGATGCACTCGTCAGGCAGAAGGAACGAGGATTATCCCGCAAGCTCATCGGGTTCGTGCTGGAGGGCCGGGCCTTTCCCCGCCCGGGCTTTCCGGTGTTTCAGGCGGGAGTCGCGCAGGGTCTGACGCGAAGTGGCACGGTTAGTCCCTCGCTCGGCACGCCTATCGGTACCTGCTATCTGCCTCCCGACGGGGCTGCGGCCGGAAGCGGGCTCGAGGTCGAGATCCGCGGCAAGCGGATTCCCGGACGGGTGGTGAAGCTTCCTTTCTATACCAGGGCATCGCATCGCTGATGCATCAGGTCTGGTGAGCGGATGCGTATAGCCATCCTGACCGTTTCCGATGCGTGCGCGCGCGGCGAGCGTGCCGACGCCTCCGGAGATGCATGTGCCGCGTGGAGCATCGAAGGGGGCTACGAGGTGAGCGCTCGAGCGACGGTGCCTGACGAGTCGGAGCGCATTGCCTCCCAGCTCGTGGCGTGGTGCGATGAGGGTCTTGCCGATCTCGTGCTGACCACCGGTGGCACCGGTCTCGCTCCCCGCGATGTTACACCCGAAGCCACTCGGGCAGTGCTCGAGCGCGAGGCTCCCGGGATCGCCGAGCGGCTGCGCGGCGCGATGGTGGAGACGTTCCCGCGAGCCATGCTCTCTCGCGGCATCGCCGGCGTTCGGGCGCGCACGCTCATCGTCAACCTTCCCGGTTCCCCCGGCGGAGTGCGCGAC
Organism: uncultured Gemmatimonadaceae bacterium; assembly: GCA_964584905.1. GTDB lineage: Bacteria > Gemmatimonadota > Gemmatimonadetes > Gemmatimonadales > Gemmatimonadaceae > JALZIF01. Next base: position 3,254 of record CAZPCC010000059.1, on the reverse strand, counting down.
GGCCTTGCCACACTCGGGCCCGTGGCTGAGCACGCCATTGCCATTCTGGCCGATGCACCGACGGAGCACTCGGCGGGTGGCGCGGGGTGAAGATTCTCATCACGCTCACCGATCTGGAGCCAGCCGTCCGGCTCAATGCCAGGCTCGAGGAGTTAGGGCATAGCACCTCGCTCGTGGCGCCGTACGACGATCTGAGATCGGCGATCGACCGCGATCGTCCCGACCTCATCGTGTTCACCGGCGGGGTTGTCGAACCGACGACCGTCCAGATGGCGCGCCGCCAGCTCTGGGAGGGTGCGGCGGTCATCGGTTTTGCCGATGTGGACGAACCCACGTTGCTGGATCGACTGCGCGCCGCGGGATTCGCCGAGCTATTCGTGAAGCCGGTTGACCTTGACGAGGTGATCGCGGGAGTCAATCGCATCCTCGACCGGCGGCGTCTCTCGGAGATAACGGGACTGATCGGCGAGAGCGACGCCATGCGCGAAGTGCTCGTGAAGATCGAGCAGTTCGCGCCGGTATCGAGCACCGTCCTGGTCGAAGGGGAGAGCGGGACGGGGAAGGAACTGGTGGCTCGGGCCATACACCAGTTGAGTCCGCGCCGTGGCAAGCCATTCATCGCGGTGCACATTGGGGCGCTGCCGGAGACGCTGCTCGAGAGCGAGCTGTTCGGGCATGAAAAGGGCGCGTTCACCGGCGCCGCCGAACGTCGTGTCGGGCGATTCGAGCTTGCGCATACGGGAACGCTGTTTCTCGATGAGATCGGCGAGTCGCCGCTGTCCACGCAGGTCAAGTTGCTGCGTGTGCTCGAGCAGCGAGAGATCATGCGCCTGGGTGGCGCGCAGGCGATGCGTGTCGATGTGCGGGTGGTGGCGGCCACCAACCGGCCATTGCGAACCGAGGTGGAGGAGGGAGCGTTCAGGGCGGATCTGTATTTCAGGCTGAACGTGCTTCACATCTATCTTCCGCCCCTGCGGGATCGTCCCGAGGACATCCCGTTGCTCGTCAGGCGGTTCGTCCAGGAATTTGCCGTGTTGCACGACCGGCCGTTCCACGGGATTTCGGGCGCGGCGATGCAGATATTGATGGAGTACGCATGGCCCGGGAACGTGCGAGAGCTGCGAAACCTCGTCGAGAGCATGGTCGTGCTGGCTCCGGGACGCGAGATCGGGCCTGACGACATCCCGGCGGAGTATCGGGGAGGGGGCAGCCGCTTTCTCCCGGTGCACGTCGGCCCACTGGTCCGATCGCGCGAGGGAGCGAGCGGGCGCGAGCTCGAGTTCATCGTGCGCAGCCTGGTCGAGCTGAAGCTGCAGGTCGAGGAGTTGCGTCGGCGGCTGGATATGCCGGGCCGGGACGACATGATTCGGGAAGTTCGGGCAGCAGCCGGCTCCGACGGCGTGTCGCAAGCGGCGCTGGAGCCGCCGCCCGGGGAGCCGGAGGCTGCAGTTGTGCGCATGACGCCGGGGATGACGATGGCGGAAATCGAGCGAGCAGCGATTGAAGCGGTCCTGCAGCAGACGCGTGGAAACCGAAGAAAGGCCGCTGAAGTGCTTGGAATCGGAGAGCGAACACTGTATCGGAAGCTGAACGAATATCAGGTGGCAACATCTGGCTCTTGATATCCGGAGCGCATGGGTCATATTGGCGTGTACGTGGGATGAGTACTTTCCCCCAGGAAAGTTTTCCCACGGATCCTATCTTAGTGCTCCGCCGGTCCCGGTGGTTCATCCGTCCCAAGAACGCCCAGTAGAACCGATGTCGGTGCCTGCAATTGGCGCCTTATCGCGTGCGTACTGGCACCACGAGGATTCATGCCGCAGAGCTCCCCCTCCATAGCGGGTAGCGTGCTTCCTGTTCAGCGCGCCGAAGAGTTGCTGTTGACGCTGCCTGGGGTCATTGCGGCGCGTGTAATCGCAGGGGAGAGCGGAACGGTCACGGAGGTTCATCTGCTGACGACGATGGATGTTTCGCCAAAGCAGACGGTGCGGAATGTGGAGAGTGCGCTACTGGCGCACTTCGGGATAAGAGTGGACCACCGAAAGATCTCGGTGGCCACGACGGTGGACCACAAGCGGCTGGGTGCGGATGTGCTGGCTGGCGGAATCGCCGGTGCCCGAGTGCCGGAAGAGCCTGCGGCTCCCGAGCGTGAGGAACCGGACTACACGCGCCGGGCGCTCCTTTTCGAGGATGTAGAGGTCCGGCGAAGCCGGACAGCGGGTGTGACCTGCCGCGTTACCCTACGGAAAGGGGAGGAGTCATTTGTCGGGGAGGCCGAGGGTCTGGAGACTCAGCGGTCGCGCGTGGAGTTGGCGGCGCGTGCGACGCTGGCGGCAATCGGTCAGGCGTCGGAGGATGCGCTGGCACTCGATGGAGCGAAGCTGGTCGGCGCGTTCGACCGGCAGTTCGTATTCGTCGGCGTGACCGGGCGTATCGGACGCGAGCAGCAGATGTTGACTGGCAGTTGCGAGGTGAAGGACAGTGCGGAGACGGCGGCGGTTCTGTCGGTGCTTGATGCAACGAACCGGTGGATCGGTCGTCAGCGGTAGTGCCTGGCAAATATGGTATTGTAGTTCGCTGACCGCGTGGTCGCGGTCCTAACGATTTTTTTCCTTCATACCGAAATTAAACCCCCGTACCCACAGAGCTGAGCGAAGCCGAGCGAGCCAAGTAAATAGCGAAGCCGACCCGCGGCGCTTTCCGATGCCGGAAAGTGACTATCAAGAAGGGGAGGTAAAGCCAAATGGACATTCTGGCCGGGCTCGTGAGTGCGCTGTTCCGTGTACTCGCTTCAGAAACACAGAGCTGGACATAGGTGGGGCGGGGGTTTTCCATTATGCGTCGTGTAACTCTTTACGTCCTTGGCGTTGCAATGTTCTCAGTTATTGCTGGGGGCATTGTTTTCCTGCTGCGACCGGCAGTGACGAGCGAGCAACTCCAAGCTACGGCTTGGTTTGTCGCCATGGCGTTGCTGGCGCAGTTGCAAGCGCATCGGTTGCCCGCTGGTGCGTCAGGGTCTATCTCCTTCCTTCCGTTAACGGCTGTGGCGGTGGTCTCGCCAAGTTGGCTAGCTGTTGTTGCTGCGGGTCTGGCGCACGCTATTGCCGAAAGCCTGATTCGTCGTGCCCCGACAAAGGCGATCTTTAACGTCGCCCAAGTCATGCTAGCGATGGCTGTTGCAGTGGGAATTTTTTGGATGCTCGGCGGCGAGTCCATGCTCGCCAAGGCCGATTTGTCATTCGTCCTGGCGGCCA
>CAZPCC010000058.1:0-5303 GCA_964584905.1 uncultured Gemmatimonadaceae bacterium | reverse complement strand
TCGGGCGCGACGGAGTGGACGTCCCGCTGATAATGCTCACCGGCTATGCGAGCGTCGAGCATGCAGTGGCGTCGATCAAGGCCGGGGCGATCGACTACATCACCAAGCCGGTGCGGCCGCAGCAGCTTAAACTGGCGGTCGACCAGGCTCTGGAATTCGTCAGGCTGCGGCGCGAGAACGATGCGCTTCGCCGCGAGGTGATGGAGTTCCGCAACGAGCGGTTGATCATCGGCGACTCGCCGGCCATCCGGCGCGCGCTGCAGACGGTGAGCATGGCCGCGCCGGCGCGCGCAACGGTGCTGCTTCAGGGCGAGTCGGGCACGGGCAAGGAGCTGTTCGCTCGCGCGATCCACGACCAGAGCGACCGGCGCGACCGCGCGTTCATCAAGCTCAACTGCGCCGCGCTCCCCGAAGGGCTGGTCGAGAGCGCGCTGTTCGGCCATGAGAAGGGCGCATTCACCGGGGCGGTCAGGCGAGTGGCGGGCGCCTTCGAGCGCGCCGACGGCGGCACACTGCTGCTGGATGAGATCTCGGAGATGCGGCTTGACCTTCAGGCCAAGCTGCTCCGGGTACTGCAGGAACAGGAATTCGAGCGGGTAGGGGGCACGTCGCCAATTCGTGTCGATGTGCGAATAATTGCGACGACCAATCGCGATCTCGCCGCCGACGCGGCGAATGGCCGGTTCCGGCAGGACCTGTACTATCGCTTGAGCGTCATACCGCTGCGCGTTCCGCCGCTCCGCGACCGCGCGGACGACATCGCTCCGCTTGCCTTACGATTCGCGATGCGCACTTCCGCGGAGCTCAAGAAGCAGATCGACGGCATCGCGCCAGGCGCGATCGAGCTGCTCCAGCACTATCCGTGGCCCGGCAACGTGCGCGAACTGCAGCATGCCGTGGAGCGCGCGGTGATTCTCAGTACCGAACCCATTCTCGGTGCGCATCTATTCGATGCCCAGCGACTCCGCCTGACTAATTCACCGCCCGATGGCTTCTCGTTCCCGGTGTCGCTTGGGGGCAGTCCTTCCGCAAACGGGAACGGGCACGCCGCGCACACGCCGGTTGTCCTTCACTCTCTGGATGTGGGCGAAGCGGAGCGCGCATTGATCGCGCGGGCGCTGGAGGTGAGCCGCGGGAATCGGACGCGCGCGGCCGACTTGCTGGGAATCAACGTCCGAACGTTGCGGAACAAGTTGAACAGATAGGGATTAGGGACTAGGGATTAGGGACTAGATTAGGGACTAGGGATTAGGAAAACAGGAAATGGGACCTCGTAGAGGTCCCATTTCCTTTCCAACCCTAATTCCCTAATCCCTAGTCCCTAATCCCTATTTCCTATTTCCTATTTCCTATTTTCCTGCCTCTCATACACGATTCCCGTCGCGCGGCCTGCGCCGACGGAGAAGGACATTGCCCGTCCGTCCGCGTTCCGCGTGAATCGTACCGCGCCCATGCCAGGGACGGTAAACGCGTCCACTCCGGTGGGTCGCATGGCCACTTCGCGGCCACCACGCCTGACGATCAACGAGTCCCCCCGCACGCTCAGCATGACGTCGGCGCCGAGCTCGGCGCTCGTGTACCGGCCGGCCAGCATTGCCAACTGACTGCTCGTCAGCCGCGGGCCGGCAACGGGCGATGCGCTCGGGCTGGATGCCTGACGAGGCACCGGTGCGCTGAACTGGCCATTCAGGTATACGGAGGCCACCTGCAGACCCCGGGCGCCCGGGTCGGAGTTGGCCAGGTTGCAGAGTTGCAACACCGACAGCCGCTGCTCGGGAAAGCGCAACAGGTGCGCTCGATAGCCGCCGTACGCGCCCCCATGCGACACCCGCGGTAGCCCGCGGTATTCATCGACCGTCAATCCGAACGCGTAGTCGATCGTGTCTCCGGACGTCAGCACGCCACGCTGGTGCAGCCCGCGCACGAACGCCGCCGTTGCCGCGGCCGTGTCGAAGAACATCGCGTCCCATCGCGCCAGGTCGCCGACCGTTGTGTGCAGACCGCCGGCGCCGTTCACATCGAAGTTAGGCATGCTGATTCTCCACCCTCCCGCCCCCGCCTGCTCGTATGCCTGCGCCCTGCCTCGTACCACCTCGGCGTGGTCGTCGGCGAAATGACTGTGGGTCATTCCCAACGGCTTGAAGAACACCGAATCGGCGTACTCGCGCAACGACTGACCAGTCGCGCGCTCGATGATCTGCCCCATCAGCCAGTAACCGGAATTGCTGTACAGGTACCGCTCGCCGGCGGGAAAGTTCGGCGCACGCTGGCGGCCGAGTATCTCGAGCACCTCGTCGTCTCCGAATACGCCGTCCGGCGGATGGCCGGCCAGACCGCGCAACGCCAGATAGTCCCGGATCCCCGACGTGTGGTGAACGAGATGGCGGATCGTTATGCGGGTACCGAAGTCAGGAAGCTCGGGCACCCAGCGCCGCACGTCATCATCCAGCGACAGCTTGCCATCCCGCGCCGCGCGAGCCACCGCGGCCGCGGTGAACTGCTTGGAAACCGAGCCCGCATAGAAGACCGTAGCAGGCGTAATGGGAACGGCATGCTCGAGATGCGCCGTTCCATACCCTCGCTCGTGCACGATCTCACCATTTCGGACCACAGCCACGGCGCACCCCGGATGTCCGGCCTTGGCGAGGTCGGCATAGATCGAGTCCACACTGGCCGGATTCTGCGCGATCGCCGCCGCGGGGATGAGAAGCAAAGCGGCGAGAATGAGTCGGGACACGAGGAAAGATGGGTGGAAGTGAAAAGTGCGAAGTGCGAAGTGCGAAGTGCGACAATACGCCCTCGAAACACTACGCACCACCCGCCCGTGTTCGTTCAGGCTGATGGTGCGCCGTATTCGCAGTTCGCACTTCGCACTTCTCATCCAAGACCGCTTTAGGTCTCAGTTCACCATGTCATTCTCACCGACATCGTTTTCCCCTTCCGGACCAGATCGAGCGTGAGTGCGCCCTTCGACGATTCGAACGCTGCCCGCAGATCGCGCGCGGAGCTGAGCGGCTTGCCATTGGCACTTACCAGAACGTCGCCGTTTCGTAGCCCCGCCCGCGAAGCCGGCGATGGCTGAGCAACTTTCAGCACGAGCAGCCCACCCTCGGCACCCACCTGCTCGCGCATCTCGACCGGCAGCTGCGCCATTTCGGCACCGGCCAGCGTTACTATCGAAGAAGAAAGTGCATAAACGTGCACAGGCGCCTGCGGCGGCAGCAGCGTTGCCGTCGGGGCTGGCGAAGGGACCCATACTTCCGGAGTCGTAGGTGGGCGTGGCGCCCGCGCAGGTGGATCTACTTCCACCGACCATGCCCCGCGCGGGCGCTCACCGACGATCACCGTCACCGTCCGCGTCGCACTTCCACGCTTCAGGAGAACCGGCAGCCTGTTGCCTGGAGACAGCATCTCGTCCAGCGCAATCGGCTCGGCACGCAGATCCTTCTGTTTGAAGGCGAGCAGAAGGTCGCCCACCTCGATTCCCGCTTCACGAGCCGGGGACGCGGGTTCCACCGCCTCTACCACCGGATACTCCTGGAAGTGAAAGAGCCGCGTCTCGCCCGGCCGCTCCACGACTCGGAAGTTCGATGAGAAGGAAACGCCGAGCCAACCCGTCCGCGAGACTACTTCCGAAGAGACGCGAGGGCGCACGCGCGCAATCATGAAACGCTGCGCGTCGACCTCTCGCACGCGAAGCTCCGACCGTTCCAGATTGCGCATGGCAGTGGAAAGCTGCGACCGCACCGACGCCAGCGTAGCGGGATCCAGTGAGTCGCCGCGCTGCGCAAGCAGAGCCGCGAGCCGCGCGAGATCAGCCCGCGCGCGCGCCAACTCGCGAAGCGTCTCCGCACGGCGCTCCAGGCACTCACCTTCGCACGTGCCGGGTGGCGTCCCGCCTGTCCCGCGGGCTTGCCCGTGAGCTGCCAGCGGTGCGCCAATCGCTCCGGCGGCAACTGCCGCCAATATCAACCGAACCAGCATCTTATCCATCATTCGTTAGAACTGCGTGAGACGCACGCCAGAGGGGAGTGCGCCGCCCAGCTGCTGCAGCGTCGCCTGACGCGCCGCCAGCGTGGACAGATAGTATTGGCTGAGCAGCGGATCATACGGCGCTTCGTCCACGCCACGCCGTGCCGCGCCAGCCAGTTCATCGAGAACAGCCAGCCGGGTTCGATAGGCATCCGGGCCGTCGAGGTCGGTAGCGTCGCCACCGTTCTGCGCCAGCCAACTCAGTGCGCCGCGATACTCGCGCTCGGCGCGCGCCAGAGTCGCACGAGCCTCTTCGGGCGTCTCGAACGCGGGGGCCGCCACCGAATCGCCGGAGACCGACGCTACCTCCAACGGCTGTTCCGCCGCCGACCAACGACCCATTGCTACGCCCGAGACGACAAGAAGGACCGCCGCGGCGGCGCGCATCCACCAGGCGGCGCTGACGAACCGGGATTTCGACGAAGTGCCTGACGAGATCCGACCCTCCAGCCGAAGCTGCTCGGCCAGGAACTCGAAGCTGGTGAGCGGCGGCAGCGCGTGCTCGCCGGTGTGGCGCGCAAGCTCGATGACAGCCGCGTGCGCCTGTCGCTCGCCGGCGCATGACGCGCATTGCGCGAGATGCTCCGTTTCGGCGTCGGTCGGCACGCCGTCGGCGAGCTCCGCTAAACGTTCAGGATTCAGGTGTGACATGTGTGCGTTCCGATACCGGCATGGGTCCATCGACCAGGTGCGCGAGCAGCCGGCGTAATTTCGCGCGAGCCTTGAACAGCTGCGATTTGGACGCGCCCGACGTGATGCCTAACTCCTCGGCTATCGCCTCGTGCGTGTACCCCTCCACATCGTGCAGGACGAACACCATTCTGGCTCCGGGCGGAAGCCGCTGCATCGCCTGCTCGATCGAATCGGCCAGGAATACGCGGTCGGAGTCCATCTCCACCGACACGGTGTCGTCTTCTATCACCAACTCCAGCTTCTCCACCCGGCGCACCCTCCGCAACGCGTTGAGCGTCCGATTCACCGCGATCCGATGCGCCCAGGTGGCGAACTGCGCATCACCACGAAAACTCGGGAGAGCGCGGAAAATCTGCATCCAGACGTCCTGCGCTATGTCCGCCGCAAGGTCCGGATCTCCGGCCAGTCGCCGCACCACCGCATCGATGCGCGGCGCGTGCTGCGTCCAAAGCTGGCGCAGCGCTCGCTCATCCCCGCGGATGGCGCGCTCGATTACGAACTGATCGGTGGCGAGTGCGGTCATTGGTTCCAGAAATTAAGGCACCGGGGGACGGGGGAGGGTTGCCGAAAAGCAGGAA
>CAZPCC010000057.1:0-2566 GCA_964584905.1 uncultured Gemmatimonadaceae bacterium | reverse complement strand
GATGTCGGCATCAACGCCTCGCCTGCCACGTACGCGCCCGACTTCCGCAGCCGTTCGGTGTAGTCGAACCACTCCTGCATCTCGGCATCGGTCGTTTCCGGCGCTTCGGCTTCGCTGTCATAGATCAGGATCAGATAGCGCATGAGTCTCTCCGTATGGGTGTCAGCGAGCAGCGACCCCGTCGCTGCTTCATCATACCTACGAACGAGAACTCCGCAATCGACATCCTTCATGTGTCGCGGCGCTACCGGCCGGAATGAACGAATCCGGGAGCGGGAGCGGGAGCGTTAGCGTGTGCGGGAGCGGAGAGGCGGGAGAGGAGAGGCGGGTGTCCGCCGTTCGTTTCCCGCGCCCGCCCATGAACACGCTCCCGATCCCGCTCCCGGTTTCGTTCAAGGTCACCGCACCCGCCACACCTGAATGTGCTGGATGCCATCGGCGTCACGCACGACGCCGGCGAACAGGTCATCGCCCGCGGCGAACCCGGCGACGGGTTCGGAAAAGCGGATCTCGCCGAGGTATTCGCCCTCGGGATCGAACAGGTCGAAGATCGTTTCGTCCGGTGTGCCGCGCGGGGTGCGCACCCAGAGCCTGCCGTTCGCGTCGTACTCGAACGCAGTGAAGTGACGGTGCTCCTCGTCGACGGAAACGGAGAGCCGCGGCGGTGTGCGTCCGGACTCGGCGATCATCGAGGTCATCCTTCCCATGGTCCTCTCCCGCAGGGCGCGCTCGTTCGCAATCTCCTCTTCCGTCTTCCGCTGTCTGGGGATGTTGCGAACGATGTCTCTGACGAGCCTGCCCTGATCGTCGAAGACCCGGATCTGGTAGGCGGTGCGGCCGTAGCCGACGGCCAGCCCGCCGCCGGGTCGTGCTGCGAGGATGGGGGAGACCATGGCTTCGCCGGATGCGGGGGCGGGAATGTTCGGCCGCAATACGGTGAACTCCCCGGGCGTATCACTGGCGCGCGCCAGTCGCATGATGGGCTGCTCGGTCCGCCCGGGCTGGAGCGATGCGTAGTACGTCGCGTCGCTGCCGGGTGAGTTGGCGATCAGCACGAAGAAATCGGCCGCGAGCATTCGGGTCCCCGCGGGATTGCCAACCGAGTCGAAGCGCGAGAGCCGCCGCTGCTGCATGTCGTAGATCTCGACACTGCCATCCGCGTCCGGAAAGATGAGCACCGGCATCCTGAGCTCACCCGGTCCGTCACCCTGGCCGCCGAACGCGCGGATCGGTGCGCCGGCCGTATCGAACACGCGCACCATCGGCGCCGTGCCGTCGAGCACGTGGATGCGACCGTTCCAGACCGCCAGTCCCATCACGCGCGTGAACATCTCCGGGCCGTTGCACTCGGCGCACCCGATCCGCGTTACGGGCTCCAGCCGGACCGGCGCAGCCTGCGCGGCAACAGCGGCCGGCGCGGCGACCATGAACAGGACGAATGGCACAGCTCGCATTGAGCACCTCCAGGGGCCTGAACGAATCCGGGAGTGGGAGCGGGATCGTTAGCGTGTGCGGGAGCGGAGAGGCGGGTGTCCGCTGTTCCCGCGCCCGGCCACGAACACGCTCCCGATCCCGCTCCCGGTTTCGTTCAGGGAACGTCGCCGACGATCCAGTAGCGACCCGGGCAGTGGGTGTCGGCGCTCTGCCGATCGGCGGCGCTCATGGGCGTGCCCTGCAACGACGACACTTCGCCGCCGCCGAGGCGGAACGTACCTCCGACGCGGCCGATATCACGCCCTGCCGCATCGCGCACGAGCATCTCCTCACCGCTCGCCACCATTATGAAGCCGTTCGGCCATACGACCGTTGCCGTGTCGGACGAATCGAAGCGCAGGCAGCCGGCCGCATCCGCGACCACGCGTCCCTCGAACAGCGCTTCCATCACTACGGTCGGAGTCTCGTTCTGCCGGACGAACACGATTCCGGTACGCTCCTGGAAGTTGAGCGGATCGAAAGAAAGCACTCCCTCCGGTGATGAGCAGGCCGCGGCCAGCAGCGCCGTCCCGGCGATGACCACCCGGCGGCATATGGGCGAAGAAATCAGCATGGTGAAACCTTTCTCCGTCAGTGCATTCCGAACGGCACCGACACCATGAGCCGGTGCATCGTGACGCGGAACTCCGGCATCGAGACCGGGCCCGTAGGGCCGACGACGAAGTCGACGCCGGCCAGCGGCGCGTCCGCCCTCATTACCGGGATCCCGCGGTTGAAGACGTTGTCGGGCGAACCCTTCGCGGTGAAGCGGCCGGTGTAGCGCAGGTCGAAGTCGCCGAACTTCAGGACGCCGCCCCAGCTCGGCGACCATTCGATCCAGCGTTCATCGGTATTGCGCACCGTGTCCGTCAGGAAGTTGTGCTGCTCGAGCGAGTAGCGGGTCTGGTGCACGCGCAGACCGAGCTGGAAGCCCGCGCGATCGGTCTCGTGCTGAAGGCCGACGGCCAGGTTCCAGTTGCCGTAGCGGAACTGATTGTCGACGGTCTTGCCGCCCGGCTCGATCACACCGCCCGGCGTCGTGATCGCGGTATCGGCATAGGCCCAGGTGTGGCTGCGGCCGGGCTCGTAGATC
>CAZPCC010000056.1:0-17396 GCA_964584905.1 uncultured Gemmatimonadaceae bacterium | reverse complement strand
GCCGACGGCGTGGACTTCCTGCCTCCCGCGGCCAAGTCGATTGACCAGATCGAGAGCATGGGGTACACCGACACCCCTGTGTGCATTGCCAAGACGCAGTACTCGTTTTCCGATGACCCGACAAAACTCGGCCGCCCGCATGGCTTCCGCATAACGGTGCGCGACGTCTCCATCTCCGCCGGAGCGGGCTTCGTCGTCGCGCTGGCCGGGGACATCATGACGATGCCAGGGCTGGGCAAGGTACCCAGCGCCGAAGGGATCCGGGTTCTGGCCGACGGCCGGATCGAAGGGCTGTCCTAGTCAGGCAGAAGGCCGGCGCGAGTGGAGCACTTCGAAACTGGCGGGTCGACGCGAGGCGAGCCGGCGCGGAACTCCCGCGCCGGCTCATGCATCAATTGGTCAACTGCCCACGTACTGCTCCGCCCGTAAAGTCCGCGTTGTGGACGTTAACGTAGAACGCGGTTGGGTCGGCGATGATGTCGTCGACGATTTCATCGGTCGAATCGACGCAGCCGCTTGCCGCACCTGCGGCATCGGGTGGCGACAATGTCACTACAACGTTACCCGGAACTCCGGCTGCTCCCTCGTGAATGTGGGCCGCCGTGGCTGGCAGAGTTATGTTGGCAACGGTGATGTCCCAGCACACTTCATTATCGTCGTCGTTCAGTTCGATTTCGGCCGTCCCGGTACCATCCGGATCGCCGGGATCGGGCACTTCAGCGGGGCCTGTCAGAGTGGCCACAAGCGTTTCAATGTCGGGTCCGGTAGGATCATCGTCATCGCAACCCACGAGAGTGACGCCAGCAAGTGCCGCAATTACGAGAAGTCTACTACGCATACTACCTCCGGTTTTGGCGATAAGATTTCGATGAAACAGCCGCGCTCGGTTCGAACTCCCTGGCGGTTTCCGGAGGCGGGGTCGCAAGACGCAGGCCTTCGATCTTTTCATGGTATGGTTTTTACAGGCGCACTGCCGAGGCTGGTGCGTTTTTCTTTGACAATGCGTTCAATCGTAAGGCGTTACGGTACTGCATGAACTCCGGATTTTCCGCCGTGTTGCCGGCGGCCTCAGCATTCCAAGCTCCGGAGTACCGACCTATTTCGGGGACGCGGTGAGTCAAGGGATGAGGACGGATCGCGCCGCCGACACGAGAGAAGGAAACCCGGAACCGACAGCCATTCGCCACCTTCAGGAAATGCCTCTCTTTCAGCCACTGGATCCTGTCGCACTTGCCCACACACTCATGTCGATCGACTCGACGAGCGGACGCGAGGGTCAGATGGTGGGATGGGTGCACACGATTCTCCAGGACCGAGGATGGCGCGTCAGGCGCATACCCGTTTCGCCTGACAGGGAGAACGTGCTGGCGGAGTGGGGCGAAAAGCCGGCCGTCACGTTTTCCACCCATCTCGACACAGTTCCGCCATATCGGCCGCCGAACCTGGACGCACAGCGCCTCTGGGGACGCGGTGCCTGTGACGCCAAGGGAATCGCCGCGGCGATGATCTGTGCGGCCGATCTGCTGCGCGACGCCGACGTACCAGCGGCGCTTCTTTTCGTGGTAGGCGAGGAAACGACGCACGATGGGGCGAGAGCGGCCAACGCCGTAGCGAATACGAGCCGGGTGCTCATCAACGGCGAGCCTACCGAGAGCAAGCTCGCGGTGGGCACCAAGGGAGCGCTGCGGGCGATCGTGCGCGTAGAAGGTGTGGCCGCGCACTCTGCCTATCCACAGCACGGCAGATCGGCAACCGCCGCGCTTGTCGAACTGCTGCACGAGCTGCCGCGGCTGTCGTTCTCTCGCAGCGACTTGCTCGGGGAGACGACCGTGAACATCGGCGAGTTGAGCGGAGGCGTCGCCGACAACGTGTTCGCTCCCAGCGCGGAAGCGCGAATCATGCTGCGTGTGGTGAGCGATCCTGACGAGACCTGGGCCGTTCTGGAACGATGGGCACACGGCCGGGCGACGATCGAGCGCGTCCTCGAGGTGCCGCCTGTTCAGCTGACGACGTTGCCGGGGTTCGAAACCGCCGTGGTGGCGTTCGCCACCGACATTCCCGCGCTCACCAATTGGGGCACACCCTATTTATTCGGGCCCGGCTCAATCCAGTATGCGCACCGCGAGGACGAACACATCGAGCTCGATGAGCTTCGAGCGGCAGTGGGGGCGTACGAGCGCTTGGCGCTTGCGGCGATGCAAAGGAGATGAGAGAAGCGAGTTGCGAGGACAAGCCTGTCAGGCAGGATTCTCCTCGCAACTCGCATCTCTCATCTCTCTTCTCAGTCCCCCGCGGCTTCCGCCGTCGGCTGCCGCTCGGGATCGGTCGATTCTTCTCCGCTACCGTCGAGCCAACGCACAGTGATTGCGTCGGTGGGGCACTGGCCCACGAAATGGCCATCCGCGGGCGACCACTCGAGCGGCGAAAGGACGGGATACGCTTTATCTCCCGCATCCATGCGCATGAGCCGTGGGGCGAGGGCGACACATGTACGGCAGCCGATGCACTTTTTTTCGTCGACCTCCAGCTCCACCAGCCGGCGAGGGTGAACGCCGCCTCGGCCGCGCAGCGAACTCCCAATCCGGCCTAGCGAAGCCACCGCGGTACGGTAGCCGGTTTCCATTACATCCTTCGCACCCTCGAAGTTGAACCAGCCCACCTCGGCGACCCGCGGGCGAATGAGCAGTAGTGGCGGTCCCTTCCAGGTTTCCAGCGGCTGATGCTGCAGTGTGTGCATCATGATCGTCGCGGCTCGCATGTAGATCGAGGCGAAGCCCTCGGCGGTGATATCGGCAACCGGCGTCAGGTCGGAGCTGCCGACATCGATGGCGATTACCGCTTGCTGACCAACGGCGGCGACCGCAGCCGGGAGATTGTCCACCACACCGCCATCGATGCACACACGCCCATCCACGCTGCCCGGCGGAAAGGCTCCCGGCAGTGCGCAGGAGGCGTACACTGCGTCGAGGATGGATACATCGCGCAATCCCGGCAGTCCCCACACAACCTGCGTGCCACTCTCGATGTCCACCGTGTTCACGAGCAGCGGGATCTTCGTGTCGCGAAAGGTGGCGTCGGCGGGAATGACACTCGCGCAAATGGTGCGCAGCCGGTCTTCCAGGTAGAGCGACGGGGACCGCATGCGCTCCAGCAGCATCCCCATGTGGTTGATGCGAAACAGGTCGCGACGCTTGAGCGCACGAGCACGCTTGGCCATCTGCGAGGCCGGTACGCCAAGGGCGTAGGCCGCACCGATGAGCGCTCCGATGCTGGTGCCGGCCACGACCGAGGGGCGCACGCCGTACTCCTCCAGCGCGCGCAGCACACCGATATGGGCAAAGCCCTTGAGGCCTCCCCCGCCGAGCACGAGTGCCGTCCGCGCCGGAATATCCGGCCGTTCTCTGATTGGCTGCTGGGACATGGCGATCTCTTCGGTGGTTCAATACGCCCAATGTAGGACGATTCAACTACCGGTTTACTACACGCGCGGGGGCGCGAAGGTCGTCCGAGGGTCTCGAGGTCGAGGTTCGAGAGTCGAGGGTCGAGGGAACGTCCGGCAGGAAAAAAGCCTTTCGACTTCCGTAGCCCGTTCAAGTGCCGTAGCCTTGGCCGCGTCCAATTGACTCCGACCCTCGACCCCCGAGCCCCGACCTCCGTAACGCGTGCAACGCCTCGTTCCCCAAATCGTTACCTCGTTAGGTAACTATCGCTGGCCGGCGTTCCTTTCGGATCTCGGGGCCGGGGTAATTGTTGGAATCGTGGCGCTTCCGCTGGCCATCGCATTTGGCATTGCCTCCGGTGTGACGCCACAGCAGGGCCTGTTCACCGCGATCGTCGCTGGCTTCGTGATTGCGGTGCTTGGCGGCAGCCCGGTGCAGATCGGGGGTCCGACCGGCGCGTTCGTCATCATCGTCTACGGAATAGTACAGCAGTACGGCTACGATGGGTTGGCAGTAGCGACGCTGATGGCTGGTTTCATTCTTATGGCGATGGGATTCGCCGGTCTGGGCAGCGCGATCAAGTTCATCCCATATCCGGTGACGACGGGATTCACCGCCGGGATCGCAGTTCTGATTGCCTCGCAACAGGTAAAGGACCTGCTCGGCCTGACGATGGACGCCGTACCGGCCGACTTCTTCCCGAAGTGGACCGCATACGCAGCAGCGATAGGCTCGGTCAACCTGGACGCGGTGGTGCTCGCCGTCGCCGCACTCATCATTCTCATGGTGTGGCCTCACATCAGCCGCCGGATTCCCGCGCCACTGGTGGCGCTGCTCGTCTGCTCGGCAGCCGTTCCGCTGTTCGGACTGAACGTGGAAACGATCGGATCCCGGTTCGGCGAATTGAGCATGGCCTTTCCCGCGCCGAGCATTCCGACAATCTCATTTGCCGAGATGCGGTCTCTCGTGCAGCCGGCGATCACAATCGCGCTGCTGGGCGGGATCGAATCGCTGCTCTCGGCCGTCGTTGCCGATGGGATGACGGGAGGGCGGCACCGGTCCAACATGGAGTTGGTCGCGCAGGGAGTGGCGAACATCGCGTCGCCGATGTTCGGAGGGATTCCGGCTACGGGCGCCATTGCGCGGACGGCGACGAACGTACGGAACGGCGGACGCACGCCGATCGCCGGCATCGTGCACGCTGTGACCCTGCTCGTGATCACGTTGTTCCTCGGCAGATGGGCGGCGCTGATCCCGATGGCGGTGCTGGGGGCAATTCTGCTCATCGTTGCCTATCACATGAGCGAATGGCGCCGTTTCCTGGCCCTGTTCCGCGCTCCTCGCAGTGACGTCGTCGTCCTTCTGATCACCTTCATCCTAACGGTCGTGGTGGATCTGACCGTGGCAATCGAGGTGGGGATGGTACTCGCTGCTTTCCTGTTCATGCGGCGCATGTCGGAGGTCACCAACGTGGGGCGGTTCACGGGCGTGCTGTCCGATGACGAGCCGGAGGTGGACCCCGGCCGGTATGCGGACGAGAGCCGCCAGCCGATCCCGCCGGGCGTTATCGTCTACGAGATCAACGGGCCGTTCTTCTTCGGTGCCGCCGAAACTTTCAAGGACACCATCGCGGCGACGCAGGGAAAGCCGAGAGTGCTCATTCTCAGGTTGCGCAACGTGCCGGCTATTGATGCGACCGGGATGTACGCGCTCATGGATGTGGTCCGCCGCAGCCGTCGCGAGGGTACTCGCGTAATGCTGGTCGAGGCTCGAGCGCAACCGTTGATGGCGCTCGGCAAGAGCGGAGATCTGGACGAGATAGGGGACGACGATCTCTTCGGGAGCCTCGAGGACGCGCTGGAGGAAATCGACAAGAGCAGCCCGGCCGGATAACGCGAAGTGCGAAGTGCGAAGTGCGAGGTCACGATGTGCGGACGGCCGATTAGCGGAGCATACTAGATTTCGTGCGGTTTCTCTCGCATCTCGCATCTCTCATCTCACATACGCATCTCGCAACTCTGTTCTCATGGATCCACTCCTGCGGTTTCGCCCGGAATTTCCGATCCTCTCGCGTGCCAACTACCTGGTCTCCAACTCCCTCGGAGCCATGCCGCGAACGGTACCGGCACGGTTGGCGGAGTACAGCGACGCGTGGGCGGCAGACGGGGTGCGGGCGTGGGCGAACGGGTGGTGGGAAATGCCGGTGGCGGTGGGCGATGTCATTGCGCCGCTCGTCGGCGCCGGCGCCGGCGAGGTGGTAATGGCACCTAACGTCTCGCTCGCGCAGGCTATGGTCATCTCGGCGCTCGATTTTTCCAGTCCGCGAAATCGGCTGGTCACCACTTCACTGGACTTTCCTTCGGTGCGGTACGTCTACGACGGGCTCGGTACGCGGCTCGGCGCCCGCGTGGTCGAAGTGCCGAGTGAGGATGGTGTCGGGATAGACACCGAAGCGCTGCTCGCGGCGATCGACGAGCGCACACGACTGGTGGCGATCTCGCACGTGCTGTTCCGGTCGGCATTCATCATCGACGTCGAGGCGGTTTGCCGGCGAGCGAGAGAAGCCGGGGCGCTGGTGATGCTCGACGCATTTCACTCGGTAGGTGTCATGCCGGTCGACGTGCGAGCGACCGGGGCCCACTTCCTCACCGGCGGCGTGCTCAAGTGGTTATGCGGTGGACCTGGCGGATGCTTTCTGTACGTGTCGCCGGAAGTTCGAGACGCGCTGGTTCCCGGGGTAACCGGATGGCAGTCGCACGCGCGACCGTTCTCCTTCGAGCTAGGGCATGAGCCCGCCTCAGGTCCGTTCCGCTGGCTGACCGGGACGCCGTCAATCCCCGCGCTGTACGCGGCGACTGAGGGGCCGCGGCTGATCGAGGAGGCCGGCATCGACCTCATTCGCGAAAAGAACCGCCGGCAAACCGCCCGGCTCATCGAGTTGGCCGACGCAAGCGGCTATTCGGTGCGCGCGCCGCGCGACCCCGATCGTCGCGGGGGCACCGTGGCCTTCGACGTTCCAAACGCCGAGCCTGTCGCGCAGGCCCTCCTCGCGCGAAACATCATCGTCGACTACCGTCCCGATGCCGGGATCCGCATAGCGCCGCATTTCTATACGAGCGACGACGAGATTGACGAGGCGGTTAATGCGATCGATCAGATCGCGGAAACCGGCAGCTGGCGGAGGTTCGCCGGACGATCGCGGACGGTGACGTGAACGGCCGGGGGCGCGCGGCGCGCACCCCTCGGCTTCGGCACTAGCCCCGCGTTTTGCCCCTCCGTATCTTCCTCCCATCTCAACAAGTGTGGAATGCACCGATGAGCAGCAAGCCTCCCAAGAAAGTCCGGAAAAAGTACACGAACAACGATCATCCGCTCGTCATGCTGAAATTCGAGGACGGGCACGAGATCAAGATCTACAAGGGCTCGGGCAAGGAATTCGATGCGTGGGCGGGAGAGCGCATCAAGGTGATGGCATCGTACGATCCGACCACCAATGCGCGCGAGCTGGTCGAGGAGCGCAAGTCCGACGATTTCGAGGATGCCTAGCAGGACCTGGAGCGCGGCGGTCATCGCGGCGCTCCTGATGACGCTTCCGGCCGCCGCCTGCGTCCGGGCTCAGGGAAGCCAGGCGTCCGCACCTGAAGCCGACCACCGTGCCGACACGGCCGCGTTGCGAAGCGCGCTCGAATCGCTCGCCGATGCGCACCACGGGGTCGTTGGATACGCGGTGCACAATCTCGAGACAGGCGAGCGCCTCACGCGACGAGGCGACGAGACGTTCTCCACCGCGAGCCTGATCAAGGTCCCGATTCTCGTTACGGTGTACGATCTCGTCGAGCGCGGCCGACTTTCGCTCGATGACCGGCTTACCGTGCTGGCGATCGACAAGGTGCCCGGATCCGGACTGCTGCAGCATCTGCACGACGGAGCCGAGATCACCGTCCGCGACGCCGCGTGGCTGATGACCACCATCAGCGACAACACGGCGACCAACCTGCTGCTCGACCGCATCATTATCAGGCGGGTGTGGGAGAAGATGGAAGCGCTCGGACTGATGAACACAAAGGTGCACAGCAAGAGCTTTCTTCGTTCCTCCAGCGTAGCGATGGACAGTTCTGCCAAGTACGGACTGGGCGTTACCACGCCTAACGAAATGGCGCGGCTGTTCGAGTTGATCGCCGGGGGAAAGACGGTGAGTGCTTCGGCTGACTCGTCGATGCTGGTCATGCTCGAGCACAACACCGATGACGTGATGCTGCAGCGCTACGTGAGCGGGGCTCGCGCCGCGCACAAGACGGGCGCCACCAACTCGGTCCGCACCGAGTGCACGCTCTGGCGGCTCCCTGCGCGCGTGGTCGCATGCGTTCTGACCAAGGACAACGAAGACACCCGTTGGGTGCTCGATAACGAGGCGCAAGTGACGATGGCTCGCATCGGCGAAGCGATCGCCAACGCCTGGCGAGCACCGGCCGCCGCGGGCGCCCCGTGAACAGGATCGCGCCACCACATGCCGGCTAACTTTCCGGAACCGTCGGACCGCCGCAGCTCACTGTCGACCCGGAAGATCTCCACGGGCCGTACGGGACTCATCGTGGGAGCGGTGGTGGTGCTCCTGATGCTGGTCGCGTTCGTTTTCTTCTGGCGGGGCTCGGGCGCCCGGCAGCCCGACGGCACCCGTCCGCCCCCTGCCTCGGTGGACTCCCTCCGCTAGGACCGCGGCTCGATCAGGCCCGGGGAATGCGCCGCGCTTCGAACAGGAGCCGTTCCGGCGCGGCGCCCAGGGCCTGAATCGGCCAGCAGGTCGTGAGAGTCAACACCGGCTCGGCTGTCGAGTAGAGCGCAGGCGCGCCGCGCCTGACGATAGTTCGTTTCGACACTATCCATCGCGTACTGCCGGCCAGCGTTTCGGTCACCACGGTGTCGCCGATGGCGAGCGAGCCAAGCGAGCGGAAATGCCGGTCCCGATGCGCCGAGATGACCGCGTTTCCGGAGTCGCCGGGGATGGCGCTTCCGGGGAGATGGCCGGGTCCGGCGCGCAGATCGGAATCCCGGACTCCCTCGACCACCACTTCGTCGAGCCCCAACCGCGGAATCATCAGCCGCGCCATCGGCGCTCCGTTGCGCACCGCCGACAGGGACCGGTCAGGCGCAATCGCGAGTTCCGCCGCTTCGACAGCCTGACGAGCTGTCAGTCGATCCCACGCAGAGCGGGCGCGGTCCCGCGCCAGCGCTGCCGCGGCGAAGTCGCCCGCAGCGGCGGTGAGCAACGCCGCACCAGTAGCGAGCATGATCGACCCCACGAAGCGCTTGACGAAGCTTCGCCCGAGAACAAGCCGTTTCCCGTTCCCCATTTTCCGCTCCGCCTAACGGCGTCGCAACAGCATGCCGGCACCAATCAGCGATGCACCCAGCATTGCGAGCAATGGAAACGGTGTCGCCGTGTCAGGCGCCGGAGCGCCATCGCGGAACGATTCTATTCGGCGGGGCGTGGGCCCGCGCGGTATGCGGGCGCTGTCCGCCACCGGACCTCCAGTCGTATCGACTGGCTGAGCGGCGATTACCTTCCCGGCGGTAGTATCGGCGGGCACTGTCTGCGTGAGGGAGTCCGCAAACTCCGTCTTGATCCCCATCGCAACGGCTGCACTATCCACCCATGCCGACATCTCCTGCAACCGGCTCGCTGCACTCGTGTCACGAATCGTCGAGTCCGAGCGCATCGAACGAGGAGCGGACGGCTTCGCCTCCTTGGGCGGCGGCGCGATGACCGTCGTGAACTGCGCCGGGAGCGCTTGGGCAGTCGCGGCTACCGCGATCACGGCCAGTAACACATATCGAGAAGAGGACACAGTCCCTCCAGAGTTTGTTGACGTAGACTTACAGTACCCCAAGGCGCAGGGAGCGTGCCGGAACAGTCGGGAATAGGGAATCGGGAATCGGGAATCGGGTTCGCATATAAACGATCCCACGTCGGGGATCGGGCCGACAGTGACCCCATCGGGATAGCCATGCTCCAGATCTCAGCCGAAGTACGGGATGCCCTCTCGTCAGGGTCTCCCATCGTCGCTCTGGAGAGCTCCGTGCTCGCTCAGGGACTCCCGATACCGGCGAACGAATCTGCGGCACGCGCCATGGGTTCCGCCATACGCTCCGCTGGTGCAATCCCGGCCGTCACCGCAATCATCCAGGGAATTCCCACTCTTGGTCTCGCGCCGAACCAGGAGCAGCGGCTTCTCGCCAGGGAGGGAGTTCGCAAGGTCGGCGCACGGGACCTTCCTGTTTGCATTGCACAGGGCGCAGATGGAGCCACCACCGTGTCCGCCGCCCTGGCCATTGCGGCACTCGGTGGGGTGCGTGTATTCGCCACCGGCGGCATTGGCGGAGTGCATCGCGGTGCGCCCTTCGATGAATCGGCAGACCTCGGCGCGCTCGCCCGAACTCCAATTATCGTAGTCTGCGCAGGCGTCAAGTCCATTCTCGATCTTCCCGCAACGCTCGAGCGGCTGGAAAGCTACGGCGTGACGGTTATCGGCTATCGCACGAGCGAGCTTCCTGGATTCTTCACCTCAACCACCGGCCTTCCCCTTTCTGCGCGAGCCGACTCCGAGCGGGAGATCGTTGCCGCGTTCACCGCTGCGCGAACGCTACAATTGCCGGGGGCGCTGCTGGTGGTTCAGCCCCCTCCCTCAGGTTCAGCGCTGGATTCCCGAGTCGTCGATTCCGCCATCGACGCCGCTCTGCAAAGGGCTGAGCGCGAAAGTGTTACGGGCGCGGCAGTCACGCCGTTCTTACTAGAGGAGGTGGACCGCCAAAGTGGCGGTCGTTCCATCGGCGCGAATCTCGCGCTATTGGAAGCCAATGCCGCTCTGGCCGGGCGGCTCGCGGTGGAACTCTTTCGTACCGGCGTACACTAATTGAATGGTGAGCGAAAACGGCCGTACATGGAGAATTGCACTGCGTCGCATCCACGTGTAGGAGCTATATTAGCGGGATGTTGGCGTCTCCAAGGTGCGTCGTGGAAAAAGTGGGGTGAAAGGGACCACCATTGTTCGCTTTCACGAGCCGGCTGTCAAGCGTTGAACTCCGTACGCGGCGAGTGGTAGTATAGGCTGAATCCCGACCGCGGAGGTTGCCGTCAAATGCCTACCCCGTTCATGAGTTCCGAAGAGTACGACGAGCGAGCGCACGAGCTCTATAACGAGGGCTCGTACGACGACGCTCTGGGTGTACTGCGCGAGGGGCTCTCGCTCTATCCGAATTCGGTAGAGTTGCACGTCGGGGTCGGGTACGCGCGCCTCGCACGCGAAGAGTTCTATCTCGCGCGCCGGAGCTTCGAGGAAGCGCTCGTCTATGACCCCAATCACGAAGATGCGCTCGCCGGCATGGGTGAGACGGCGCTGCACCTCGGTCAGAACGAGGAGGCGGTGCGCACCTTTCGCCGGTGCCTGGATCTGGGACTTCGCGACGACCTTGAGCTGATGCTTCAGATCGGCCGCGCGTTGCTCAAATGGGATCTCACCGAAGACGCGCGCGAATTCTTCGAAGTCGCGGTTCAGGAGTCGCCGGACTCCGCCGAGGCGCACGCTGGCCTTGGTTATGCGGCGCACAAGTCCGGGAACGACGCCGAAGCCGTGTCGCACCTGGAGCGCGCTCTCAGACTCGACGCCGATCATATGGAAGCACGGCTGTATCTGGCCAACCTTCGCTATGATCTGGGCGATTTCGAGTATGCGCTCCACCACTTCGATCTCACTGAGCCCGACGATCACTGGTCGGATATGGGCGTGCTCAGATTGATCGAGCTTCGTCGCATGTTTCTCGGCTACGTTGAGAACGATGCGCGGCTGCGGCCATGGTATCAGCGCATGGAAGAGCTCGACGTCGATACCGACGCAACTGACGATCTGCTGGCAGCGATTGAGATGCATTTCGGGCGCGGCGAGGAGGAATCGCGCGAGCGGTTGACGGAATTCGGCACGCTACTTTCTACGCTGGTGGAGCAGGGGACGGGGACCGAGCATCGGATCATCGATGCGCACGGGCGGCAATACGCCGGCAGCTGGGAGGAGATAGTGCGGCGCATGCGAGATGAGATTGGGGAGTCCCAGACGTTGCAGGAGTTCATGGCGCATCAGGCCCGGCGAATGCTGACGGCGCGCGGAATCGAGATTCCGACGCATGATGCGGAGAGCTTCCTTCGGGGCAGCGCGAACGCCGGTTTGCTGCGTATCGTGCGGTGACCGAGGCAGATCAACGGGCCGCTCGCGAAACGATTGCCGCCGGGCGGCCGCTCGCCGATCGGCTTGGCAATGCCGATCGGGATCCCGAAGATCAAGCGGCTGATGTCATCGAGCTGTGGGCGGTGACGCAGACGGCGTTGCGCGCGCTCGCCGGAGGTTCGTCGTTGTCGGGACGCGACCTGGTGACCACGCTCCGCCAGCGAAATCTCATAACGATCGACCAGGCTCACGCCGCCATCGAGCTGAAGGATGCGCGAGACCGCGCCGCTGCCCGGCCGAACGGTCCGGACGAGGCGGACGTCGAGGCAGCGCGTTCGGCATTCTCGAGGCTGGAGCTCGGTTTTCTCGCGCTGGAAATGGGAGCGCCGCAGCTCGCCGATACCACCGACTTCGTCTCTCTGGACACGCCGAAAAACGTCCCGCTGCCTGACAAACCTGCCAGCCGCCGTCTCGAGGGAAAAAGGTCGAGCGCGGTGATCCTCGGTGCAGTGCTGGCGGCAGTGCTCGCCGCGATCGTGCTCGCGGTGGTGCTTCGGCCCGACTGGTTCTCGATTGGAGGAACCCCAGCGGACGTCGAGCGGGGCATAGCAGCCTATCGAGAGGGGCGGCTGGCCGCGGCACGCAGTGCGTTCGAGGAAGCCGCTCGCGAAAACCCCGATCTGGCGCTCCCCTACATCTGGCTGGGCCGGGTGGCGCGGGATGAACGGGACGATCTGGGCGCGGCGCGTGCCTTTTCCCGCGCCGAGCAGCTGGAGCCGGAGAATGCGCTGGTTCACCGTGAGATCGGAGCGTTCCACCTCGCTCGCGGCCGGTTGCAGCCTGCCGCGGAGCGGTATGTCCGCGCAGCGCAGCTCGCACCCGATGACCGGGTCTCGCAGGGCTGGCTGGCCTGCGTCATGCACCGCCAGGGGCGGGTGGACGTGGCGCGCAACTTCGCTCAACGGGCGGGGAATGGGCCGTGGACCACCTGCCTGGCGACGCCGCCGGGCAGCGGAGTTCCAGCACCCGTTCCGCGGTGAGTGAGTCAGCCTTCCACTCGGGCCTTACCAGTTCTTGATTTCGATCCCCGTTCTCGATCCCGCATCGGTTCACCGCACGCGCCTGCACAACGGACTGACGGTGCTCGTGCGACGCGAGCCAAGTGCACCGGTGGTGGCGATCGTCACGTACGTGAAGGCCGGATATTTCGACGAGCCTGATGAAGTTGCCGGAATCGCCCACGTGCTCGAGCACATGTTCTTCAAGGGTACGCCCGGCCGTGGCGTCGGCGAGATATCGCGCGAGACGAAGGCGGCCGGAGGATACCTGAACGCGGGGACGATCTACGATCACACGAGCTACTACACGGTGCTCCCGTCGTCGAGCTTCGCACGCGGCCTGGAGATCCAGGCCGACGCGTATGCGCACTCGCTCATCGAGGCCGAGGAGCTGAGCAAGGAGCTCGAGGTCATCATTCAGGAGGCCAGGCGTAAGGCTGATACCCCCGGGGCGGTGGCCCTGGAATCGATGTACGAACTGCTGCACGACCGCCACCGAATGCGACGGTGGCGCATCGGTACCGAGGATGGGCTTCGCCGCATGACGCGCGATGACCTGATGGGGTTCTATAGCACGTTCTACCGGCCGAGCAACACCATCCTGTCGATCGTCGGCGACATCGATGAGCGCGAGGCGTTACGTGCGGCGGCCGAGGTATTCGGCGAAATTCCGGATGCCGTCGTGCCGCGTGATCGAGGCCCTTCGGAAAACGGGTCGAGCGGCTTTCGGTATCGCGAGATGACCGGCGACATCACCCAGGCGCAACTGGTGTTCGGATGGCGCACGCCGTCGGCGAACCACCCCGACACTCCGCTGCTCGATCTGGCCGCATCCGTGTTAGGTGCGGGGCGCGCATCGCGGCTCTACCGCGCCGTGCGCGAGCGCACCCTTGCCGCTTCTGTGTCGGCCTTCAACTACACCCCGACCGACCTGGGTGTTTTCGCGGTGCACGCCGAGGGTCCGGCCGCCACCACGGCCGAGGCAGCGCGGGCCATCTGGGCGCAGATAGGCGATCTGCGTGAGGCGGGAGTGGAGCGGGATGAACTGTGGCGCACGCGGCGTCTCATCGAGGCGCGGTGGATCCGCCGCCTGGAGACAGCGGAAGGGCAGGCCAACTATCTCGCGGAATGGGAAGCAGAAGGCGACTGGAAGCTCGGAGACCGGTATCTCGAGCGTTTGCTGATTCCATCGGAGAGCCTGGTCACCGAAGCGATCCGGCGACATCTGACGCCGGATCGAGCAGCGGTTGTCGTCTACAGGCCGCAGGGCGCTCCCGAGCTCGCCTCGGGTGCGGGACGGTTTCAGGAACTACTGAACAGCGGGCGGCCCGATCCGTTGCCCACGTCACCTCCCCGCACTCCGTCCGTGCCGGCCTTGCATCTCGACGAAGCTTCGCTGGCTGGTGTCGAAGGGGGGATCTACCTCTATCGCACGCGGAATGATGTGCCAATCCTCGTCAGGCCGAAGGGTGGCGCGCCGCTCGCCCAGATCGGTGTCTACGCCGCCGGCGGCGCGACCGAGGAGCCGGAGGAGCTCGCCGGTCTGACCCTTCTGCTCGCGCGCGGCGCCATCAAGGGAACCGCGCGCCGAACAGCTGAACAGGTCGCCGAGGATGCTGAGCTTCTCGGGGGATCGATCAACCCGCAAACCGGACCGGAGCATTTCGGCTGGTCTCTTTCGGTGCCCTCGCCTTACGCCGACGCCGCGCTCGACCTGCTCGCCGATGTGATTCAATGCGCGACCTATCCGGATGAAATGGTGGAGATCGAGCGCGCGGCTGCCGAGGCTGAGGTTCGGCGCCTGCGTGACGACATGGGCCGCTATCCCATGCGGCTGCTCACCCAGGTTGCGTACGCGGGCCATCCTTACGGAGTGCCCCTTGGAGGCACCGAAGCGTCGCTATCGAAGATCACGCCTGACGACATCCGGGAATGGCACGAGGGTCACGTACTCGAGGGGCCGCAGGTGGTGGCGGTGGTCGGCGCGGTGACGCCGAACGACGTCGCCAACCTTGCCGCGCACGCGTTCCGCCGGCTGCGCCTGGCGGAGGCGCCGGCCACGCCGCCGGCGCCCTGGCCAACGGTGCCCACTACGGCGGTGGAAACCCGCAGCAAGGCGCAGACGGCGCTGGCGCTCGCTTTTCCGGGGCCCGGCAGGCGCGATCCCGAACGGTTCGCCGCCGAGCTCCTCGCGGGCATAACGAGCGGCCTTGGCGGACGGTTCTTCGAGGAACTGCGTGAAAAGCGCTCGCTTGCCTACTCGGTGTTCGCCTATCCGGTGGAGCGGGTCGCCGGCGGCATGTTCGCGGCTTACATAGCCACGTCGCCGGAGCGGGAGGACGAGGCGCGCGAGGCTCTGCTCGCCGAGTTTGCGGCCCTGCGTGAGGCGCCGGTGGAGGAGGAGGAATTGACGCGCGCCCAGGAATACCTGATCGGAACTCACGCCATTCGTCAGGCGAGCGGCGCCGCCGTGCTTGGCGAGGCGGTCGATGCCTGGTTGTTCACCTCGCTGCAGAATCTGGAATGCTACGAGGCGAATGTGCGGGCGGTGACCCCTTCCGCGATCCAGGCGCTGGCCGAGCGGTGGTTCGATCCGCAGCGGCTGATTCAGGGCATCGTTCGCGGCACGCCTGGCGAATAGCCCCGTACGGGCGCCGCCCGATCGGCTGCTTCCTGGAAGGAGCGTACGGCGGCACCCATTCTGACCGCGGCGGGGCGGATGCGCCCGCTTACGGCGCGCAGTCCGACCGGCTCGCCATAATCGGCGGCGGCGTGTACGAGCACTCCATTCACCGTGGGCTGTCGCGATGCCCAGGCCAGAGTACCCCAGATTGCGCGCTCCTGATTGTGGTCTCCGAACACCGCTGGCCACCCTCCCACCTCCAGCAGCCAGTGCTCCATTGTGGTCCCAGCGGTGAGCCGCATCCAACGCTCGGCGGCCAGCAGGCGCGCTTCGACTCCCGCGCCGCCTTGCACGCTCGGCTCCAGGCGGAAGCCGACCGCATCGATAGGCGAGGCCGGGTCCCGCGCCCATGCATAGAGCGTGCTGTCGGAGGTCGAGAAGCCCGACAGCGGAAGCATTACGCGGGTGGCGGGCCGCGTTCGCAGGGTGACCTCTGCGGCGGAACGCAGATAGGGGATCCAATCGGTGGCGGCGCCCCGATGGCCAGCGATGGCGGCGGGCGCCAGCGGCACCAGGTACTCCGGGCGCAGGCGCCTGACGATCAACTCGATCTCTCTGGCACGCCCCGCCTGCCAGGCTCCACTGGTCGGGTTTTCGTTCCGGGATTCGCCCGCGGCGAGCACCGCAATGAGCACCGCTCCCGCCTGACGGGGTTCTTCTATCGCGCTGGCGATCGAATCGGCGAGGGCATCACTGGCCGCTCCCGGGGCGATGAACACGCTGAGCGCGGTGAGACCGAGCTCGCGAGCCAGCGACACATCGCGAATGACGGCGTTTTCCTCGGGTCCGAATCCCTCGACCACCGGAAACAGCCTGGCGCCAATCGCGAGATCGCCGGCCGGACGCTC
The DNA here is from genome assembly GCA_964584905.1 of uncultured Gemmatimonadaceae bacterium. Taxonomy (GTDB): domain Bacteria; phylum Gemmatimonadota; class Gemmatimonadetes; order Gemmatimonadales; family Gemmatimonadaceae; genus JALZIF01. The sequence goes on along the minus strand of CAZPCC010000056.1, from coordinate 1,151 downwards.
CTGAAGCCGTTCCCGGGCGAACGGCCGGAACGAGGTCGCCGCGTTCCAGGCCGGCGCCATCGACAGCAGGAGCAGTGTGCTCCAGGCGATTATCACGATCGTCGCGGAGGAGCGCAGAAGTACGCCGAATCCACGCGAGCGAACAGGCACCGCCGGCGCGAGCACGGGTGGAAACAGGAAGAACGGATGGCCGGTGGCGGCAGCGCTGGCGGCGATGTCGATGGCTCCCGCGCCCGCCGCCGACAGTGCCACCAGGGGTTCGACCGGCGTGCCTCCTAACGAGATGTCGTAGCGCACCAGCGCCAGCGCCGCCACGAGCAGGTCGTACACCACGATGACCGCACCGAGCGGGCGGCCAACGTAGCCGCGGGCGGTCGCATATACCGCCTGCACCAGCATGACCAGGCAGGTGGCGGGCCAGAGCCACGTCAGCGCCGAAAGCGCGCGGCCGGTTGTCACCGACCCGGTCATCGCCTCCACGAAGGCGGCCGGGGCGATCAGAAGCCCTCCAACCCCGCTGATGAGGAGCAACGTGGCGGATGCGTCGCGCCGCCGTGCGATGCGACCCGCCACGAGAATCGTCCCGGTGATGAGCAGCAAGGTGAGCGCCATGTGCGCCGCGGTGGCCACGGCGGAGGCAGACACGCCTGCGCTCATCCGCGCTCGCGCTCCTCCTGTGCGATCGCCCGCGGGGCCAGGCGGCGGCTGAAGACCTCGATCGCCTTGCGTACATCCCGGGTGACCGGCGCGAGCACGTCGAGCATGAGAAGGCCTTGCGACGGTACGCTGTGCAGCGCGATGTGACAGCCATCGAGCAGCAGTACGCCGCTCACCGACTCGTCAGGCTGCTGCCGGATGGTCGGCGGCGCGACGGTGGCGACGCCAAGCGCACCGGCAGCGGCTATGAGCAATCCTCCAAGCAGCGCCGGATCGCGGAGCGGTGCCGCCGCAACTCCCGAAAGATCGGCGAGTGCGTGCGTGAACGAAGCGGGAGAGAAGCTCGACATGCAGCGAGCATGTTAGTGGACGGAGTGGGGAAGGGGAACGGGACGAGAATCGGGAATCGGGAATCGGGAAACGGGGATCGGGCGGCGCGATCGGCGGCTGGGGCGCGTTTACCCCATACCACCATTACAGGCCCCCAATACCCA
>CAZPCC010000055.1:0-19087 GCA_964584905.1 uncultured Gemmatimonadaceae bacterium | reverse complement strand
TCCCGCTTTAATAGAGGCCCGACCTCGACCCCAGCCGTACCTTTCCCGTTTCCCGTTTCCCATTTCCCGCTTTTGCCAACGAACGTGGTACGCTCACGGATGCCGATCAATCACCTTTACGTCCACGTCCCATTCTGCACTCGCCGGTGCGCTTACTGCGACTTTGCAATCGCCGTTCGCCGCTTCGTGCCGGTGGACGAGTTCGTTAGGGGGATAGCCGCTGAGCTGGCTCTTCGCATACCCGGAGCGGCCCCCGAACTCGATACGCTTTACCTTGGCGGCGGTACCCCATCGCGGCTGGGCGGCGAGGGGATCGCGCGGCTTATGGGCGCCCTCCGCGAAAGAGTTGAACTGGCGCCGGGCGCAGAGGTAACCATGGAGGCCAATCCGGAGGACGTTACGGAGCGGCGAGTCGCGGCGTGGCGCGACGCCGGGATCAACCGGCTTTCGATAGGGGCGCAGTCGTTCGATCAACGAGTGCTCGATTGGATGCACCGCACTCACGACGTCGAGGCAATAGAGTGCGCAGTGAGGTGCGCGAGAAATGCGGGGATTCCGAACATTTCGATTGATCTCATCTTCTCGGTTCCCGCCGAGCTTCAACGTGATTGGCCGCGCGACGTGGATTCTGCGCTGTTTCTCGAACCGCAGCACCTTTCGCTCTACGGACTCACGGTAGAGCCGGGAACGCCGCTTGCGCGGTGGCGGGCGCGCGGGGAAGCTCGCGAGGCGCCGGAGGAGTCGTTCGAGGAGGAATTTCTCGCTGCGCACAACCGTCTCGCGGCGGCGGGGTATGAGCATTACGAAGTCTCCAACTATTCACGGGCGGGCGAACGCTCGCGCCACAACAGCGCGTACTGGACTCGCGCCCCCTATCTGGGGCTCGGCCCCAGCGCGCATTCGTTCGATGGCAGCACTCGCTGGTGGAACGTCGCGCCGTACTCCGACTGGCAGCGGATTGTGGACCTGGCCGGTGACCCTGTCGCCGAGCGGGAAGTCCTCACCGAAGAGCAGTCGGAGGCGGAGAAAACCTACCTTGGACTGCGCACCACGCACGGAATGGAACTCCCGCCGGGCAGCCTGCAGCCTGCGCAGAGATGGGTAGGGGAAGGATGGGCCATTATCGATAACGGCCGAATTCGTCTCACCCCGCTCGGCTGGCTGCGGCTCGACGCATTGGCCGCTGCCTTGACACCAGTCGCAAGTCGTTCATAGCTTTGCACTTATGGCAGAACAGCTCACCGAACGTGAAAGGCGTGTTCTCGAAGCAGTGATTCAGGCGTACGTGGAGACGGCGGAGCCCGCCGGATCGCGCACGCTATCGCGGCGATTCGGCCTCGGCGTTTCGCCGGCCACTATTCGGAACACGATGAGCGACCTCGAGGACAAGGGGTACCTCTCGCACCCTCACACGTCCGCCGGGCGCGTGCCGACCGACATGGCCTATCGGGTCTATGTGGATCAGCTCATGCGCATAGCGCCCATGGACGAGCGTACACGCAGCCGCCTGCGTACGGAGCTGTCGGTAGGCGGCACCGCATTCGAGACCATTCTGCGACGTGCGGCGCAGACTCTGGGCGTACTCACGCACGAGTTGGGTGTGGCACTTGGGCCGCGTATGGACGATCTGGTACTGGAGAGGCTGGAGCTGATCAGGCTGTCGGCCGAGCGGCTGCTGCTGGTGCTGCACCTCAAGGGCGGCGCGGCGCACACGCTGTTCGTGGAAGCGCCGGTGCAGGTGGCGGAAACCGCGCTGGCCAAGGTGGCGTTGGTTCTAAACGAACGGCTGGCCGGGCTGCGCCTGCGCGATGTGCGCACCACGCTGCCCGATCGGCTGCGCGATGCGGATGCGCCCAGTGATGCACAGGAACTGCTCAACATCTTCATTCAGGGCGGGGACCAGCTGTTCGACGTGCCGTCGGTCGCGGCCGATGTGATGCTGGGGCAGGCGAGCGTGCTTGCCGAGCAGCCGGAGTTCTCGACGGAGGCAAGTCTGCGGGCGCTGCTGGCGCTGACCGATCAGCCACATACGCTCAGCGAGGTGTTGCGCCGGCGCCTGCCCAATGCCGGCATAACAATTACAATCGGCACCGAACATGACGAGCCGACATTGCACCGCCTGACGGTCGTCACCGCCGAATACCAGCTCAATGGGCTGGTCGGAATAATAGGCGTCATTGGGCCTACACGCATGCCGTACGAGAAAGTCGTTTCACTGGTGACGCATACTTCACGTCTCGTTACCGACCTCATGGCCTGACGAAAGGGCTCGCGACTAAATGACAGATTTTTACGCAACCCTCGAGCTCCCCAGGGATGCCGGCGAGGACCAGATCAAGCAGGCGTATCGCAAGCTCGCGATGCGGTATCATCCCGACCGCAATGGAGGCTCGACCGAAGCCGAAGAGAAGTTCAAGATCGTAACCGAAGCGTACGACGTGCTGCGCGACCCGCAGAAGCGCGCGGTGTACGACCGCTACGGCGAGGCCGGCTTGCGGCGGGGCGCTGGTGGCGGCGGGTTCCATCACGTGGACCTGTCCGAAGCGCTCAGCATTTTCATGCGCGACTTCGGCGGCTTTGGCGGCATCGACGATCTGTTCGGCGGACGCGGCGCGCGCAGCGGACCGCGCACCGGCGCCGACATCAAGATGACCGTTCCGCTTACCCTTGCCGAAGTCGCGACGGGAGTGGAGAAGACAATAACGGTCAAGCAGCTGGAGCCTTGCGACCGCTGTGAGGCGAGCGGCGTGGAGCCTGGCTCGAGCACCGCCACCTGCGGTACCTGTCGCGGCTCGGGCGAGGTTCGCCGCGCACAGCGTTCGTTCTTCGGACAGTTCATCAGCGTCGCTCCGTGCCCCACCTGCGCCGGACAGGGCAAGGTGGTGGAGAATCCCTGCCGCAAATGCCGCGGTGAGGGGCGGCTGCGTGGGGAGAAGACCTTTCCGGTGAACGTGCCGCCGGGCGTGGCCACCGGGCAGTACATGACGCTGCGCGGCATGGGAAGCGTTGGCCCGCAGGGTGGCCCCCGCGGGGACATTCTCGTCGTATTCGACGTAGCCGATGACGATCGCTTCGATCGCGACGGAGAGGAACTGTACACCACGTCGCTGGTGAGCTACGCGCAGTTGGTGTTAGGTGGGGACATCGAAGTGCCGACGCCTACCGGGCAGCACGTTTCGGTGAGAATTCCGGCCGGAACGCAGAGCGGACAGGTGTTCCTGCTGCGCGGCCGCGGGCTTCCCCGGGTGAACGCCCGTGGGGAGGGCGACATGCACGTCACAGTCAGGCTGTGGACGCCGCAATCGCCGGGCGAGGAAGAGCTCAGGCTGATACGCGAGCTCTCCAAGATTCAGGGAGAGCCCCCGCAAGAGCAGCCGCGGGGATTCTGGTCCAAGATCAAGGAAGCGCTCGGCGCGTGACCGGCGAACTGCCAGAATGGGAAACGGGAAAAGGGAAATGGGAAACGGGTTCGTCACCCCGGCGAAAGCCGGGGCCCAGGCCACACTCGTCACCCCAGTCGTGACATCGGCACTGGTCCACTGGCAGACCATTCGCGTCCGCGCCGGCGATGAAGCGAGTCGTGAGGCGATGATCGCGGCACTGATCGCCACCGGGGCCGGAGGGGTGGAGGAACAGGGCCAGTTGCTCATCACCCACGTCCCCGGCGGAACCGATCTTTCCGCGCTGTACGCCGCGGTGGCTGCGCTGCCCTCTGCCGGCATCGAGATCGAACAGCTCGGAATCGTCGACTGGAGCACGCAGTGGCCCACCAGAGTCGGCATTCAGCGGCTCGGTGCGATCACCATTTCGCCTCCCTGGCTGGCCGGCGAGGCGCGCTCCGGTGACAGTCATCTGGTAGTGATAGAGCCGGCAATGGCGTTCGGCACCGGCGAGCATGAGACGACCCGGGGCGTCGTGAGGCTCCTGCAGCGCGCGGTGCAGCCCGGCGATTCGGTGGCCGATCTGGGCGCCGGAAGCGCGGTGCTCGCCATCTGCGCCATAAAGCTCGGCGCGCAGCGCGCGTTTGCCATCGAGATGGATGAGGACGCGATTCCTAACGCCGAGGAGAACACGGCCCGCAACGGAGTCGCCGACCGGGTAGCGGTGCTGCACGGCGATGCGTTCTCACTGCTTCCGGTGGTGGCGCCGGTACGAATCATCGTCGCCAACATCATCTCGTCGGTGTTGATGAGGCTCGCACCGATCATGCGCCAGGCGCTGACCCCGGACGGCGTGGCCATTCTCAGTGGAGTACTGCGCAGCGAGCGCGATGACGTCCTTTGCACGCTGAGTGAGACCGGGTGGCGGTGCGTGGACGAGGACGTGGAGGGAGACTGGTGGAGCGGGATCGTCGCGCCGGCCTAGTCACGCTCTGGGCATCGGAGCGCCCCGAGCCGGAGCGTCCATTGATGCTTTCGGAAGACGAGTGCAAGCACGCACACGTCAGGCGCCTCGGTGTGGGGAGCGAGGTTCGGATGATCGATGGAGCCGGGACCGAAGCCGAGGGCACGATCGTGAGGTTCTCCCGGCGTCAGGCAACCGTCGAAATCGGCGAAGTGCGCACCGTGGCGCCGCTCCCTCCCGTGCATCTGCTGCTCCCCGTCGCCGACCGCGATCGAATGCTCTGGCTCGCTGAAAAGGCCGCCGAGCTTGGAGTGACGAGTTGGCGCCCGGTGATCTGGCACCGTTCGCGCAGCGTGTCGCCTCGCGGCGAAGGGATGCTATTTCAGGGAAAGGTTCGCGCGCGGATGATCGCCGCACTCAAGCAGAGCGGGGGAGCCTGGCTCCCGGAGCTGCACCCCGAGGCATCGCTCACCCACGCCATTGCGGCCGCGCCCGAGGGAAAGCGGATAACGCTCGACGGGGAGGGTGGCCCCATGACTTCGGTGGCGATGGCTGCCCCGGTGACGATTGCACTCGGACCGGAGGGCGGAATGGAGCCCTCCGAGCTCGAGCAGCTCGAGGCCGCGGCCTTTCAAGCAGCATCACTTGGACCCACCGTGCTTCGCTTCGAAACAGCGGGAACGGTTGCCCTCGGCCTGGCCCGTGCCGCCCTGATGCCTTTGCCGGAGGAGACGTTGCCTTCGGACCTCCGTCATTCCCGCGAAATCGGGAATCCAGAAAGTCATAACACATCTCAATACAAATCCCCCTTTCCGGGTCCTCATGCCTGACGACTGTCTGTTCTGCCGGATTGTCCGCAAGGAGATCCCGGCCAAGCTCGTCGCCGAGACCGAGCATTGCCTTGCGTTCCGCGACATCGATCCCAAGGCGCCGGTACACGTGCTGATAATCCCGCGCGAGCACGTGGCATCACTCGATACGGCGACCGACGCAACGCTTGTCGGCCGCCTGTCCCTGCTCGCCGCCGAGATAGCACGCAGTGAAGGAATCGCCGACAGCGGCTACCGCACCGTGATCAACACCAACTCCGACGCAGGCCAAACGGTCCACCACATCCACCTCCACCTGCTCGGCGGCCGCAAGCTGAAGTGGCCCCCTGGATGAGGGGCGCGCGACGCGCGACGAGCGACGCGGGGTGGGGGACTAGCGACGCGCGACGAGGGACGAGCGACGAGGGCCGCGCGACGCGCGACGCGGGAGGTGGGACTAGGGTAAGTTACTGCAAACGACGCCCCTCCTTCCCTGATTCCTGATTCCTAATTCCTAGTTCCTGTCCTACTCCCTAGCCCCTAGCCCCTACTCCCTCCTCCACGTGCCCACCCTCCACGAACGCCTGCAGTCCGACCTCAACGCCTCCCGCAAGGCGCAGGACAAGCCGCTCACCTTGCTGCTCGGCACCATCCTGGCCGACGTCAAGAACAAAAAGATCGAGCTCCGCCGGGACCCGACGGATGAAGAAGTGCTGGACGTGTTGCGAAAGGGGGTCAAGCGGCGGCGCGAGTCGATAGAGATGTTCGACAAGGGGGGCCGCGCCGAGCTTGCCGAACGTGAGCGCGCGGAGGTGTTGCGCCTGGAGGCATACATTCCAGCCAGCCTGGGAGACGATGAGATCCGGGTCGAGATCCGTGCTGCAATCGCAGCCGGGGCCGGGCAAATGGGAGCGATCATGGCCGCGGTGATGCCGGCGCTGAAGGGACGTGCAGAGGGGGCCCGCATCAGCGCGATTGCGAAAGAGGAGTTGAACAAGCAAGCTTGAGAATGTGCAAATGAACGCGCACGCCCTGCGGGTTCTCGAGCTGGACAGGGTACTGGAGCGAGTGGCCGAGCGTGCAACTTCCGAGGCCGGAGCCGAGCGGGCACGCCGACTCGCGCCGCGCACCGATGTCCCGTGGATTGCAGCCGAGCTGGAGCGGGTAGCCACCGTCCGGATGCTGCGTGAGTCGCACGAGTGGGCGCCGCCGCCGATCCCCTCGCTCGAAGAGCCGCTGCGCCGCCTTCGCGCCGCCGGCAGCACCTGGAGCGGGCTGGACTTGTTAGGCGGTGCCACCCTCCTCCGGTCGAGCCGCGAAACGCGCGAAGCTTTCGGGCGCGCTCGAGAAGAGGACGCCGATCTTGCGCCGCTCGATGCGCTTCACGACCAGCTCATCTCCGCACAGGGGCCTGAGGCGGCGATCGAGCGGGCAATAGACTCCGACGGCACTGTGCGCGACGACGCCTCCCCGGCCCTCCGGCGCATTCGCCGCGAGCTGCGCGGCGCGCAGAGCGAGCTTGTGCAGCGCCTGGAGCGAACGCTCGGATCGCTGGAGACGCACCAGCGCGTGCAGGACATGTCGGTCACCGTGCGCAATGGACGTTATGTGATCGCCGTGCGGCGTGAGGCACGGGCGGCCATCGGCGGCATAGTGCACGATGAATCGGCGTCCGGGCAGACGCTGTTCATCGAGCCCCCTGCAGCGGTCGCCTACGGCAACCACATACGCGAGCTCGAGGCAGAGGAGCGGCGCGAAGTACAGCGTATTCTCGCCGAGCTCACCGATGCGCTGCGGCCGCTCCACCCACGGATGGTCGCCGCACTGGACGCGCTCGTGGAGCTCGATACGCTTTCGGCCCGCGCACGGTTTGCCGCCGATTTCGCCTGTGGCGCGGTCACGGTCTGCGCGACAAACGAGGGATTCGTCATCATCGTTGGACGCCACCCGCTGCTGCTCGCCGCGGGCGCGCCGGTGGTGCCGTTCGACCTGACGATGGCCCCGGGTGAGCACACGCTTCTTCTCTCGGGGCCTAATACCGGGGGCAAGACGGTGCTGCTCAAGGCCATCGGGCTCATCTCCCTTCTCTCCCAAGCCGGGGTCCCCGTGCCGGTCGCAACCGGCAGCCGCGTCGCCGTCTACGACGACGTCTTTGCCGACATCGGCGATGAGCAGAGCATTCAGGCGAGCCTCTCCACGTTCAGCGCGCACCTCAGGAATCTTGGCGAGATACTGGCCGGTGCGACCACGCATTCGCTGGTGCTTGTCGACGAGTTGGGATCGGGCACCGACCCGGTGGAGGGTGCCGCGTTGGGGGGCGCGATTCTCGAGGAGCTGACGCGCCGCGGAACTCAGACCGTCGCCACCACGCACCTCGGCGCACTCAAGCTCCTCGCAACTCACGACCGATCGATAATCAACGCCTCGCTTCAGTTCGATGAGGTGGCACTCGCTCCCACCTATCGACTGATCAAGGGGATCCCGGGACGGTCCTACGGCCTGGGCATCGCCCGGCGCTTGCGCCTGCCTAGCGACGTTCTCGACCGCGCCGAGGCGCGGCTACCCGAGGGCGAGCGGGATTTGGCCGCGCTGCTCGCCGACGTGGAGACCCGGGAGGCCGCCCTTGCCCAGCGCGAGCGCGAATACTCGGCACTCGCCGAACAGATCGAGAGCGCCCGGGATGACATGGCCACGCGCGAGCGCGAGTTGCGCTCCGCTGAACGGTCGGCGGAGCGACGCGCGCGGCAGGACGCACGCGACGTGCTCATGCGCGCACGGGGGGAAGTCGATGCCGTAATCCGGGAGCTCCGCGCCGCCGGGGCGGATCAGCTAGAGAGCGCGGCACGCGATGCGCGCCGGCGAGTCGAGCAGCGAGCCGCCGACGAGGGGGCGTCCATTGAAGCACTCGCTGACAGTGAAGCGTTCACCCGCCCCACTGGAACGGGCAGCGGGCCGCTCGAGATCGGCGACATTGTCTCGGTGGCCCCGCTCGACGGACGGGAAGGGCGCATCGTTGCAGTTCGTGATGACGAGGCCACGGTCGCGGTGGGCGCGCTCAAGCTGACGGTGGCGCGCGGCGCGCTGACGCGCCGGCGGAGTCGCGAAGAGCAGCTTGCTCGCGCGGTGCCGCTCCTCGCCGTGCCCGAGGAGAACCTGCCGACCGACCTCGATCTTCGCGGCATGCGGGCCGACGAGATAGAACCGATCGTCGTCCACGCGGTGGATGAGGCGGTGCGAGCCGACATGCGCTCCCTTCGCATCATCCACGGGAAGGGAACCGGCGCGCTCCGCGAGCGAGTGGCGGAAATGCTGCGAGGCGATTCACGCGTAAGGCATTTCAGGCTCGGCGTGCATACCGAGGGCGGCACCGGCGTGACGATCGCCGAGTTCGGGTGAACCGATGATACCCGACGAGACCATCGAGCAGGTACGCGAGAGCGCCGACATCGTTCAGATCATCGGCGAGCACGTGAATCTCAAGCGCTCGGGCGCCGACTACCGCGGGCCTTGCCCGTTTCACCAGGGAAAGAGCCGCAACTTCTCAGTATCGCCGCGTCGTGGCATGTATCACTGCTTCGTCTGTCACGAAAGCGGCGACGTATTTCGCTTCTTTCAAAAGCACCTCGGGCTCGACTGGCCATCGGCCATCCGCCTGGTAGCAGAGCGTGTAGGTGTACCGATCCTCGAGACCCGCGGGCAGCGGCAAGGCCCTGACGAGCGGGAGCCGCTGTGGGAGGTGAACGCCGCCGCGGCCGAGTTTTTCCGTGCCCGGCTTCGCGATCCGCAGGAGGGGCGCGCGGCGCGCGAGTACCTGGAGAGCCGCGCCCTCGATGAGGCAGTCGTGGAACGGTACGGTCTTGGCTGGGCGCCGAGAGAGCCGAAGGCCATGCGCGAACATCTGTCACAGCTCGGCTACGACGACAAGAGGCAGCTCGACGGCGGGTTGCTCGCACAGCGTGACGACGGTGAGCTTCGCACCCGTTTTCGCGGCCGGCTGATGATCCCGATTCTCGACGGCGCGGGGCGCCATGTCGGCTTTGGCGGGCGGGTGATAGGCGATGGCGAGCCCAAGTATCTCAATTCTCCCGAGACGCGCGTCTTCAGCAAAGGGTCGCTACTCTTCAACTATCACGCGGCACGTCACGTAATTCGAAAGGAAGACCGGGTATTGGTGGTGGAGGGGTACTTCGATGCAATCCGAATAGCCGAAGCAGGCGTGGACTGGGTAGTGGCACCGCTGGGCACGGCGCTTGCCGAAGGGCAGGGCGCACTGCTCCGCCGCACCACCGGAAATGCCTATCTACTGTACGATGCGGACGCCGCCGGACTTCGCGCCACCTTTCGCGCGGCCGATGAGCTGCTACGGCACGGGATGTCCGTTCAGATCGTGACTCTTCCGTCCGGTGAGGATCCGGACACCTACGTACGCGCCAACGGCGGCGAGCGTCTGCTCGAGCACGTCGCACATGCCATCGACGTGTTCGAGCGAAAGATCCAGCTGCTCGAGCGTGGAGGATGGTTCTCCGACCTGCGGCGGAAGCGCAGCGCGCTGGACCGGCTGATTCCCACCATACGGGCCACCTCGGACCCGCTCACCAGGGACCTCTACCTGACGCGGGCAGCGGAGGTGGGTGGAGTGAGCAAGGAGCTGCTCGCCACCGAAGCCGATAGGCCCGAGCGGTCGAGGCGAGCGAGCGCGCCTGCTCCGCGCAAGGACGCCCCGCGATCCAGCGGCGGACGTACCCCGCCTGCCGCCAGCCTCCTAACGCGGGGCGTTGCCGCGGAGGCCGCGCTGGTGCGCGTAATGCTCCGGGACAGATCGCAGATGACGTTCCTGCTGGAGCGGCTTGGCACCGAGGACTTTCAGGACCCTGCATATCGCGAAATCTTCACGGCGCTGGTCGAGCACGGCGCCGACACATCGATCGAGTCGCTCGCGGTGATCGTCTCGGCCGCGGCAGTGGAGCGGCTCGAAAAGCTCCTCGCCGACGACTCTCCGCTTGCCCTGGTCGACGACGCGCTTCGCACGATCGAATGCCGCAAGATCCGGCAGCGCAGCATCGAGATCGACGAGCTGCGACGGATGAAGCGGGGCGATGGCGACGCATTGTTCGCCGAGAAAGGACAGCTTGCCCGGCGGGCGCAGGAGTTGAAGTGCCCGCAACAGTTCTGGAAGTGACCCGGGCGCCGGCCGCGGCGCCGAAGCCTAACCACACACAGGAGGAGAGGTGAATTCCGAACTCGAAAACTTGTTGGCGCTACAGCAGTGCGATGAGGACCTCGACCGGCTGTCCGGCATTTCGCGTGCGCTGGATGCACGCGAGGCTGAGCTGAACCGGTCGCGTGCGGCACTCGCCGAGACGGTGACCAGATCACGGGAGCAGATAGCCATCGAGCAGCAGCGTGAGCGCGACGCTCAGCGTTCGGTCGACGAGCACCGGGAGCTGCAGGAGAAGTTCAGCGCGCAGATGGATGTGGTGCGCAAACCGAAGGAAGCGGCGGCCGCTACGTCGCAACTCGAACAGGTGCAGCGCGTCGTTGCGTCGGACGAGTCGCAGCTGCAGTCGCTCAAGGAGCGGATACGTGATCTGACTCAGGCGGCCGAGCTTCACGAGCTGGAACTGGCCGAAGTCGACGAGCGGCAGCGCGGGGAACGCGAGGCGCTCGAGGCCGATCGTACAGTGCTTGCCGGGGAGCTGACTACATCCCGTGAGCGACGCAGCGAACGCGCCAGCAGCATTCCGCGCGCTCTGCTCACTCGCTATGATCGTCTGCGAACGCGCGGCCATGCGTCGGTTCTCGTGCGCCTGGATGGGTTCTCCTGTGGCAACTGCCGAACGGCGGTGCCGATGCAGCGTCGCAACGAGATTTTTGCCGGCCGCAAGATCGAGGCATGCGAGGGATGCGGAGTGCTACTGTACGCAACAGGATGATGCTTGTTCGGGTGATGCACGGCTCGTAACTTTCCTGCCGTGACCGCACCGACCGCTTCGCCATCATCCACCGGCCCGGAACGCGAACGACAGCGTCCGCGCTGGCTCTTTCCGGATCCCCCGGACGCTGCCGTGGTAGCGGCGCTGAATTCCGCGCTTCGGCTGCCGCCTCCCATCTGCGCGCTACTCGCGCGCCGCGGTTTCGTCGAGATCGAAGGCGCCAAGCGATTCCTGCGCCCGCGGCTGGATCAGCTGCACGACAGCGCGTCCATGCACGGCATGAGCGATGCCGTCGAACGCATAACGCGGGCGATCGCCGCCGGCGAGCGGATCATGGTCCACGGAGACTACGACGTGGACGGAATGACTTCGACGGCGCTCCTCGTACGCGTCATTCGCGAGCTGGGCGGCACTGCCACGCCCTTCATTCCTCACCGCGTGCGCGACGGCTACGATCTGTCCGATGCCGGGGTGGATGCCGCGATAGCCGATGGTGCTCGCATCCTCCTTACCGCCGATTGCGGCACGAGCGCCCACGCCGCCGTCGCCCGCGCCTGCGCGGCGGGGATCGATGTGATCGTTACCGACCACCACCTGCCTGGAGGTCCGCTCCCCGAGTGCCTGGCGATTCTCAACCCGCGCCAGCCGCTGTGCACCTATCCGGACAAGTCGCTCGTTGCGGCGGGAATAGCCTTCAAGCTCGCGCTGGCGCTCGTGCGGGCCGCCGGCGCCAGCGAATCGCTCGTCCACCGTCATCTCGATCTCGTGGCGCTGGCCACGATCGCCGATGTAGCTCCGCTCCGTGGCGAGAACCGGGTGCTGGCGCGGCTCGGCCTGCGCGTGCTCGCCAACCAGCCATCCATCGGTTTGCGAGCCCTGATCCGCGCTGCGGGGCTGGATGGCAAGGCACTCACCGCTGGACGCGTGGGCTACGTGCTTGCACCACGACTCAACGCCGTTGGCCGTATCGGACACGGACTGCGCGGAGTCGAGCTGCTGCTGGCCGATGACGAGCACACCGCCAACACCATCGCTCGCGAATTGGAAGAGATGAATCGTGAGCGGCAGCAGATCGACCGCGAAACGCTCGCCACCGCCATGAAGCGGCTCGATTCGATAGACCTCGATGACACGGCGGGACTCGTTATGGCCGAGCCCGGGTGGCACCCCGGCGTCATTGGCATCGTCGCTTCGCGGATCGTCGAGGAGGTGTGCCGCCCCACCGTGCTAATCGCGCTCGAAGGGGACATGGGGAAAGGCTCCGGCCGTTCCATTCCGGTATTCGATCTGCACGGAGCGCTGGCACGGTGCCGCGACCTGCTCGTCAGGTTCGGCGGTCACCGGGCCGCCGCTGGGATCAGCATCGAGCGAGGTCGCGTCGACGACTTCGCCGAGCGGTTCAACGATGTGGCCAGGGAGACGCTCTCGCCGGAGGACCTTGTCCACGATCTTCGCATCGATCTCGAGCTCGCTCTCTCCGACGCCGGCTTCGAGCTCGACGCCCTGCTGCGCCACTTCGAGCCGTTCGGCATCGGCAACGCCGCGCCGGTGTTCGTCGCCCGCGGCGTGCGTCTGTCCGCTCCCCCCCGCGCCGTCGGCGACGGACATCTCAAGCTGCGGCTGGAACAGAATGGCGCCTACCTCGATGCGATCGGCTGGGGGCTCGGTCCGCTGGCGGCCACGCTCAGCCAGGGCGACAGCATAGACGCCGCGTTTCGCCTCGAGCGGGATGACTGGAATGGAGCGCCCCGCATGCAGGCACGGCTCGCCGACGTCCGCGCATAACGATGCGCATCGTCGGCGGACGATGGCGTGGGCACCGGCTGCGGAGCCCCGCCGATGCCAGGGTGCGCCCCACCGCCGACCGCGTGCGCGAGGCGTGGATGAGCATTCTGCAGCTCGATCTCCCCGAAGCCGCCGTGCTCGATCTTTTCGCCGGCTCCGGGGCTCTCGGACTGGAGGCGCTGTCGCGTGGCGCCAGCCGTGCCGAGTTCGTGGAGATCGGCTCGAAGAGTCTTTCGGCGCTGCGCGACAATGCCGCCAGGCTGGGCGTCGAGAGCGAAATCGTGGTCCACAAGGCCGATGCTGTCCGGTTCATCGACAGGCTCGAGGCCAATGCATTCGACATATGCTTCGCGGACCCCCCGTACGGGCTCGGCCTCGCTGACAAGGTGGCTTCGCGCTGGCTCACCGTGCCCTTTGCGCGCATTCTTGGCATTGAGCATCGCCACGATGATCCCGTTCCCCCTGGGGGTGACTCTCGCCGCTACGGCGATACCGCCCTCACCTTCTTTCGCACCGGCGACTGACTTCGCCGCACACACTCCGCTATGCGAATAGGCTTGTACGCCGGCAGCTTCGATCCGGTGACGCGCGGCCACGAGGATGTAATTCGGCGGAGCCTCGCCTTCGTCGATCGGCTCGTGGTAGCGGTAGCGACGAACGTCTCCAAGCAGCCACTGCTCACCATTGAGGAGCGTAAGAGGCTGATCGTTCACAGCCTGGACGGCGAGCCCCGAGTGGAGGTGCGTGAATTCAGCGGATTGCTCGTGGACTTCGCTCGCGAAATAGGCGCCACGATGAGTATTCGCGGATTGCGGGCGCTGAGCGACTTCGAGTACGAATACCAGATGGCACTAATGAACCGGCATCTTTTCCCGAGACTGGAGACGTTGTTCATGGTGCCGTCGCTGGATCTCACGTTCATCAGCTCGAGTCTCGTTAGAGAGATCGCCCGATTCGACGGTGATATCAGCGCCCTGGTGCACCCTGAGGTCGCACGCTCCCTCCGCGCCCGCTTCACGTCATCGTGAGTGAGTTCGTCGATTCTCTTCGTCGGCGCGCGGCCCGCATCTGCCCACGCATCGTCTTTCCGGAAAGCACGGACGAACGGGTGCTGCGTGCCGCGCTCTTCCTCTCGGCGCCAGGCTACGTGGTGCCGGTGCTCGTGCTCGATCCCGAGCGTCCGGATACGCACGCGCAGGCGATCGACGCGGGCGTTGAGGTAGTCAATCCCGCTACTGATTCGCGCACCGCACTGATCGCCGAGCGGCTGCTGGAGCGGCGGGCACATCGAGGCATGACACTCCAGGTGGCCCAGGCGCACGCGCGCACACCGCTCCATTTTGCGCAGGGGCTGGTTGCCCTGGGCGAGGTTGCCGGCTCGGTGGCGGGTGCGGTGACGACAACGGCGGATGTACTACGTGCCGCCCTCTGGCACGTGGGGGCCGCCAGCGGCGTCGCCACCGTTTCCAGTGCGTTCTACATGGAAATGGGTGACTTTCGGATGCGCGGCCCCGAGATCCTGACCTTCACCGACTGCGCCATGGTCCCCGAGCCGTCGGCGCCTCAACTGGCCGATATTGCCGTAGCTGCCGCCCGCGATCGGCGCAAAATCGTGGGCGATGACCCGATCGTGGCGATGCTGTCGTACAGCACGCACGGGAGCGGCTCCGGGCCTGCAGTCGACCGCGTGCGAGAGGCGACCAGGTTGCTGAGGGAGCGTGAGCCCGACCTTCGCGTGGATGGGGAATTGCAGGGAGATGCGGCGCTCATTGAGAACGTCGCGGGCAGAAAAGCTCCGGGATCATTTGCGGCGGGGCGCGCCAATGTCCTGGTCTTTCCGTCGCTCGACGCCGGCAACATCGGCTACAAGCTGGTAGAGCGACTGGCCAGGGTAGCCGCCTTCGGTCCGATCGTGCAGGGTTTGGCTCGTCCGTGCAATGACCTTTCGCGCGGGGCGATAACTGAAGACATTATGAACGTGGCGTCGATCACCGCGCTTCAGTCGGTGGGATAGGCGGCTCTGGGGGCTACATTGAAACGCCGGGAGAGGACGAGAAATGAGCTTCGCGCTACAGAAGAAGGGAGAAATTGTCGTGGTCGATGTTGAAGGACAACTGATCGTCGGCAATCGTCAGGAATTGAAGCAGAAGGTCCTGGATGAACTGGAGCGCGGTGAGCGCAAGTTTCTCATCGACTTCAGTCAGACCGGGTACATCGACAGCTCGGGGTTGGGCGTGCTGGTATCGTTGTCCAAGAAGATCCGTGAACAGGGCGGGGAACTTCGCCTTGCCAATCTCAATGAAGACCTCAAGACGCTGTTCGAGCTCACGAAGCTGGACACGCTGTTCCAGATCGCGGACTCACGTGAGAGAGCGCTCGAGAGCTTCTGACGTACGGCCGGCGGCGCCGCTGCGCCGCCGGCTCGTTCGCCCTGGCTTGACCCTCACCCCGGGCTGATGGCGTCGTTCGCTGGCGGCAACGGCGCACCGTCCGCCGATATGCACCTCCGCCTGACGCTGGAGACGAGCATACCCAGCGACGTGCGCTTCATCGAGCGAATCGTGGCGCTGGTGCAGCGGCAATGCCGCGAGTTGTCGTATCCCAACCGGCAGTGCGCGCTCAACATCCCGGTCGCCCTGGCCGAAGCGCTCGCCAATGCCATCCTCTACGGCAATCTGTCCGACCCTGACAAGGCCGTATACGTGCGCGCCGACGCCAATGCGCAACGGGTCGTCATCGACGTAATCGACGAAGGCGGCGGTTTCAACCTGGAAGAGAGCGTTGGCGATCCCACCGCGCCGGAAAACATCCGGCGAGAAGACGGGCGTGGACTCTATCTCATGCTCAAGCTCATGCACCGGGTCGAGCGATTCACGCACGACGGGAACGTCGTTCGCCTGACGCTCCGACGAGATGAGTGAACTGGGAAGAGTCCTCGGCGCGTTCAGGCGGGCTACGAAATGCGATGCCGCGGTATGGTCGTCCGACGGAGAATCACTCAGAAAGGAAGCAGGATCCGTTTCCGCCTCAGCGGCCGATTGGCTCCCGCCACGGATGAGCGGACCGCCCCTCACGGTCGACTCACCGGGCGGCGCGGCGATCATCGCCGTGATCCCCGGTCCGCACCGAGGCTGGCTCTCCGTTGGACCCTGCAAGGAAAATGGCGCTTCACTCGCCGACTATCTCGACCTGCTGCTCCCGATCGTCACGCTGCACATCCAGGCTACGCTCGAGGTGGAGCACGCGGCCACCGAGCTCGCCGAGCGGTACGAGGAGATCAACCTGCTCTACACCATCACCGAGATTCTCGGGCGGTCGGTGGCACTCGAGGAAGTTGCGGCGACCATACTTCACGAGCTGAGTGAGACGGTTGGTGCCGGCTACGGATCGTTGCTTGTGTTCGATGCGAACGCACGTGTGCTGCACGCCCTGGCCGCGCAAGGCGCCGACGCGCGCTCGCTTCCACTCATCGATGAGGGCGACCCCCGCAGCGTCTCGGCCCGGGTGTTCCGGGAACAGCGTGCGATGATCGTCGATGAGACGGCCATGCAGTGCGAGGCCGAAGCGCCGTACCGCCGGGGCGCCATGCTGTCCGTTCCGATCATGTGGACGGCACCCGGTGGCACGAGTGAGCCGTTAGGTGTGGTCAACCTTTCGGGACGGTCTACCGGGCTCACGTTCAGCGCGGGCGACCAGAAACTGGTCGCGGCGATCGCCACGCAGATCGGAACCGCGCTTCAGAACGCGCGGCTGGTTGCCGAGTCACTCGAGCGACAGCAGCTGGTACGTGAGATGGAACTCGCCCACGATCTGCAGATGAAGCTGTTGCCACGAACCGACATCGTCGCACCGCAAGCCACCGTCGCGGCGAGAGTGGTGCCCGCTGAGAGCGTTGGGGGCGACTTTTTCCAGCTGTTTCCCCTCTCCGGCGATCGAACCGGGGTAATGGTTGCCGATGTATCCAGCCACGGATACGGCGCCGCCCTGATCATGGCGCTGGCGATGAGCGCATCGGCGATTCACGCGCAGAGCTCGGCTGGCCCGGCCGCCATGCTCGAGCGCCTGCTCGAATCGCTAGGCGAGGAGCTGGCGAAGACCGAGATGTCGATCTCCACGATCTATGCGGTGATCGACGGCACCGCTGGGCGCATGTCGTACGCCAACGCGGGGTTGCCGCACGCCTTCCTGATCGGCTCCGACGGCAAGAGCACGCGACTCGGCGCAATCGATCCGCCACTCGGACTCGGTGAATCGAAGGTTCATGAGCGGAAGCGCCCGTGGACATCGAGCGATACGCTCCTGCTGTTCACCGATGGCCTCTCCGATGCGCATGGCAGCGACGACAGCCGGTTCGGCGAGGAGCGTGTGCTCGAAGCCGTGCGGAGCCGGCTCGGCCGCCCGCCGGCGGAGATTCTGGCCGGCATCTTCGCGGCGGTGGCCCTGCACACCGGCGGCCTGGATCTGCCTGACGACCAGACCTGCGTCATCCTCCGGACCTGACGGTGGCGCGCGAAGCGGACGACACGGGTCCCGCGACGCCGCGCAGAAAACGGTTTGGGCAGCACTTTCTGACCGATCCCGGGATCCTGCGCCGCGTGGCTGCCGGTGCCGGTGCCGGACCGGGCGTCACGGTCCTGGAAATCGGACCGGGACGGGGATCGCTGACCGCGCATCTGCTCGACACCGGCGCGCGGGTGGTCGCGGTGGAGATCGACCGGGACCTGGTACGCAAGCTGCGCGACCGCTTCGCGGGCACCGACCGCCTGACGATCGTGGAGGGGGATGTGCTCGATACCGACCTTGCTGCCGTAGCCGGCGGCGACTATTCACTGGTCGGTAACATCCCCTACAACATCACGACCCCGATTCTGTTTCACGCCATGCGCCCGCCGCGCCCGAAGTGCGCCGTGCTGCTGCTTCAGCGTGAGGTGGGTGAACGCATGGGAGCCGAACCGGGATCGCGCATATACGGTGCGCTCACCGTGACTCTATCGGCTATCGCCCGTACCGAGGTGCTTTTTCGTGTGCCGCCGGGAGCCTTCCAGCCGCCGCCCAAGGTCGAATCGGTGGTGGTGCGAATCACGCCGCGCGCCGATCCGATCGTCAGGCCAGAAGAGGAAGCGGCGTTCCGCACGCTTGTGCAAGGCGCCTTCGGACTGCGGCGCAAGCAGATGCGGCGAGTGGTGCGCACGCTCTTCGATCTCGATGCCCGAACCGCAGATTCCCTCCTCGCCGCGGCTGGCATCGATCCGGACGCTCGCCCGGAGACGCTTACCCCAGAGGCGTTCGCGGCGCTGCTGAGGACGAACTGCGGGAATCGGGAATCGGGAATCGGGAATCGCTGACGGCCGGGAAACGGGAAAGGGAAAACGGAAACGGTTCGGCACTTCCCTCGTCGCGCGTCGCGCGTGGCTCGTCCCTCGTCCCTCGTCGCTCGAGCTAGGCGCTCTGTACGGAATCGGCGTTCGTCAACGCGAATGACAGCCCTTCGAGCTCCAGCGCCATGTTCACGGTCCTTACCGTAACGTGATCGGGAGCCTGGAGCTGCACCGGCGCGAAGTTCAGTACGGCGCGTATTCCCGCGGCGACGATCTGGTCGAGCACCCGCTGCGCGGCGTCAGCCGGGACCGACAGGATTGCGATGTCCGCGCGGTTTGTGCGTATGTCCTCGGCGATCGTGCGAATGTCACCTACGGTAAACGACTGGAACGCCGTACCGATCTTGCGCGGGTCGCTGTCATAGACCCCGACGATCGTGAACCCTCGCTGCCGGAAGCCGCGATACTGAGCGAGCGCTTCGCCGATCTTGCCGGCTCCAACGATTACGACGTGCCATTCCCGCTCGAGTCCGAGAATCTCGCGGAGTCGGCGAGTGAGGGCCGGTACGTCGTAGCCGAGGCCGCGCTTGCCGAAGGAGCCGAACACGGAGAGGTCCTTTCGAACCTGCGCCGAAGTGGTGCCGGCGCGCGCGGCCAGCTCGTCGCTCGAGATGGTCGATGAGCCGCCCGCCTCGAACTCTTCGAGGTAGCGGAGATATAGTGAAAGCCTGCGAACAGTCGAATCAGCAACGCGCTTCACGGACGGCCTTGTGAATTTCTTCACAAGATAACGGGGGGCGCGGGCGGCCGCTACGCGGGTCGGGGTCGAGGTCGGGGTCGGGGAGATTGGGAATGGGGAATCGGGAATCGGGAATCGGGAACGGGGAACAGAACGTTG
>CAZPCC010000054.1:0-1533 GCA_964584905.1 uncultured Gemmatimonadaceae bacterium | reverse complement strand
ATCATCATGGTGTCGAGATTCGGGATGTACAGGTCCGCGATGCGGTCGACATAACGCGCGAGGTTGCGGGAGGGTGAATCGACCTCGCCGCCGGTGAAGCGGCGGATGCGCGCTTCGTCGGCGGTTTCGTTCACGCGCGTGCCCTCGGCGAACACGCGCGCACTCGTGTTGTCCACAACGCCGTTGATGCCCGCGATGTTGCCGATCATGTCGTTGTTGAGCACGGCCTCGATGCGCCAGCCTTCGGCCTTCGCCTGCTCGGCAAGAATCTTGCCGCCGAACAGGCCTTGTTCTTCACCCGCGAGCGCCGCGTACACGATGGTCGCGCCGAACTTGCGCTTCGACAGCACGCGCGCCGCCTCGAGCGTGCCGGCGAGTCCCGATGCGTTATCGTTCGCGCCGGGTGAGTCGTCGGTGAAATTCATCGGGTCCGTAACGCGCGAGTCGATGTCGCCGCTCATGATGACGTAGCGGTTCCGGTCACTCGTGCCGCGCTGAACCGCAATCACGCTGACGACCTCGACGGGATCCGGAATTCGGGTCTCACCGGACACGGTGCCGCTGACGTAGCTGACTTCGAGGCAGCCGCCACAGTCGGCAGATATGCGCTCGAATTCGGCGTGGATCCAGCGGCGTGCCGCGCCGATGCCACGCGTGTCGGACTCGGTCTCGGACAGCGTATGTCGTGTACCGAACTCGACAAGGGTCTTGATGTCGGCCTCGATGCGCGTTGCGGACGGCGCTGCGGCGATGTCGTGGAGCATGGCGGACGCCGGCGTTCCGGCGCCGACGGCGAGGGCAAGCAGAGCGGGCGTGATCATCGCTCGACTATATCAAATGCTTGAATATAATCGGGTCATGCGCAAAGCATTGGCAATGCTGTTGATTCCGCTGATCCTGGTTGGCTGTTCCGAAGACGACCCGCCTGAACCGTACGAGTGGCGGCAGCGCTATACGTATGCGTACAACCCGCCACCGGCCCACTGCGCTTCGATGAGTACGACGCTCGAGATTATCGACCGGTTCGGTCAGCCCGAGACCGAATTCATCCAAGGTGAGTTGATCAACGTGCGCATGGGGGTGCGGAACGACTCGAGCGCGCCGGTCGTGCTCACGCACCCTAACGGATGCCCACCCGTGGGATTCGAAGTCGTTAATGCCGCGAATGAGGTCATCGCGACAGACGACACCGGCTTGATGTGCACCCAAGCGCCGATCCCGGTCGAATATGGACCCGGCGAAACCGTGTTGTACACCTGGGCCTGGGACCAGGTGATGCTCAACGACGCCGCAGCGCCCATCGGCGATTACACGCTCTACGCCGATGAGCGCACCGAATGCCGGTTCGCGCTCAGCAAGACGTCGCCGCTCGGGATTCGTTAGTCGGGCGACGGCACCTTCACGAGTTCATGGCCCCACGGCGCGGGCGGTAGATCGACGGGCTCGCTCAAATCGAACTCGACCTGGAACAGGCGCCCCTCGGGTCGTGCCAGCTCGTACAGGAAGCGGCCTTCCTCGATTTCCATCGCCCAG